>JBLIHL010000164.1:0-10586 GCA_047635895.1 Paracoccaceae bacterium | reverse complement strand
GGCCCTCATTACGCTCACGAATGCGCCGGCCAACGGCTATTCCTACGAGATGATGCGGGACTTTGACGAGGCGATCCTGCGCGCTCGTTTCGACGCTGAAATCTTTGTGATCGTCATCGCGGGGGCGGGGGAGAAGTTCTTCTGTGCTGGCGCTGACATCTCGATGCTTGACGCCGTCACGCCGACCTACAAGTACGCGTTCTGCCTGCATGCGAACGAGACGATGCTCCGCCTTGAGAACACGTCGAAGCTCGTCATCGCGGCGCTAGGTGGGCACTGCGTGGGTGGCGGGCTCGAGATCGCCATGTCAGCGGACCTGCGCTACGCGCGCCGGGGATCTGGCAAGTGCGGACTGCCCGAGGTGGCGCTTGGCGTTCTCCCTGGCACGGGTGGAACCCAGCGCCTCGCGCGGGCAGTCGGAGCCTCGCGGGCGATCGAGCTGATGGCCGATGGCGCGACCTTCGACTATGATCGCGCCGAAGCGCTTGGGCTGATCAACGGCCAGATCGACGCCGCGGATGAGGCTGAGTTCCTCGACGCCATCCTCGAGAAAGCGCGCGGCTACTGCCCGCCGCAGAAGGCCGGCATGTCCGTCGGGCTGATCAAGCGCGCTGTGCAAAGCGGCGTGGACCTGCCCCTCGAGTCCGGGCTCGCGCTGGAGCGTGAGCTCCAGCAGCGACTCTTCCAGTCCGAGGACGCGCGCGAGGGGATCGCCGCGTTTACGGAGAAGCGCAAAGCAGAGTTCAAGGGCCGGTGATGACGTCCGATTCGAAGGCACCGGCGCGGATGCGAGCTGTGCACCTTGTCGAGCACGGGGGCCCCGAGGCCCTGCGGATGGTCGAGCTACCCGTGCCTGAGCCGGCGGAAGGTGAGGTCCGGGTCAAGGTGGCGGCGATCTCGCTCAACCATCTGGACGTCTGGGTACGCCGTGGCTTGCCCGGCGTGGAGATTCCGATGCCCCACGTGCCCGGCTGTGACGGCACGGGCGTCATCGATGCGCTTGGGCCTGGAGTTGGCGCTGGAGTGGCGATCGGGATGCCCGTGCTGATCGAGCCGGGCTACACGCTGGTGGACGGTCCCGAGGTTCTAGCGGGCATGGACCACCTGGCGCCGGATTACGGCATCCGGGGCGAGCATTCTTCCGGGCTGGCAGCCGAGTACGTCTGCGTCCAGGCGCGCTACGTGACGCCGCTGCCCGCGGGCCTCGATCTCATTCAAACCGCGGCCGTGCCGCTGGTCTTCGTGACTGCGTGGGGGATGCTCCATCACCGGGCGAAGATCCAGAGCGGCGAGACCGTGCTCGTGCTCGGCGCGGCCTCGGGCGTAGGCTCGGCCGCGATTCAGATCGCCAAGGCCCACGGCTGTCGCGTGATCGCGACGGCCGGGAGCGAGGGAAAACGCGCCCTCGGCAGGGATCTGGGCGCTGATGCGGTCCTGAACCACCGCGACGAGGGCTGGCCGAAGGAGGTCAAGGCGCTCACGGAGGGCCGCGGCGCGGACGTGGTCTTTGAGCACATCGGTCCTGCGACCTGGGACGGCGCCATGCGGTCCCTCGCGCGCTGCGGGCGGCTCGTGACGTGCGGCGGAACCACTGGCCCGAAAGTATCGATCACGTTGCCGCATCTTTTCATGAAGAACCAGTCGGTGCTCGGGTCCACGATGGGTCCGCGCTCCGCGTTTCGCGAGATTCTCGACGGCGTAGCGAGCGGTCTCTTCCGTCCCGTCGTCCACAGCGTTCTGCCGATCGAAGAGATCGCTGAGGCGCATCGCATGCTCGAAGGACGCGAAGTCGTCGGCAAGCTTGTGCTGACCTTCTGACCGCTTGAGTCCTCGTTCGCTCAAAGCCTCGCTCATAGCAACACTCCCCATGACCTCACAAGACAACACATCCATGGAAGGCCCGGCCTCTTCGATTCAGCGTGCTGCCGTTATCGGCGCGGGCACCATGGGGCATGGCATCGCCCACGTCCTCGCCGCTTCTGGCATCGAAACGCGCCTCTATGACATTTCGGACGAAGCCGTCGAGGCGGGTCGCTTGAAGGCAGCGGCCAACCTTGAGAAGGGGGTGGCCCGCGGGAAGGTCACGGAGGAGCAGCGAGATGCCGCGCTCGCGCTCTTGACGGGGACATCGGACCTGGACGCCGCGATCGACGGGGTCGATATCGTGATCGAGGCCGTGCCAGAGCGCATGGAGCTCAAGGCGAAGATCTTTGGGGAGCTAGGTTCGAAGCTCGGGCCTGACGTTGTTCTGGCCACGAACACATCCTCCCTTTCGATCAAAGAAATCGCCGAGGCCGCTGACTCACCCGAGCGCGTGGTCGGGATGCACTTCTTCAACCCTGTGCACATCATGAAGCTCGTCGAGGTCGTGCGGACCGAGCACTCTTCGGACGCAGCAGCCGAGATGGCGCTCGACCTGGCGCGCCGGATGGGCAAGCAGCCGATCGACGTCCGCGACGCGCCCGGCTTCGCCTCGTCCCGCCTGGGCATTGCCATCGGCATGGAGGCCATTCGCATGGTGGAGGAAAAGGTCGCGTCCGCCGAAGACATCGACAAGGCGATGACGCTGGGCTACGGGTTCCCGATGGGGCCGCTGAAGCTCACCGATCTCGTGGGCCTTGACGTTCGCCTTGCGATCGCGGACTACCTCAAGGGGGAGCTCGGCGAACGCTTTGAGCCGCCTCAGCTCCTGCGCGACATGGTGGAGCGCGGCGAACTCGGTAAGAAATCGGGTCAGGGCTTCTACAGCTGGGAGGACACGAACCGTGGTTGAGGACAATTTCGACGAAGAGCTGGACGGCGTACCCAGGGCGCGCAAGGGTCCTCCGCGCTGGATGATCTTGACGGGCTGCGGGTGCCTGATCCCGGGTTTCCTATTCGTGGCCACAGCGGCGTGGTTCCTCCAGCTCTACAGCGGACTGGTGAACAAGGACACGTCGTGGACGTCCCTGGCAGGCATCGTGCGCTACGACGATTCCGCTCGCGGGGAGAAAACCGGGCTCGAGGACGATCCGAAGACTCCCCAGGACGAATCGCGCACTCCAGGGGAGTTCGAGCTCCTGATAGGGGGCGAGGTGCCATTCAGCAGCGGGGTCGAGGCGTACTGGTTCGGTCGCGGCCTTCCGATGCCGACCGACTCGAATCGGAACATGGGACCGAACGCGCTCAGCATCACCCTCGTGAAGCTCGAGCAGTCCCAGGCCGACAAGGCAGCCATGGCTCCGGCGGGGACGCCGCTCCATGAGGACCGAACTTTTGAAGTGAACGGCAAAACACTTCGGGGGCGCGTCGTACCCGAGATGGTGAATGACCAGCTCCACGTTCAACTGTCCGGTCTCGACGAGGTTCGTGGAGCCGGGGCAGTCGTGTGGCTACGCGAGGGCTTCACGGGCTCGGATCAAGAGGGCACGCTCTTCGACTTGCTCGCATTCTTCCAGCGTCCTGGCTCGAGTGAGCCGATCAAGGACGAGGAGGTCGAGAAGTTCCTCCGGCCGTTCGATCTGGATTCTTTCCCGGGGAGCCTGACGCCCGAAGGGGACGTTGAGTCCGATGAGTCAGCCACGAAGTCTGATGGGGATTCGGATAAGTGATGGGCAAGTCACTCGAGGATCCCATGTCGATGGATAAGACGCTTCCACCTGGGCCGCAGGACGGCTCGACGAGATCTGTGTCTCCCCTCTGGGTCCTAGGGACGCTCATCCTGCTGGCCTTCCTCGGGGGGGGTGTGAATTTCCTGGTGCAGCCACGGGGAGCTGTTCTCGATCCTGTGGAGACGGCCTCGAAGATGTTCGAGTCCGTGGCTCAGCCCGTGCCCTTCGGTCTCGCGCCGACGGAGGCGCGCCGGCTCCCATCGCGGGAGATCGTGCTGACCTATGAGCGTGCCCGCTCTGCCGGGGACGCAGCTGCGAAGAGCTTGGGGATCGAGCCGGGCAGTGAGCCCGAATCGTTGACCCTCATGGAGTTTCCGGCTGCGCGGGCCGAGTCCGTTCTCGAAGAGCAGTTTCAGAAGCTTCGTTTCGACTCTCCCGGCGGCGGTGGTGGCCGCGGCGGCCGCGGCGGGCGCGGTGGTAGTGGAGGGAGGCGCGGTCGCTCCGGTGGCCCTCCTGGTGGCGACAAGGGCGGCGGGAAGGACGGCGAGCCTAAGAAGCCCAAACTCCAGGACGCAGGGTTCTTTGAGTGGCAGGGCTTCAGCGCCAACTTCGCTCGTCTTCGTCACACGCCCGCAGCCGAGGAAGCTTCGGACGGCGGGGACAGCGCGAAGGAGCAGCCGTCCGCGGAGGGTTCGGAATCAGAAGGAGATCCGAAAGGTCGCTCCGGCGGCAAGCCCGCGAAGACCTACGACACGGTGCGGGTCAACCTCTCGACGGGTGGACGCTGCATTATCGCCTACGTCCGGTTCCCCCTCGGAGCCGAGGGGACGATCGAGGCTGCGGGCGCGCTGCTCGGGGCATTCATGCCGCACATGCCGACCGATCCGGCTACTGGAACGTCACAGACGACGCCCCGCTGAAGTTAGACGTCGGAACGGTGGTGAACTCGCGGTGCCACGCCTGGAAGAACCACTCTTCGCCGGCCATCGCTGCGACGAGGCCGTTGGGCGTCGGCAGCTGCATGAGGTCGATGTCGAGGCGTATCAGGGCTTCTGGACCGCTGTTCTGAATCTGACCAGCGCCGACGAAGCGTCCGATGCTGCCGCCGAGGCAGAGGTTACCCACGCTCCCGCCGGGACCCATGACAAGGCCGGCCGCGCGGCTGGCGAGGAAGAAGCCGAAAGAGTTCTGCGGCAGATCCACAGCCCACAGCGTGATGTCGTTGGCGGCGTGATCGATGTTGCCCGTCACGAAAGACTGGCTGCCCAGGCCGGTGGTGTTGGGCACGCCTGCGCAGGTCGCCGTGGAGAGAACGGTCGCCTGACCCGGCGTACCGTCGAAGTCGAACTGCTGAGCATAGAGATCGCCGCCGTCGTTCCGCTGGTCGCTCCATGCCAAGAGAACGCCTCCGAAGCGCCCCGGGCTGCCGGTGAGTCGCGCCTTGCCGCTGGGCGTCGAGGCGACATCAAAGCGCGGAACCGCGACGTTGCCTGAGATGTCGAGGCGCGCACCGAAGAGCTGATCTGTCCCAAAGGATGGCTCCTCTTCCCAGGCGAGGAAGACGTCGCCTGCCTGCGTCACCGGGAAGACCTTCGGGAAACCCGCTCCCGAGCCCCCGACGGGTGCGACGCTCACGCCCGAGTCGGACCAGAGGCGCGTGCCCGCTGGGCTGATGCGCTGGGCCGAGATGCCCCTCAGTGACTGAAGTGCGTTCTGCTCGACCCAGGTGACGAGCACGTCCCCGGTGGAGGGGTCGAGCGCTGCCGTAGGGTTCACGCGGACGCCGCCCGAGGCCGTGGAGACGGCGACGCCGCCATGGGGCCAGTGCTCGGCGCCGTTCGCAGCGATCCGCTGGGCGAAGCACTCGAGCGTTGGGCCCGCCGAGTACCACGTGAACAGCGAAGTCTCCGCGTCATCGACGGAGAAGATGGGGAAGTTACCGAACTGGAGCGAGCCGCCGTCGAAGATCGAGACTGGGGACGGCCCCCAAGCCAGGGCTCCATTGGGCGCGATACGGTGGGCCTTGAGGTGCTTGGGCGCCGTGAATCCGCCGGTGACGTGGACGAACGAGACGATGGCGTCTGCGCCGGCGGAGTGCATGTCGGAGAGCAGGTACGATCCGACCGTCGGGGTCAGAAGAACGTCCATGCCCATCGACGAGCCCGTCGCGCTGATCCCACGCACGTGCACGCTAGAATTCTCCGTCCAGGCGACGTGGGTCAGGTTGCCGTCGCTGCTGATCTTGGGGGCCGCGACGAAGGCTCCGCCGCTCGAGAGCGTCACGCCGCTCGCTCCGAAGACGGCCGTTCCCGACGGAGTGATGCGCGCCGCGGTGATCTCGGTGGTGGCGCCGCGGTCGTCCCTGAATGCGAGCAGCGCATCGCCGTTGGGCGCGACGTCCAGGCCGTAGTCCTGGGTGGAGCTGAAGCCGCGGTCAGCGACCAGGATCCCCTGGGTGCCGAGTAGCGCTTGGCCGCGCGCGTCGAAGCGCTGGATCCGTACGTCCCAGCCGGACCCGATGCCGTCGAGCCAGCTCACCCAGTAGCCACCGTCGAGGGCGGCTGCAACCTTCGGCTGGTTTTGATCAGACGTCGCGCCTGAAACCACCTGGTTCACGGCGACATCCGTGCTCCATTGGGGCGCGGCCACAGCGGAGGCGGCGGGTACAGCCGTCAGGGCAGCAAGAAGAGCGGCCAGTGAGGCTGAGAGGGGACGTCGTTGCATAGGGGTCCGGGGAACGTGGAGGATGAGGCCCTCCAGTGTCCCCGAAGCGGTTCGGATCCGCCATACGCCGGGCGCGGCTATCGCTTCTTCGTCGCACGATCGAGCACTTCGGCGAGGTGGAGGACCTTGACGTCCATATCCTCTCGTCCGACGCCCACGAGCCACTGCTGGTGGCAGCCCGGGTTGGCCGTGACCAGCGTCTTCGCCCCCGTCTTCGCCAGGTGCTCGAGTTTGGGCGCGAGGACGTCCAGTGAGTCCTTGGGGCGGAGGACCGAATAGATGCCCGCGGAACCGCAGCAGGAATTGGCGGCCGGCATCTCCTTGCGCTCAAGGTTCGGCACGATATCGAGCAGCTCGCGAGGCTGATCAACGACGCCCTGCCCGTGACAGAGGTGGCATGGATCGTCCCAGGTCACCGGGCCCTCGATGCCGTGGTCCGGTCCGAGGAGCGGGGCGAGTCGCTCGCGCGCGCCCGCACGACTGAGCTCTTCGGAGTAGTCGACGACGCGCGCGCCGAAGGCTGAGGCGCGTATCGCGTACGCGGGGTCGTTCGCGAGGAGGCGGCCGTACTCTCGCATGTGCGCTCCGCAGCCCGCGCTGTCGATGACGATCCGGGCGCCTGAGTCGACCGCGTCGAACTGGTCAATGGTTTGACGGGCTAGCTCCTCTGCCTGGTCCATCTCGCCGTTGTGCGCGTGGAGCGCGCCGCAGCAAACGTGCTTCGGCACCGCGTGGACGTCGAGCCCCGTGAGGCTGAGCGTTCGCGCCACCGCGTGGTTCACGCGGCCGAAGAGCTCGGGCATGACGCAGCCTTCGAGAACGAGTACTCGGTCGCGCTTCTCGCCCTGCGCGGGGGTGAGGCTCGGGAGGGGCGTCCGCTCAGACCGCGGCGGCACCTTCGGCAGGTGCCGCATGACCGAGCCGCGCAGGCCCAGAAGGGGTGACACGAGTCGGATCAGGCCGAGCTTCTGTCCGAGCTGGAGGCCGAGGACGGCGGCCTTGAGTCCGAAGCGGCTCGGCAGGATGCGTCGGAACCCGACCCAGCGGGCGAGGCGTGCGAAGGGACCGGGCGGCTGCTGTTCACGCAGGCCCGAGCGCGTGAACTCCATCATCGCGCCGAACTCGACGCCCGCGGGGCAGACGCTTTCGCAATGGCGGCACACGAGGCAGAAGTCCATCTCTTCGGCAAACGCCGCGTCCGCTTCGACACGGTCCTCGGCGACGGCGCGCATGAGATGGATGCGACCGCGCGGACTCGACGTCTCCGAACCCGTGAGCTGGTACGTGGGGCACGTCGTGAGGCAGAGGCCGCAGTGGATGCAGTCGAGGCTGCGCGCGTGATCGATGAGGCCCGCCTTTGTGGACGGGTGCGCTCGATGGGCGTGGGCCGGGAGCTCGGATGTCATGGCGCAGTGGCGGCCGGCAGGGGAAAGTCGGGGGAGCGCAGGATGCCCAGCGGGTCAAAGCTGGCCTGCAGGCGCTTCGTCCACTCAATGATGGCGCGCGGCGCGGGGTGGCGCGCCAGGAGGGCGACCTGGAGCTCGTTGAATTCAGGGGCGAGGCGACGCAGCGAGACGTGGACCCTTTCCGGGTCCAGTCTGGGCAGGACTTCGCCGTGGAAGGCCTGCGCGGAAGAGTGCAGCGATCGGAGGCTGATCTCGATGCGCGCGGCGTCGGGCTCGATGTGCAGCGGGGCTAGCTGGACGGAGTCGAGCTGGCGAACAACAGATTCCACGTGGGACGGCGCCGTCGCGATGACGAGGGCGGCCCCTTGATCTCCGCTGCGATCTGCGGCCTGGAAAGCGGACTCAAGCGCGTTCTCGCTGGCGCTTGTTGTGTCCACATCGAGGTCCGCCAGGGCGGCGGTTAGTTCGACGTCGACCTGTCGTGCGCGCCCCCCAAGGACGAGGTGCACCGTACGGTCCACGACAAAGAGTGCGCGCGGCTGGAGCGTCCGATTGGCACGCAGGCCCAGCGCGGCGGCGGTGGCGTCACCGGCGCTGGCGAACGACGCCGAAGTCACGTGGACCTCTGCCTCGGGCACGGGGACGAGGCGCAGTGAGGCCTCCAGGATCGCGCCCAGCGTTCCGCGGGCGCCCGCGTGGAGCCGGTGAAGATCGAAGCCGGTCACGTTCTTCACGAGGCGTCCGCCGGTGCGCGTTGGCCCACGGCCAGACGCATCCTGGATCCGCATCCCGAGGACGTGGTGGCGAGTGGGTCCGAAGGTGCAGCGGTCGAGGCTGGAGACGCCGGACGCGAGGAGTCCGCCCAGGGTCGAGCCTGCGCGCGGGCCTGCGGGTGTGATCCGGTGGCCGCCTTCCTTCACGGCGGAGCGAAGCGTCTCGATGTGCGCCCCAGCCTGGGCCGTCAGCGTGCCGTCACCTGGTACATACTCGACGATGCCGGTCGCGCCGTCGGGGACGAGTGACTCAGTGGAGATCCAGAGCGTTCGATCAGATGCTCCCTCGTTCGCGGACCAGAGAGTGGGGGAGCACCAGGCGACCGAAGAGCCACGGCCGAGAAGCGCTGCACCGATGCGGCTACCAGCATCGCGAGCGCGCCGGAGGTCAGCGAAGAGGGCGGTGAGTTCGGCCTCCGAACGGGGGTGAGCGAGCTGGCGACCCGTGCCACCGATCTCCGTCGTGGTGATCTCCACCGAGCTCTCCAGGGGAGCGATTGTGCTCATGGGGTCACCTCGGGAATGGCGGCTGCGTCGGGCAGAGGCTTGGTATGGATCTCGCGGCAGCCCCGCACTGGAATCATCTTGCCCGGGTTCCAGAACTCCGCCGGGTCGAAGGCGGCCTTGAGCGCCTTCATGGAGTCGAGGTCATCGTTGCTGAAGAGCATGCACATCTCCTTCTGTTTCTCGACGCCGACGCCGTGCTCACCGGTCAGCGATCCGCCGACATCCACGCACGCCTGCATGATGATCTCGCCGGCTTCGAGCACGCGGCGGACCTCATCCGCGTCACGGCGGTCGTAGGAGATGTTCGGGTGTAGGTTGCCATCGCCCGCGTGAAAGACATTGGCCAGGCGCAGGTTGCGCTCGGCACAGGCAGCCGCGGCCACGTGCACGATCTCGCGCATGCGCGTGCGCGGAGCCACGACGTCCGCGACGTAGAGGTCCGGCGCGATGCGGCCCATCGCGCCGAAGGCACCCTTGCGGCCGGCCCAGAGCTTCTTGCGCTCGATCGGGTCGGTGGTACGGCGGGTATCGAAGGCGCCGAACTCGGTGGCGACTCGAATGACGTCCTCGCTGGTGGCGGCGACCTCGTCGGCGCCTCCGTCGACTTCGACCAGCAGAACGGCCTCGGCGTTCGAGGGGTAGCCAGCGCGGAGCACGCTCGCCTCGACGGCCTCGATCGTGAGCCGGTCGAGGATCTCCATCGCAGAGGGTTCCAGCCTCTGCGCGATCATCTCAGAGACGGCGTCGCAGCAGGCGTCTAGGTCCTCGAAGAGGCAGAGGAGCGTCTCGACGGTCTCGGGCTGGGGGAGCAGTCGGACGGTGACCTCGGTCACAAGCCCCAGCATGCCTTCGCTCCCGACGAGTGCGCCGACGAGGTCGTAGCCGAAGCGTGGATCGGGGAAAGGTCCGCCGACCTGGGTGATCTCGCCTTCGGCGTCGACCAGGGTCAGGCCGAGCACGTGGCGCGTCGTTGATCCGTAGCGAAACCCGTGGGGGCCGCCGGAGTTGTTCCCCACGTTGCCGCCGATGGTGCACGCCGTCTGGCTGGATGGGTCCGGGGCGTAGAAAAGCCCAGCGTCATGGCAGGCGCCTGTGAGGTGAACGTTGACCACGCCGGCCTCGACCCGCGCGTAGCGGTCCGTTTCGTTCACTTCAAGGATGCGGCGCATGCGGGCGGTTCCTAGCACGGCGCCTCCCGCAATCGGGCGCGCCCCGCCCGAGAGTCCCGTGCCCGCTCCGCGAGGCACGATCACGAGGCCTGCGTCACGTAGGACGCGTACCGCAGCGGCGGCCTCTTCGGTCGTGCGCGGGAGGACGATGACCGCGGGGGAGGCTCTCTCGAGCATGAACCCATCGGATTCATAGGCGGCTTGCGCGTGAGAATCGGTGCGAACGCCCCGGTCTCCTACGATGCGAGTCAGCTCTTTCAGATGCGTACGGCTAAGGCGTGGCATGGCCATATGATAGAGCGGCTCGTTCCTCTTCTGTTCCCGTATCCCGCAGTACGGTTCCGCAGTACGGTTCCGGAACCAAAGCTGCGAGAACTCAGCTGACGGTCTCGGAGAGCCACTCGCTTTCTTTCCAGT
>JBLIHL010000163.1:0-10605 GCA_047635895.1 Paracoccaceae bacterium | reverse complement strand
TCCTCGCCATCGTTGTCGGTGCACTCGCGTTCTTTGCTTACAAGCAGACGGAGCGAGAGGTCGCGAACGATGTCCCGGTGGCGACGCAGCTCTTCCAGGGCGTCGAGATGCGACGTGTCGTCTCCATCCGGCTCGAGGACATCAAGGCTACGCGTCACATGCGCTTTGAGAGAGACGCGGGCGGCCGCTGGTTCATGACGGACCCCGTGGCATGGCCAGCGGAGCCGGGTCTGATGGAGAAGATCTTTCAAGTGCTCCAGAGGAACGGTGCGACCATCGTCCCCGTGCAGCTGATGGGGGAGGCGGAGCCATCCTTTGATCCGCCGCGCGGCTTCCTTGAGACGACCGAGGTGCTGGAGAACGGCGATAAGAAGCTGACACGGATCGAGGTTGGCGCGCTCGACCTCGACGGCATGCGTGTCTACGTGCGCCGCGACGGCGAGATTCTGCGAACGGCGCGCAATCTAGAAACGCTGTTCATGCTGAACTCCGGGGACTATCGCGCGAAGAATCTGTTCACCTTTGACGCCTCGTCGGTGGCTCAGGTCGAGCGGGTCGGTGGCTGGTACGCGGACGGGCCCGGTGAGTCCCTCGACATGCTGGCGCGGCCGGAGGGCTACGGGTGGCGTATCCATAAGCCCGTCAAGGTGATGGGCGATCCCACGCTTCTGACGCTCTGGACACGGTTTCTGTCGTCAGCGCGGGCGAAGCGCTTCGTGAGCGACCGGATAGACGCCGATCTGGTGAAGTACAAGCTGGACGAGCCCTGGGTGACGATCAAGGTGACGACCCAGGGGGGAGCCGTGCAGATGCTGCATGTCGCTGCCGACCGCGACAGGGTCTACGCCCGTCGCGAGGGGCTGCCCAACATCTTTGAGCTGGACGCCTCGACAGCGGTGCGCCTGCGCGAGCCCGTGGAAATTTTCTACGAGGGGAACTTCGTGCGCGTACCGCGCACGGACGTCAAGCACCTGTGGATGTCGCGTCCCGGCGGCGAGCTGCGCTTCACTCGGGGGAGTGACGCCTGGACCGTGGCGCAGCAGCCGACAGGGTTGGAGGGCTTCTCGATGGAGCTGCCGGCGGACTCAGGTGTGATGACGGACCTGATGGTCGCCACGGAGAAGGCCGCGGTGCTGAGGTATTTCCGCGACGTTGCGGTGGACGACTTCTTCCCCGGAGGTGCTGCCGTGCGCGGTCTCTGGATCGAGCCGCACCAGGATATCCGCCAGGGCGGATTCCTGGGTGAGGTGGTGCAGACCCCCCAGGGCACGGACGTTGTGCCGTTCCTGCGGGAGGGGGACTCGGTGGTCGGGTCACTCGCACCGGAGATCCTTGAGTGGGTCGAGCGCCCGATTGAGCACTTCCTCGACCGGCAGCTCTGGGCTCTCCAGAACGTCCGCATGAAGGGGCTCGTGATCGAGCGGGAAGGGGAGTCGCGCCGCTTCCGACGGACGCCCAAGGACGACTGGCGGCCCATTGATGCCGAGGTACCAGCGCGCGAGCTTGACCCGGTGCTGGACCATCTTCTTTTCCTGAAGGCGAGCGAGCACATTGCGGAGGGTCAGCGCGAATCGCTCGCCGACGTGGTGACGGTGACGTTCAGGGACTCCGGCGGCCTCGAGTCCGTGGCCCGTATTGGCCTCACGGCGACAGGTCAGACCCAGGTGGCGATCGGCGCCATGCGCGCCGTTCTCAAGCGGTCCCAGCTCCATGGGGATCTGATGAAGATCATGGACGCGAAGCCCGTGCGATAGCCCAGGCCCACCCACCGCGGCGATAAGGCCGGACGCGGCGGGCTCCTCCGTCGTGGACTAAGCATCGGCGAACCCCTATCATATCCCTAACGGATGGTCGTCATGGGGATGGCCGCCGAGGGGGGCCTGAGAGGGCGATTCGGATGACCGAGAACGAAGCCGAGGAAGAGTTGGGCGGTGGCGTAGATGCCGCGTCGGTGCGATCGGGCGGCGAGAGACGGGCTCGAGGCTCCCAGCGTGGCGTCGAGGCGATCGCCAAGCGGCTGCAGACCGAGTTCCCTTGGAAGCAGCGCCTGGTGCACTGGCGGGAAGCTCCGGCGCGCCCCGGGCGGGCGGAAGCGTGGCCGTCCCGGCTGGATCCGCGCCTCGTCGAGGTTTTTCAATCGCGCGGGATCCTCGAGCCTTTTGCTCACCAGGCCCAGGCGATCGATGCCGCCCTCCGCGGGGAGGACGTGCTCGTGGCGACGCCGACCGCCAGTGGCAAGACGGTTTGCTATACGGCCCCGGTGATCCAGTCCCTCCTGGAGTCAGGCGGCAGTGCGCGAGCGCTGTTCCTGTATCCGACGAAGGCGCTGAGCCAGGACCAGACGGTCGGGTTGACGGCCCTTGTCGAGGAGCTGATAACGCGCTTCCCCGAGTCGGGCGCCGCGGACTGGCATGCGTTCACCTACGACGGAGACACGCCGCCAACGGTCAGGCGCACGCTGCGTGATCGCGGGCACATGGTGCTCACCAACCCGTACATGCTGCACCAGGGCATTCTCCCGAACCACGCCAAGTGGGCGGAGCTCTTCCGAGACCTGCGCTACATCGTGGTGGACGAGGTGCACACGCTCTCCGGAGTCTTCGGTTCGAGCGTGGCCAACGTTCTCCGGCGGCTGGTGCGCATCGCTCGGCACTACGGTTCAGATCCAAAATTCCTCGCCTCGTCGGCGACGATCGCAGACCCCCGTGCCCACGCCGAGCGTCTCTTTGGCCGTCCGCTGACGGTGATCGACGAGGATGCATCTCCGTCCGGTAAGCGGATCTTTGGGGTGTATGAACCCGAGATCGTGAACCCCGTGGCGGGGCTGCGCGCGAACGCTCTGGAGGAGGCAAGGGAGCTCGCCAGCGAGGTCGCGGGGCCGAAGCACCAGACGATTTTCTTCTGCGGTCGGAGGACCGCCGTGGAGGTGCTGACGCGCTACCTCAAGGAGAATGCGCGGCGGCTCGGTCTCAAGCCCTCCGAGATTCAAGGGTACCGGGGCGGCTACCTTCCCAACATGCGGCGCGAGATCGAGTCGGGGCTTAAGGACGGCAAGATCAAGGTCGTCGTTTCGACCAATGCGCTCGAGCTGGGCGTCGACATCGGTGCGCTCGATGTAGCGGTGCTGGTGGGCTACCCCGGCAGCCAGGCGAGCTTCTGGCAAAGAGCGGGGCGCGTGGGGCGGCGCGGCAAGCCGAGCCTCGTGATTCAGATCGCGCGCTCGGAGCCGGTGGATCAGTACCTGGTGCACCATCCTGAGTACCTCTTCGAGGCGCCCAAGGAAAAGCTAGGCGTCGACCCCGACAACCTCGTGCTTCTCTCGGAGCACGTGAAGTGCGCGGCGTTCGAGCTGCCGTTTCATGCGGAGGAGGATGAGGACGGCAACGAGCGACTGCGAGGCGAGCCTGAGTTCGCTGGGGCGCCGCACGTCCCCGAGATTCTCGACTACCTCAGCGACGAGTCCGGTTTCCTGCATCGGCGCGGGGACACTTGGTATTGGATGGCGGACTCCTACCCTGCCCAGGACGTCTCGCTGGCCGGCGGTGACATCGACAACGTGTTGATCCTCGAGGCGGGGACCGAGCGCGCCATCGGCGAAACGGACCGCGAGTCCTCGATCACGACGGTGCACGAGGGCGCGATCTATCAGGTCCAGGGCGTGACCTGGAGGGTGGAGCGGTTCGACTACCAGAACCGGCGGGCCTACGTGAAGGAAGTGGAGTCCGACTACTACACCGACGCCCAGACGGATACGGAGGTCCGGATCCTGCGGCTAGAGGATCGCCTGCGGCGTACGCGGAGCGCCATGGGCGTGGAAGGTGCAGAAGACGACGACCACAGCGTTTGGCGCGGTGAGGTGCACGTCACGACCGTCGCGACGGTGTACAAGAAGATCCGCTTTTACACGCGCGAGAACGTCGGTTCGGGGGACATCCAGCTGCCGCCGGAGGAGCTCGACACCGAGTCGTTCATCCTGACGCTCTCCGAGGAGGCGGCGGAGGATATCGGCCTGGCCGGCGGAGAACGCGGGACGGCGTGGCGAGCGCTCGGCGATCTGATGCGCCGCGTGGCTCCGCTCTTCATTCGCTGTCAGCCCAGTGACCTTGGGCTTTCAGCACAGATCAAGTCACCGCACTTCGGCCAGCCCACGATCTTCCTGTACGACAGGGTGCAGGGGGGCGTCGGTTTGGGCGAGCTGCTGTTCGGTGCGCACCGCGCCATGTTTGGGGCGGCGCTCGACGTCGTGACGCGCTGCAAATGTGAGATCGGGTGCCCTGCCTGCGTCGGACCGGTGGCCGAGGTGGGCCCACTGGGCAAGGAGACGGTGACGCGCCTGCTGGAGCACCTGGGGTCAGGCCCGGCGCCTGTGCTCGCGGATCCCGAGGAGTTTGGGGAAGCGTTCGCGGAAGATGATTCGCCCGTAACCGCCGCGACCGAGTTCGGTCCTCTTCCCAGGGGCGCGGCGACCGAGGATTCTTGAGGCTCTGATATGGCAAAGGACGCATTCAAGTCGAAGCTGGCGCGGTTGCGGCGGGAAGGGGCGGCGCTCTCCGGGCAGAAGGCTCCGGCAGCGAGCGTGAACCCGTCCCCGACGCGGATTCGAGGGCCGGAGGTCGGCCCCGAAGTCGGATCCCAAGTAGCCGCTGAATCAGCCCCGCTGCCGCCACGCCACGATGCTCCCAAGGCGCTGCCTGCCTGGGTTGGTGCAAGGCTCAATCGTCGCCGTGCGCTCGGTGGCGGTTCGGCGTCAGCGTTGACGCCTGCGGGCGGTGGCATGCCCATGACGCCGGAGCTTCAGCGCATTGCCAACAGCTGGGAGACGACGACCGGCGATCCCGAGCGCCTCTCGGTCATCGAGCGTGACGAAGGCTCATTCGCCGTGCGGGAAACGCGGATCGACGTCGGGATCCCAGAGGAAGGCGCCGGTGATGGGTATCGGCACGGCGAGTGGGGACTGGACGAAATCGACCAGGCCGATCCCACCGCGATCGCAAGGCTGGCGCGGGATGAGACGCTCGCCGGGATCGATCTGCGGCGCGCGATCTACCTGGATACCGAGACGAGCGGCCTCTCCGGGGGCGCGGGCGTGTACGTCTACATGGTGGGTCTGGGGTGGTTCGAAGGCGACACCTATGTTTCGTGGCAGAGCTTCCTGCGCCATCCAGGCGAGGAGCACGCGATGCTGGCCGAGGTCGCGGAGCGCATCAGGACAAGGGACTCGATGGTCTCCTTCTTCGGCAAGTCGTTCGACCGGCACCGCCTCGAGGACAAGATGAAGATCGCGGGGGTGTCGCCTCCCTTCGAGGGCAGGCCGCACCTTGATCTCTATCACCCTTTTCGCCGGTTGACCCACGGCGCTTATCCGAACGCGAAGCTTCAGACGATGGAGCGTGAGCTGCTTGGATTCACGCGCGCGAAGGACCTTCCCGGGAGCCTCGCGCCCGCCGCATGGTTTGACTACCTCGCGGAACGTCCACATCGGCTAGAGGGCGTCTTCCTTCATAACCACGAAGACGTGCTCTCCCTGGTGACGCTCAGCGCTTTCCTGGGTCGGGCGGTGAAGGAGACACGGCGCTGCGGGGCTGAGCTGAGAGGTCCTGCTTGTCGCAGGGCCGCGGCTTTGGCAGAGACAGCTGTCACGCAGGAGGAGCGCTTGCGGTGGGCGGAGGAAGCGCTCTCGCGCGACGCCACCGGCATGGACCGCCGACGCATGCAGCTCTTGTCGGCGGAGCTGCTGCGCCGTGCCAAGCGCCTGGACGAGGCGCGTCACGCGTACCGTCGTGCGCTCGAGGAGTGCAGTGACGATCGGATGGCGGTGGACCTATTTGCCGGCGCGTCGATGCTGCTGGAGCACGGGCTCAGTGACGCCACGAACGCTCTCGCGATGGCGGAGCGGGCGCTGGCACTCGCCCGTCAGAAGGGCTTGGCCAAGGGACAAGTGGATGCGCTGGAGAAGCGGGTCGCCCGGCTCGAGAAGGCGCTTCTCTAGTCAGGATTCGATTGACTACTTACTTGGCTAATCGACTGGCTAATCGACTGGCGAACCTGGCCCGGACTTTCCCTCGAGGAACGAGAGGACACCCATAGGCAGCGCCAAGAGCTCCTGTTCGAAGACGCGAGACGCGAGCGTCTCGACGGTGTCGCCCTTCTCGACGGGGCACCATCGCTGGAGCAGGATCGGCCCATTGTCATAGATGTCGTCGACCAGGTGCACGGTGCAGCCGGTGACGTGGCACCCACGCTCTAGAACGGCCCGGTGAACGCGGCTGCCGTAGAACCCCTTGCCGCCGAAGGCTGGCAGCAGGGACGGGTGAATGTTGATCACTCGTCCGGCGTAGGCGTCCGGAATCCAGAGCTTCTTGAGAAAGCCTGCGAGGACCACGGCGTCGACCTTCGCTGCGTCGATGGCTTCAAAGATGCGTCGCCCGTAGGCCTCGTCCGTTTCGGAGGGCTCTGGTTCGATGACCACTGAGGGGACGCCGGAGCGGTCAGCCCGCTCGAGCGCCAGGACGCCTGGTCGGTTCGAGATCACGAGGGCCACGTCGATCGGGAAGTCCGCGCGTGGGTCCTTGGAAAGGTCCGCGAGGTTCTCGAGGTGGCGGCCCGTTCCGGAAACCAGGACCGCGATGGAGTAGCGCTTCACGCGGGCGACTCCTCGCGCCTGCTGGCGACGAGGGAGGCCGCGTCGCGGGCGATACGGGTCACCAAGAGGTCGAGCTTTGGCGCCACGCGGGAAGCCCGAAGAACCATGTCCGCGATGGAGGGCTGCTCGCCAGAGAGGTCCGTGATGGCGGTTAGCGCGAGCGCGCCGAGGCCCGCGTGGGCAGCGGCAATCAAAGGGTCGCAGAGGCGCTGAACGGCGATCCCTGCGCCGGCCTTGCGGTAGGACTCAAGCTCTGCCGGTGTGGAAAGGGCAGGGCCAATCGTGCAGGCGGCAATGGAGCTGAGGAGCGTGATTTCCTCCGCCTCTGCTACCGCACTCGCAAGAGCCGCGAGGGCCACGTCGTGCAGGCGCGTTTGGTCGGGGAACAGAGGCCCCAAGCGGCTCTTCCCGAGGCCGAGTAGCGGCGTCGTTCCCGATAGGTTGATGTGATCCGTGACGCGCACAATCGACTCGGGGGTGAGCGCTGGTGCCTCCGCGGCGCCTTCTCCGTCCAGCCCCGTGCCGGCGGAGGTGTGGATCAGGAACTTGGCTCCGGCGGCCGCTGCTAGCCAGACGGGGAATGCGCGCGTCCATGACGGACCGCCTGCCGCTGGGTTCGGTGCGTCTTCGCAGATCCAGACCGACGTCGCCCCGATCGTTCCGGCGTGAAGAGACAGATCCTGGAACGCTGGCGGCGTGCCTTCGGCGTCCTTGAGCTCGAGCCTCACGCCGCCCTCCAGGCCTGGGAGCAGCCCCGCGGTCCCCGTTGCGGCGAAGATAAGAAGGTCGGGGTCGGGTGTGCCCGCCGAGCGAATGGAGCTCAGCGCAGCAGTGACGGATTCATCCATGCTGGCGGGGACGCCGAGGCGTTCATGTTCCTGAATCATTGGGCTCCTCCCTTGGAGAGCATCATCACGAGCCAGGCCTCACGGCGCTCCTGGAGGAGTCGCTCAAGGCGTTCTGCGCTGGCATCCCACCGACCCTGGTCACGGGCAATCAAGGCTTCGGTGAGCATGCGTGCGGCCCGCCGCTGCTCCTGAATAATCTCTACGAGCGTCCGCTTACCCAGTAGTACGCGGAGCTCGTCCCCGAGGTCGCTCTCGGCGTTTCGCGCCCAGTCGAGTGCCTCGTCGAACGGCGCCGTGATTGCATCGGTATTATCGGGCGAGACGCGCAGGCCGGTGATGCCGATGGCTGGCTCAAGGGAGCGAAGGGTCTCGAGCGTGGCGCTGATTCCCAGAAGCGTCGCGATTCCGCGGGACTCCTCAGCCGTGTAGTCGCGGTCGAGGCGACCGAGGAACAGGTTCTCCAGTTCACCGGTGTGGCCGCACCAGCTCGCGAAGGGCATGTCCTGGGTGACGCCACCATCAGTCACGCGCGGGATACCGTTCGCGATGCCGACGATCTCGATGCTGCCCGACGATCCGTCACGGGGGTCGAGCACGCTCTGCCTGCGCCAACCAGGTGTATCCCAGCCCTGGACGAGAGCCGCAAGCGCCGTTTCGGCGGAGCGCAGGTCAGCGGCGCGTTCGGCCAAGAGGGTGTGAAGCGGCTCTTCGCTCGTCATCTTCGCCGCATCCTCCAGGCGCCGGGCGGCAGGTCCCATGGCGAAGCCAGCGAGATCTTGCTCGAGTCCGTCGGCCAGCAGCGAGCCGACCTGGCTACGTTGCTTGCTAAGGCGGTTGGCTTCGAACTCTGCCTCGCTGCCCGCCATGCCATCGAGGCGACCTTGAATCGCGCTGACCAGCGTCCGAAGTTCGGCCACGGAGTTAGGGACGCCATCATCGGCCAGGATGGAGGCTTCCTCAGTAGTGGGGAGGGCGACCGACTTGATGAAGGCCTCGAGTGGCTCGCGCGTGCCCATGAAGTCACCCGCAGCGGAAGCTTCGTCAGCTGCGTCCATCGCGGCGCGCCCGCTGAGTAGGCCGATCTGCATGACCTCGTCGATCAGCTGGTTGCGGGCCTTGATGAAGCCCAGGTCGCCGGCCAGGTTGATCTGCTCAGCTACGCCCTGCATCGCGACCACCGAGTTGCCCGGTAGAAACGGCTTCTGGTCGAGGCCGGCAGCGGTCCGGAGCGCGTCGATCATCGAGGTGCGCTCCGACGTGGCAGCCGCATCGCTGGCGGCCACCGAGGCTGCTGCGCCCTCAATGCTGGTGGCTTCGACCAGCGCCTGCGTGGCCGTATCGGTGCCGGCGAACGCTTCGCCGAGCGCGCGCAGCCGCGCCACCCGCTGCGTTTTGGTCAGGTTCTCGTCGCCCAATTCGAGGTAGGCGAGGTTGGCGCGATACTCATAGGACGCTTCCGCACCGCCTGCCTCGTCCTGGAGGCCGGTCGCTGCGTCGCCGCCGCCGGCGTTGAGACCGCCGGGATCGAAGCTGCCGTCGCCTATCGCCGCGTCGCCCGTTGGTCCGGGAGTCGTGCTGCCGGAGCCCTCACCGTCGAAGCCAGCGGTGCTGGAGTCAGTGCCAGCCCCGCCGTCGCGCGTCGGAAAGCGATCTGCACCGGTAGGCTCATTGTCGTCACCGCCGCCGAAGATCAGGAACGCGGCCGCCGCTGCTGCGACGAGCACGCCGCCGATGAGCAGCGGCTTGGGCAATCCCGCCGTCTGGGCCTCGGGCAAGACGGCGCCGCCGATCTTGCCGTCGGACTGCCGCAGGCGCTCGATCTCCGCCAGCAGGATGGCAGCGGAGGGGTGCCGATCCTCGGGCTTCTTTGAGAGCAGGCGGTGAACGGTGGTGGCCATGGCGGCCGGCAGTCCGGGGACGCGCGCCGCGAGATCAGGAACGTCGTCCAGGAGCGCTGAGCGCAGGATCTCGCGCGCGCCTCGCCCCTCAAACGGGGTATGGCCCGAGAGCACGCGGTAAGCCGTGGCTCCGAGGGAGTAGAGGTCGGACGACGCGGTGGCCGGTGTGCCGCTAACGACCTCGGGGGCGAGGAAGTGTGGCGTGCCGAAGACCTTGCCTGCCTCGGAGTCGACGCTCTCCTGCTCGACTTGAACCGCGAGCCCGAGGTCGGCGATCTTGGTGACGCCGTCCCTGTTGCGCATCAGGTTCTCGGGCTTGATGTCCCGGTGAACGATGCCGCTCGTTTCCGCGTAGACGAGGCCCGCCGCGGCGTCTCGCAGGATCTCCAGCGTTTCACGCCAGGGGATTGGTCCGCTCTTCTGAAGCCTCTCCTCGAGTGAGCTGCCGTCCATGTACTCCATGGAGAGGAAGTGCTGATCACCCTCTTGTCCCACGTCGAACACCGTCACAATGTTCGGGTGATTCAAGCGAGCCGCGGAGCGAGCTTCGTCTCGGAAGCGTTCCACGAACTTGGCGTCCTTCGCGAGCTCCGACTTGAGGACCTTGAGGGCCACCTTCCGGTCGAGGCTGGTTTGCACGGCGAGGTAGACGTCGCCCATGGCTCCGCGGCCGAGGGGACGTTCAAGACGGTAGCCACCGAGCTCACGCGTCTTGGGGCGGCTGACCGGCGCGCCCGTCTTCCTGGGCTGGTTCGGCTTCTTGGACGCCGCCGGAGACGCTGCCGGGGACGCTGCCGGGGACGCTGCCGGGGACGTCGGCTCTGCCTTGGCATCGCTCGCTGGCTTGGGCGGAGCCTTGGCCTGCGGCGTTCCACCGACGGCCTTCGATGCCGCTGAGAACACCCGTAGCTTGCGCGATCCAATCAGGATCTCATCGCCGTCTTTGAGCTTGGCTGCGTCCACGCGCTGGCCGTTGACCAGCGTCCCAAAGTCTGAGCCGAGATCCTTCAGGGCCCAGCCTCCAGATTTGAGGCGACCGATCGTGCAGTGCACGTCAGCCACGCCTTGGCCCTCCAGGTGAAACGAAACGCGGTCCTTGGACGACCCGATGGCAAGGCGACCCTGGCGCGGCAGCTCGGCTGGCGCGATGGCTGTGTCGCTGGCACCGCCGGCTGCCAGTGCCTCGAGGAAAAGAGCGTCGCTCATCAGGATGGGG
>JBLIHL010000162.1:0-10719 GCA_047635895.1 Paracoccaceae bacterium | reverse complement strand
CGAGCACGTCCGTCGAGGCGCTTTCAGAGCACGCAGCGGACTACGGACTGCCTGGGCCGATCTTGATGGACCGTGACCATGCGCTCGCCGCGTTGGTCGGCGCCGAGGTGACGCCGGAGGCCGTGCTTGTGCGACCGGGTGGCGCCATCGCTTACTGCGGTAGGATTAACGATCAACACCCGGAGCTCGGCGTTCGGCGGCCCGTGGCCACGACCCATGAGCTGCGAGACGCTCTGGAATCCGTGCTTGCCGGGCGACCCGTGGCGGTGCCGCGGGCGGCGGCCGTCGGATGTTTCATCGAGGACTGGGCACATTGACTCGGGCGCGACGTCAAAAGAGTGGTCGGGCTGCGCTCGCATGCCTGCTGGTCATTCTGGCGGCCTGCGGAGCCGACGTCGACACGGCGACGCACGACGCGGGGCCAGGCCAGGTTGACGTCGTCGCCGCTGAGCCCACTTTCAGCCGGGACATCGCGCCCATCCTCTTCGGCCACTGCGTGATGTGTCATCGCGAGGGAGAGTCCGCACCCTTCCCGCTTTGGACTTACGCGGATGCGAAGAACAAGCGTCGGCAGATCGTGCGCGTCACCCAGCGCGGGCTGATGCCCCCTTGGCTGCCAGCGCAGGGGCACACTCCCTTTGTGGACGAGCGGTATTTGACGCAGCTCCAGATCGACACGCTGGCGCGATGGGTTGATGCTGGCGCGCCAGAGGGCGAGCCAGGCAAGCTGCCTGCGCGACCCGAGTTCGCGCGCGGATGGCAGCGAGGCACGCCCGACATGGTGGTGAAGCTCGCGGAGCCTTTCGAGGTTCCCGCGGATGGGCCAGAGCTGTTTCGGAACTTCATTCTCGAGATACCGGCGGAGAGCCTGCGCTACGTGCAGGCCGTCGAGATTCGGCCAGGCAGCCCGGCCGCGCACCACGGCATTCTGCAGCTCGACCCTGATCGCCGCTCGAGATCGCTAGCGCGCAAGGACGGCCAGCAGGGGTTCGGAGGAATGAGCCTCGGCTACTCGTCGCCGCCCGATGGGCACTTCCTGGCGTGGACGCCGGGCAAGCGCCCGTCCGTCGCGCCCGCAGGGATGGCGTGGCGGCTGAGCCCGGGCTCAGACTTTATCCTGCAGCTTCATTTGACGCCCACCGGCAAGGTCGAGACCGTTCAGCCAGAGATTGGTCTGTACTTCACCGATGAGGCGCCCCGGACTTCGCCCGTTTCGGTCGTTCTGTATTCGGAGGAGATCGACATTCCCGCCGGCGAGCGTAGCTTCGTACTGCAAGACGAGCTTCGACTGCCGGCCGCTGTGGAGCTGTACGGCATCTATCCCCATGCACACTATCTCTGCCGTGAGATGCTCGCGGTTGCGGAGCTGCCGGACGGGGAACGCCGCACGCTGCTTCGGATCGAGGCCTGGGATTTCGATTGGCAGGAC
This sequence comes from Paracoccaceae bacterium, assembly GCA_047635895.1. Lineage (GTDB taxonomy): Bacteria > Planctomycetota > UBA1135 > UBA1135 > Saltatorellus. The sequence continues at coordinate 9,290 of JBLIHL010000162.1, read as the reverse complement.
GACTACCGGCTGACGAAGCCCATGAGCTTGCCAGCCGGGACGCTGCTGCGGTTCAAGTACGTCTACGATAACTCGGCTCAGAACAGCGCTAATCCGAGTAGCCCTCCGAGGCGCGTCCGATTCGGGCAGGGGTCCATGGACGAGATGGGGACCCTGACGCTGACGCTGGTGCCACGTGCAGCAGATGCGAAGGAGCGCGCGGGCAGCGTGCTCGCCCTGGGCGAAGCGGTCCTGCGCCGTACGATCGAGAAGAAGCCCTACGACTGGGACGCCTACCAGAAGCTGGGTCGAGTTTTCTTGGACCAGAACGATCCCGCACGAGCCGCAGCTACGCTGAGGGAGGCGCTACGCCTCCGGCCGGAGTACCCGGATGCGCGCGTTGACCTTGGGTCTTGCCTCCTCGCGATGGGGCAGATCGAAGCGGCCGAGAGCGAGTTCCGCAAGGCACTTGCGATCGAGCCTCGCCATGCGCTTGCGAAACTGCAGTTAGCGCGGGTTTATGCCGCGCAATCCGACCTCGCCGCAGCCGAGAGAATGGCGATCGAAGCGCTTCAGGAAGCGCCGAATCTCGTCGGTGCTCGAGTGCTGGTTGGCACGCTGCTCGCGCGCAGGGGCGAGCCTGAGCGGGCACTCACGCACTTTGAACGAGCGCTGGCTCTCAGCCCGAACGGTCCCGAGGTCCACAACAACCTCGCCACGGCGCACTTCGAGCTCGGCCACCTTGAGCGAGCGAAGCACCACTACACCCAAGCGGTCACCGGGAACCCCGAGTACTTCAACGCCTGGTTCAACCTTGGCCGCGTGGAGGGCGCGCTAGGCCATGAAGCGGAGAGCCGTGAGGCTCTTGAGCGCGCACGGTCCCTCAACCCCGATCACCCGGGGTTCGGGCCAGCGCCGAAAGCGCGCTGATTCCACGTTTCTTTGAACCCGCGCGCTCACCTTTGGCTGCGCGCGGTCAAGCGTCACGTTCGCTTCGGTGAGGGCCTGGTCTACCCGCATCACCCGAGTCTGCAGCCCCCTATTTGGTGCGCTCATCAGCGCCCGCTAGCCATGCGGGCGATTGGCTTTTCTGTGGTTGAACCACTGACCCGGAACGCGTGAGCGGAGCCCGAGCGTGATCTTCATGCACGAGCGCCTGATGACGGAGCGCAGCTCGACGATCTCGTAAAGGGGTTCCAGTCGGGCGCATGGGCCTTACGCTATGGGCGAAATGGAAGCAGACGTCGCCCCAGCCCTGACCTTCACGGTCGTTATTGGCCGTACTGCCAGCCCCCAAGCGACGAGACGTCGCGTTCGGCGGTGGCTGGAACGATTGATCGAGCGCGGGTCGAGGGCAGAGGGCTTCCTCCGCGGCGACATTCAGGCGGCCGAGCGCCATCGACTCGATGACTGGATCGTCGTGTACGAGTTTGCCAGCGCTGCCACACTGGCCGCTTGGCTCGAGTCCTCCCAGCGCGCCGAACTCATCGCCTATGAGGCCGAGCTGTTCACGGGGCCTGCACGCCAGCAGGTGATCGCCATGGCAAGCCCATCCACGTCGGTGACGGTCGTCTCGTCGTTTCCGGTGATGCCGGGCCAGGAGGTCCTGTTCGCATCGCACTATCAGCGACTCTTGGTGGTGGTCAGCGACTTCGATGGGTTCATCCGTAGCGAGCTCATCCCGGCGGAACTCGGCGTCCAGCGCGAATCGATCGTGGTGTTCTCGTTCGCGAATCGCATGGCGCTCGACGCGTGGCTCGGCGCTGAAGAGCGAGAGGCTATCCTGGCCGACATGCGTCCTTTGCTCACCGGCGAGAACACCATGAACGTTGTCGCTGGCTTCGGCGGCTGGTTCAACCCGCCGAACCGCCCGCCCAGGATCTGGAAGCAGGCGTCGCTGGTTCTACTGGCGCTTTACCCAACCTCGCTGCTGCTCAGCTGGCTGCGCGGGCTGGCTCTGCCCGGTCTGTCCTTCGCCGTCGCCGTCCTGATGGTGAACATCGTCGGCGTGTCCGTTCTGTCGTGGATCCTCATGCCGCCCCTCACCCAGCGCTTCAACCGCTGGCTCCGCAGGTAGGCCCCGCACGAACCCTGGAGCTGAGATGGGGCCGTACCGACGAGCGGAACTTCTGTTACATCACGCTCGGACCCGTCGAGATACCAAGACGGCATGAACTCGCTCATGGCTCGCCCACACCGTTTCTTCCCTGCCCTCATCCTCCTTGGACCTTGGGCTGCGCCTCCGGTGGGGACGCCGCAGGACGCCGTACGTCTCGTCTATCGCGTGCCAGCGAATGAGCGCGTCGAGGTCTTCCTGCGCCAGCGCCAGGTGTCCACGACGGAGACGCCGCCAGCGTCGAATAATGGTGACGAAAAGACGACCACGACGATCTTGAGGGAACTGCACTGGACGAGCGCAGGGGAGCTCCTTTATAGGTTCCAAAGGGACTCCTGATCGCGACGCGCTCCATTCGAAGCCCAGTCGGCCCGAATCGGCTGCGGCGGTGCCGGCTCCGCGTTGCCAGATCGCTTGCATTTAGCCCCGAAACATTTTATCTAGTGGGCATGGCAAGAGATCAATTCTCACATCGTTCGCGGCTCGTGATGGCACTTCTGTGCTGGTTCCTTGGAGTCTTCGGAGTCCACCGCTTTTATGCCGGCAAGGTAGGCACAGGCATCCTGATGTTCCTGACCATTGGTGGTCTGGGAATCTGGTGGCTGATCGACATGATCGTGATTCTCGTCGGAAGCTTCAGGGATAAGGAGAACCGCCTGATCTTCAAGTGGACGGAAACCGGCTCCTAGGGGCACTTCGAGCGTGCGGGGGGATATTTGGCCTGGGAACGCGTCCAGCTGGTACTCGAAGAAGCGTTCGACGCTCGCGGCGGCTCTCGTGATGACTGCGCCCAGCGTTCCCATGCTCTTCCAGGGCCAGGAGATCCTCGAGGACGAAGACTTCCGCGACACCGACCCTGTCGACTGGAGCAACCTGCTCCAGTTCGCGGGTAGTCGCGATCTCTACGCGGATCTGATCGTGCTACGCCGTAATGCCGCCGGAGTGACGGCAGGCCTTCAAGGGCAACAGGTGAACGTGATGGAGCCGATGATTGCCCACAGCATTCTGGAATCGCAGACCATGCTCAACAACGCCTCGCAAACGCTTCGCGAGCACTGCGTGGCCGGTGTCAAGGCGAACCGGGATGTCTGCCTTCGATTCGTGGAGCGCAGCATCGGGATCGTGACGGCGCTCAATCCCCTGATCGGCTACGAGAAAGCCACCGAGCTCGCGGCGGAAGCCCTTCGTACCGGCAAGGGCATCGGAGACTTGGTCAGGGAGAAGAAGCTGCTGGACGAGGACGTCCTCGCGCCCGCATTCGAATTCGCGTGGACTCCTGCGCTCGTCCACCAGGTCATCTGCTCTCCCTGATGCTGGAAATTATCTGCTCATCCCTTTGGCGAAAGCGGGTCATGGCGCTGACAGGCGGATGGCTGTGCGTCTTTCTCGCCGTCCATCTCGCCGGCAACCTGGCTCTTTTTCTGCCAGCGGAGAGGGCTGGTCCGATCTACAACGCGTACACCGCGTTCATGACGGGCAGCCCTGTCATCAAGTTGCTCTCCCTGGTGAACTACCTTGCGTTCGCGGTGCATAGCGCCGTTGCGCTCTTGCTAGTGCTACAGAATCGTCGCGCGAGTGGCGCTCGCTACGCCTGCGCACGGCCAGAGCTCACGAGCCCGTGGCACACGCGCAACATGGGTTTCCTGGGAAGCCTCGTGCTCGCGTTCCTTGTGATTCACCTCAAGACGTTCTGGTTTCGCTACCACTATGGCGCGGTCGGGGTGGACGCGGATGGGCTGCGTGATCTGTACGGGGTCGTATGCGTGGCCTTCCGCGAGGGCTGGTACGTCGCACTCTACGCGGCGGCGATGCTGGCGCTTGGTCTGCACCTCTTGCATGGCGTGTCCAGCGCGTTCAGAACCCTCGGATTGCACCACCGGCGCTACTGGCGCCTGGCCCGTGTGTTCGGAATTGGATTCGCTGCCGCTGTCTCGGCTCTCTTTGGAGCGATGCCCCTTTTCATCTACTTCTTCCGCTAGCCCCATGTTGGACGCAAAGATCCCAGAGGGGCCGCTGAGCGAGAAATGGTCGCTTCACAAGTCCCGCATTCGCCTCATCAATCCGGCGAACAAGCGTGGACTCAAGGTCATCGTGGTGGGCTCGGGGCTGTCTGGAGCAGCTGCCGCAGCCTCACTTGCGGAGGCCGGATACCAGGTGGAATGCTTTTGCTTTCAGGACAGCCCGCGGCGGGCGCATTCGATTGCAGCGCAGGGCGGGATCAACGCCGCCAAGAACTACCAGAACGACGGCGACAACGTGCAGCGGCTCTTCATGGACACGCTGCGGGGTGGGGACTTTCGATCACGGGAGGCGAATGTCTATCGACTGGCTGAGCTCTCGACGAACGTCATCGATCAGGCGGTCGCGCAGGGCGTGCCGTTTGCGCGCGAGTACGGAGGGTTGCTCGCCAACCGTTCGTTTGGGGGCGTACAGGTCCAGCGGACGTTTTACGCGCGTGGTCAGACGGGCCAGCAGCTACTCCTCGGCTGCTACGGAGCGCTCAGCCGTCAAATCCGTGCTGGCCACGTCCGAATGCACACGCGAACGGAGATGCTCGACGTGGTCATCGCCGAGGGGCGTGCTTGTGGAGTCATCACTCGGGATTTGGTGACGGGGGAGATTAGGCGACACAATTCCCACGCCGTGATCCTCGCCAGCGGCGGCTACGGGAAGATCTACTATCTGTCGACGCTCGCGATGGGCTGCAACGCATCGGCTATCTGGCGTGCCCACAAGCGCGGCGCCCTCTTTGCGAACCCTTCGTTTGGGCAGATCCACCCCACGTGCATTCCGGTGATGGACAAGCATCAGGGCAAGCTCACGCTGATGTCGGAGTCGCTGCGGAATGACGGCCGCATATGGGTTCCGCTCGAGCCGGGCAATCTGCGGCCAGCCGCCGACATCGGGGAGGAGGAGCGTGACTACTACCTGGAGCGCAAGTACCCGGCCTACGGGAATCTGTCCCCCAGGGATATCGCGTCCAGGGCGGCGAAGGAAGTCTGCGACGAAGGGCGTGGCGTCGGACCCACGGGGCGCGCGGTGTACCTCGACTTCAGGGATGCGATCCAGCGCCTAGGGCGCACGGTGATCGAAGAGCGGTACGGCAACCTGTTCCAGATGTACGAGACCATCACGGGGATCAACCCGTACTCGGAGCCCATGCTGATCTATCCAGCATCGCACTTCTCGATGGGGGGGCTTTGGGTGGACTACAACCTGATGACGACCGTTCCCGGCCTCTTTGCCGTTGGAGAATGTAATTTTGCCGACCACGGAGCCAACAGGCTCGGGGCGAACTCATTGCTGCAGGCGTGCGTGGATGGCTACTTCATTGCCCCGTACACCGTCACTGATTACCTGGCGGAGTACGTGAAGACCGAGCCCGTGTCCGTCGAGCATTCCGCATTCCGTGAGGCGGAAGCGGGCGTGCGCGAGGGCATCACCGAGCTGATGGGACGCCGCGGCAGCCGATCGGTCGACGACTTCCACCGAGAGCTCGGTGCCGTCCTTTGGGATCGATGTGGCATCAGTCGCAGCGCAGCGGGGCTCACGGAAGGAATCGAGCGCATTGCCCTGCTACGTGAGGGCTTCAAGTCGGATCTGCAGCTCACGGGCGCGGCGGACCAGCTGAATCCGGAGCTGGAGAAAGCCGGCCGTGTCGCTGACTACCTCGAGCTCGGGGAACTCATGTGTCGTGATGCCCTGCGCCGGGAGGAGTCGTGCGGAGCTCACTTTCGCTCGGAGTTCCAGAGAGGCGGCGAGGCGCAGCGCAACGACGAGTCGTTCATGCACGTATCGGCCTGGGAATACGGTGGCGCAGAACAGGCTCCCATCCACCACGAGGAGCCCTTGAAATTCGAGTCCGCGGAGCCGAGTGTACGAGACTACCGATGAAGCTCACCCTCAAGATCTGGCGTCAGGAGAACCCTGATTCCCCCGGGAACATGGTCGACTACGTCCTTGATGGCGTGGCCGAGGCCATGTCGTTTCTGGACATGCTCGACATGCTCAATCAAGACCTGATTGGCCGGGGCGAGCGCGTCGTCGCCTTCGATCACGACTGCCGGGAGGGTATCTGCGGACAGTGCAGCCTGCACATCAATGGACGTGCCCACGGGCCGCGTGCGCTGACGACCGCCTGCCAGCTCCACATGCGTGAATTCAAAGATGGAGACACGATCTTCATCGAACCGTGGCGCGCGCGGGCCTTCCCGGTGCTGTCCGATCTCGTGGTGGATCGGAGCGCTCTTGATCGGATCGTCGAAGCCGGTGGTTATGTCTCCGTCAATGCAGGGACCGCGCCCGAGGCGAACTCCATCGCCATCGGGAAGGAGACGGCCAGCCGGGCGTTCGATGCGGCCACCTGCATCGGGTGCGGGGCGTGTGTAGCAGCCTGCAAGAACGGTTCTGCGATGCTCTTCACCGCTGCCAAGGTCTCGCACCTGAGCCTGCTGCCCCAGGGCCGGATCGAGGCGGCGGAGCGAGCGAAGCAGATGGTCGCTCAGATGGATGCCGAGGGCTTCGGGAGCTGCTCCAATCTCGGTGCGTGCGAGGCCGTTTGCCCCAAGGGCATATCCACGCAAAACATCGGGCGATTGAACTGGGAGCACCTGCGCGCCGGCCTGACCAGCGGTGCGTGATCGCGGCCGCTCCGAGCTCGGAGCGGCCGGACCCACATCGCTCGCGACTCGGATCAGCCTTCGAGGATCGCGACGAGCTTCGCACGGGCGGCGTCGTCGAGGGCCGGACCGGCGCCGGCGCCCATGTTGTCGTCGAGGTGGTGCGGCTTGCTGGTGGCCGGGATCGGCACGGTCATCGCCGCATGGCCGAGGATGAACTTGAGGAACAGCTGTGCCCAGGAACTGGCGCCGAAGTCCGCCGCCCAGCCAGGCAGCTCGAGTTCCTTCGTGGCGCGGAACAGTTTCCCCGCCTGGAAGGGGCGCATCACCAGCACTCCCACGCCGTGCTCGATGCAGGCCGGCAGCACGCGCGCTTCGACGGTCCTGTCGGTGACGGAGTAGGGGATCTGGATGAAGTCGAGCGCGTCGCTCGTCACCAGCTCCTCGACTTTGGCGTAGTCGCGCATTTCGGTGACCCCGACGTAGCGCACGCGGCCGCTCGCCTGCCACTCCTTCAGCGTCTCAAGCTGGACGTCAAGGCCAACCAAATTATGGACCTGCATCAGGTCGAAGCGCTCAGGTCCCATGAGCTCCTCGCTGCGCGTCATTTGCTCGATGCCGGCCTGCTTGCCACCGTCGGTCCACACCTTGGTGGCGTAAAACAGGTCGCTGCGCTCGAGCTTGGCGCACAGCGAGCCGACAACGGCCTCGCTGCGCTTGTACATAGGCGAGGAGTCGATAAGGCTGCCACCCCAGTCCAGGAAACGCTCGAGGACCGCCAGCTGGCCGGGATTGTCAGCGGCGGGATCGACGTCGAACGTGCGCGAGGTACCGAGGCCAATCAGGGGCAGTAGCTCGCCGGTGCGCGGGATGCGGCCGCGCCGGATGGCGGAACGCTGGGGCCCGTCCTCGGCGGCCTGGGAGCCGGCTTCAGAGCTAGCTGTGCCTCGGCTCTCCCCGAGGGCAGCGGGAGCGAGGGCGCCGGTCAGGGCGACCCCGGCCGCAGCTCCCAAGAAGGTCCGTCGATCGTGGCGCGGGGACTCATCAGGCCGTTGTGATGGATGCTGCATTCGAGCGAGTCTAGCAGGCCGCCCGAAGTTCGTACCCGCAGGCAGCGCTGCCAGAGCCTTCTTGGGGGCACTGCCAGCGGGCGCTAGCTTCTTCGGGCAGGCTCCTACGGAAGTGATACGACGAATGAACTGAGTGGGAGTCAGGCTGGCAGCCAGCCGAGCGTGTCGCGGGCGATCAGGTACAGGCCCAGCGCCAGCAGGATGCTTCCGGTAACGACTCGGATCTTTGGCTGCCAGCGCACGAGGCCCTGGCCTAGCTGGTTGGCGAAGCTGGCCCCGATGGCGACCGCTACGGCGAAGATCCCGATCGGAATGGCCGTGCCGACTCCGTAGGCGATGACGGGCGGCGCTGCGGTCGGGCAGGCCAACGCCATGGGTAGGAGGCTCCCGAAGAACAGGGCGGCTGAAGCCGGACAGAAGCTGAGGGCGAAGATAAACCCCAGCGCGAGCTCGCCAGCCATGCCGAAGCGGGCGAGGCGCTCCGCCGTGCCCTGGCTCATCCCGCTGCCGCCCCACGGCATAGGCAGCAGCTCTAGCAGGACCATGGCCGTCAGCACGAGCAACGGCCCCACGAACGGAGGCAGCCACTCCTGGAGCGCATGGGACACAGCGGGCGCGCCGATGGCGCCAAGGGCGAGAACGGCGGCGACCGTTCCGTATGCTGCCACGCGCCCGAGCGTGTAGGCCAGAGCGCCGAGGAGCGCGCGGCGCTTAGAGCTCGCGTGCCTCGTGAGCCACACCGTCGCGGCCAGGTTCGTCGCGAGGGGACAGGGGCTCACGGCGGTGATCAAGCCGAGGACGAGTCCGCTACCGCTAGCCGCGAGTGTCCCGTCCATCAGGCGTCGCCGTTCGCGAGGTACTGCTGAACGGGCTCACGCACGTACGCGATGAATGCATCCGGTTCATCGAGCAGCAGCCAGACGTCCTGGCGGTCCGTCCACGAGGACTCCTTGCCCTCTACCTGGGAGGAAACGATGACCGTTTTGTTGGTCAGGTCGTAGTGCTCGACGAAATGCTCGTGTTCGTCGCGATCGGTGTTGACGACGCGAAAGACAACCTCGCCGGAGGCAAGCTGATCCGGAAATTCTTCTTCGACGCAACGACGACTCAGCGCTTCGATCGTTCGGCAGGAATCGCAGCGCACGTCGGTCGTGAAGTAGGTGACCACGACGGCCGCCGCTTCGATGCCGGGTGTCGGCGCGTCGATTGCCGCACCAGCCTCCTGGTCGGCGGACTTCTTCCAGGTGTGGATGCCCAGACTGATGAAGACGATCGCCAGGAGCGCCCATCGCACGGTGACCTTAGCGCTCATTGCTGCCCTCCGTCATGCCCAGGAGCTTGAGCATCTCCTCGTGCTTGGGCACACGTCCCGCGACAAGCACCTTGCCGTCGAAGATGAGGGCGGGCGTGACCATGACGCCGAAATCGGCGAACTTGAGGAAGTCGGTGACCTTCTCGAGTTCGTACGGAGTACCTAGCTCGTCGGCGGCAGCGGTGGCTGCCTTG
>JBLIHL010000161.1:0-10905 GCA_047635895.1 Paracoccaceae bacterium | reverse complement strand
AGCTCGCTATGAGGGGCTTCGAGCGCCTTGCCAGGACTTCGATGGACACTCTTGCTAAGCGCGGACTTCTTCGGGCGGCCTGCTAGGGGTGATCACGAATTCAAGATACCGCCGGAGCAAAGCCCCCCAGGGTGAGGGCTTTGCTCCGGCGGTCTCTTGAACTCTCTCAGTCAATCTGAATGTGACTTCTGACGATCACGGCTCGGGCAGTCTCCAGTCATCGCCACTCTTTACGACCCGACCGTCCGTCACGAGTTCTCGAAGTACATCCACGACACTCTGCTTCCTGGCACGGACGGCGTCGCGAACAGCCTCCAAGTAAACGGCGCCATTGGAGGCGCCAACGACTTCGAGCACCCGCGAGGGAAGTGGAACGGCGACGTCGACCTCGTCTGGAGCTGTAGCTGAGCGCCGCAAGTACGGCCCTGCCTCAGCGCCCTCGACGAGTTCTAGTCCCACCGGCTCCGGCGTGGCCGCGCTGCGATGCTCCATACCCTTCTCATCATTCGTGACCAGGCCGGGGCCGTGGTCAACACGTCTATCGAGCTCGATGGCCGTCACGGATTTTGCTATCCATCGAGGCAGCTGGGGGCGCTGGTCCTTGAGGCTCACGTGGGCGGATTTGGACGCTCTGAACCGCTGCGGTTCGACCTTGCGCGGGGCCAGACGGTGGACCTCGGGACCATCGTGATCGTGCGAGGTGGAGTGCTTCACGGCCGAGTGGTCTTCGCCGGGGCGCGCCAGGAGCCGGTTCCGTACGTTCAAGTAACGGCGTTTGAAGTGAACGGGCCCGCGAAGGGGTTCGGGGTGTGCGCCGAGCGCACAGATGCCGAAGGCCGGTTTTTGTTGAGCGGCATTCCCGGGGAGGTGATGCTTCGGGTCTCACGCTACCACCAGCTGAAAGAGACGTCAGGGGTAAGGGCTTTCGCGAACTCTGAAAGACACGTCCTTACGATGTCGGGTGTGCTCCTCAACTCGACCTACCGACTCTTTGGGCTCGACGCGGAGGGGAGAAGCTACGAGGGGCAGTACCGGACGACTGCCGAGTCGGGATACGACGCGCTCGCCCTTCGTAGAGGGGGGATGCTCTTCGGTGACGTCCTCGTCCGCGCAACGCGTCCGGGCATGCCGTCAGAGGCGAAGCTCAAGGTCGTAGACTGCCGCCAAGGTGGGGAAAGGTGCCTCTACGCGAAGGAGACAAGCGGCGTTGACGGTCGCCAGCATTGGATGCTCCTTCGCGGACTACCCGTCGGCGAAGCAGAGCCCACGGTCGCTCTTGCCGGAGCCCGTGGTTCGGCGGCTGCGCCAGGAGCTCAACGGATTATGGTCCTCCCAGGTCGCACCGTGGAGCTGGACTTGGAGGTCCTCAGCAGCCGGTAGTTCGACCGTGCAGGTCGAACTACGGAGCCTTCGCCGCCAGCTCGTCGATCATCGCTTGCAGCTGAGCACGTTGCTCTGTCGACGCCTTCTTTGGCAGCGTCTTCAACGCCTGCCGTAGGTCGGACAGGCCTTCCGCCTTTCGACCATCGCGGCCGCGGAGCCTGCCGCGGTTCGCCAGGGCCTGCCAGTGACGCGCCCGCAGGTTCAGCACCGTTGTGTAGGCAGCTTCGGCTTCTTTGAATCTTCCGGCCGCGTCCAGCATCGCCGCGCGGTTGAAGTGGCCCTTGGCCCATTCGGGTCGCATCTTGGAAGTCAGGTTGGCCGCTTCGATGGCGTGGGGCAGGTCGCCCGCTTCGTAGAGTATCCGAGCTGCTTCGGCCGCTACGCGGGAGGCGGGCCGTGTGGCAGGTGCATCCAAGGCCCACTCGCCGCGCGCCTCCGCTCGCAGCAGGACGTCTGACGCGGCGCGCGCCTGACCGCTGTCGAGCCACGCGCGTGCGAGGCTAATGGTCGAGAACTTTGGAGCAGGCGCGAGCCAGCGACCCTTCAAGGGCGTCACTCGCTCGCGGAGCGCGTCCGCATTCTCGGCGGCGGGGGAGCGGAGAAACTCCAGCTCCTGTGCGATGGCGCCTTGGGCCACGTGGCCGCGATGCACCGACGCGATCTGCCCGGCCGCGTTGAGCACGATCGTCGCCGGAAGCGCGAGGTCCTCGTCCCTGGCGAAGGGGCGATCTACGGCAGCCTGCAGGGTCTGCAAGAGCTCGTAGCTGGCGGTACCGAAGGTGACGCCTTGGCCGTCGAGCTCGGGCCAGGCCATGGCGAAGATCTCGAGGTTCGAAGAATCGAAGGACTCACCCTTGGCTTCCGCCATCACCTCGTCGACGGAGAGCGCGAGGATCGGGTAGGGCGCATTGGATGTCTTCCATCCGTTCATCTCGTCAGCGCAGGCCCTGCAGCCCAGGGACCAGAGCGTCACGACGCGCGGACCTTCCGCGCCATGGCTGAGCGCGTGGGGCTCCATCTCGAGATCGCGCCACGCGAACGCCTCGCCGCCTCGTTCAATGGGGGGCAGTGGCTCCGGAAGCGTGAGGTAGGACGAGACCACTGCGCCGTCGCAACCTGGCCCGTCGATCGCCGTCGCGGTAGCGGTAGCGGTCGCAGCGCCGCTTGTTTTCAGCACAAGCTTCCAGGCAACACGGTGCTCAATGGTGCCCGAACCCTGGCGGAGGACGGCCACGTCTCCGTCTACGGCCAGGGAACCAAACGACTCCACCTCGCCGCCGGGCCAGGTCACGTGGAGATCACGCACCGAGTCCGCTGCGCCGACGCCGATTGTGAGGCGTGTGCTGGACGCTCCAAGGAAACCCGAGCCTGCCGTGACGCTGCGCACGATCGGGGGCGCGGCATCGAAGAGCAGCTCGACGGTCGCGCCAATTGCGCTGCGGTTCCCTGCTTGGTCTCCGCGGAGATCCAGGGACACGTGGTGCGAGCGGTCGCTACCGCTGAGTCGTTCGCTACGGTTCAGGAGCACGCGCAGGCGCGGCGCCGTGCGGTTGGTGGTGATGACGTCCACGTCACCATCGCCGTCATAGTCGAGCGTCACGACCGCGCGGGCATCGTCCGGAAAGTCGAAGCCAACCGCAGAAGCCGCCGCGGCGAACTTGCCGTCTCGCGTGTTGATGAAGGCGCAGTTGCGCTCGCGCCCACTGAAGGATCCGCCGCGCGCCACCATCTCGTGCAGCGCGCGGTGGGCGCCCTCGACCTGGACGCTTGCGCCGTCTCCAGCATCTTCGCCTGCATGCTCCTCGGCACTTCCCTCAGTGGCCGCGTCCGCGGCGGCCTGGAGCTCCACGGCCCCGATGGGTCCCGATTGGTTCGACGACACGACCTGCCGCCAGTAGAAACTTCAGAGGTCGCCCGGGTCGTGGGAGGTCACGTAGCCGTTGCCGACGAGCATGTCCTCCCAGCCGTCCCCGTCGAGATCGATGAAGGGCGTTCCCCAGGCCCAGCGGCCGCGCTCGATGTTCTCACCCTGGCTTGCCTCCGTGAAGGGGGCGACGGAGGCGCCTGGTTCTTCCCCGCGAGCCGCGCTCAGGAAGAGCGTGTTGCCCTTGGCGAAGCGCGAGAACTGGTCGCGCTCGGCGGCATTCGCTGCCGCTCCGAAGCCCACCTGTGGGACGACGCGGCGCCCCGCAGACGACCACATGTTGGCCACGAGCAGGTCGAGCTTGCCGTCCCGATTGGGATCGCCGACGTCGACCGACATGCCTGACCCTCGGTCCTCCACGCCGCACGCCGTGGCGCACTCCTGGAACAGCGGGCCCACGCGACCGGATCCAAGCTCGCTGCGATTGACGTAGAGGCAGTTGTGACCGTAGTCGTTCGCCACGTACAGATCGACATCACCGTCTCGGTCGAGGTCGCGCCAGGTCGCGGCGAGGCTGTGCCGCTGGTTGTGAACGTCGAGGCCGAGCGCCTCGGTGGCGTCGGTAAAGCGGAACTGACCTTCGTTGCGCCAGAGCACGTTGCGTCCGCCGTCGTTCGCGTCGACGTAGTCGAATCGCGCTCGCTCGGCGGTGCTTCCGTCGCGGCGCTTGTTCGCAAAGTCGGCGGTGACGTAGAGATCCAGATCGCCGTCCAGGTCTATGTCCGCGGCGGACAGGCCGTAGAGATCCGTGTCCTCCGAATGGAGTGGGGGATGCGCGGAGTAGCGCGGGATTCCATCCTTGGTGCCCGTGTTCTCCTGGACGAGGAGTGCGCCTGCCACCGTGGCTGCGAGATCCAGATCACCGTCGCCATCGAGGTCGACCAGGAGCGCGCTGGCGGTATGGTCCAGCCAGTAGACGCCAGCCTCCTCCGCGGCGTTTCGGAGTCCTCCGTCCGCAGCCTTGAGAAGCAGGAGGTTCGGCACGCCGGCGGGCTGCGCCACGTAGAGATCCTCGAGGCCGTCGCCGTTCGCATCACCGACCGCGATGCCGCAGTGCTTGTAGAGGCCCATGCCGAGCCGCTCCTCGATCGTGCGCGCCCATCGGTCTTGACCGACGAGCAGCTGCTGCTGCCAGGCTGGGTCGTCGCCAAGGACCGCCTCGGTGACGTCCTCGAGCAGCTGTCCACCCTCGATGCGCAGCTCGGTGCTCTCGAACGTCTCAAGGGAGAATGCGATCAGCTGCGGCTCGTCATCCGATGCTTGCCAGGAGGACGTGGCCGTGGCCGACGCGTGCCAGCCCCGGTCGTTCGATCGTCCACCGACCTCCAGGAGCAGCGCCATGTTCCAGGGGTCGCCCTCCGCGGCCGGGCGATGCACTCCGGTGACCTTGATGAGCACGTGCCCGTCCCCGTGGAGAGGGCCACGCATCAAGGCCGCAAGTTCTCCGAGGCCGGCGGCTGCGCGCCTTGGGTCGCCCGAGTCGATCAGGTCGCCCGCTTGCCAGCGACGTGACGTGATGGAGCCGGAGCTTCGGACCGTGGTGAGGTCCTTGATGTCCGGCAGCCTGAGTCGGCCGCTTGCCCGCGAGGGGCCGTCCGCCGCCAGCTGGGCGCCGATTCCGTGCGCGAGTGACTCCTTCCACCTCTTGAGTACCGCTCCGACGTCCTCCGCAAAGGCCTCGGTGGTCCAGCCGTCCAGCCGGGGGTCGCGGAGGTCTGGGGCATCCGGGGAGAGGTGGACGACGGCTCCGCCGGACTGTGGGCAGGGGCCCGACAGGGCAAACGCTAAGAGGATGCAAAGCACGCATCGACGTTAACCCAGAATTAAAAAATCCGAAAGGTAGGGAACACGGTCAGGTTGTCGCGCCTGAACCGCCTGGCGGTATCAGAAGCCGAACTGGAGGCCGAAGTAGTAGCCCTCCAGGTCGAAGTTGGCATCGATCTTCGAGTTGCTGTCCTCGTAGGTCGCATCAATTCGAGTCAGCCGGTAGCCGACCACGAGGTCGCCAACGCCCAGGAACTCCACGGCGGCAGAGATCTCTCCGTCGATCACGGTCGCCTCGTCGCCGTCATATTCAACGATCAGGCCGCCGAGGTCGGCGCGCAGGTCCACGGGTCCCCAGGTCCAGGACGCGCGGGCGCCCAGGAGGGGAATCGGGATCAACTGGTCGGTCGTGACGCTCGCCAGGCCGCCCTTCTCTCGCAGGTCGAACGTGAGGTCGATGACGGTGGCCCCGATGCCGAAGCCCAGGTCGACGCCGCCGATGGGGATGACGTCCCAGGTGAAGAGGGCGCGGGCCATCTGGAACTCGATGTCGGTGTCCACGTCGACGCCGGCGGCGATCGTCTGGCCGTCGAGGGTGAATTCACCGTTCGTGGTGCCGCTGCCTTCGTAGTCGAGGCTGAGGCCCGCGAGGGAGAGCTCTGCGCCGCCGAGTCCGATCCTGACGATGCCGCCGAGGGTGGCCTCGTCGTCCGTGATGCCGAGCTCATTGAACGAGGAGCTCGTCCGGGTCATGCTGGACGTATCCGCGATGGACAGGTCCCCGTCTAGCCCGATCGAGCCAATAAAGGGCATGACGGTGGCCGTGGGGGCCGAGCACGCCCCGAGGAGCGCGGTGGAGACGAGGAGCAAGGGGGCGGAAGCGAGGCGCATGACGGGCTGGGGGAGTGGGTGCTAGGGACCGCTGCGGAGGTGGCAGCGGCGACGGTCGTGGGGCGGGGGACGGAAAGAACTTCCGCTGTCTGGGGAACACCCTCGTCGCCACCATCGGCATCTCGGGCGGATCCCTTCACCACTCACTGCAAGACTTGAGCGGCGAACCGTGGGTAAGGCCACCTGGGGGGGCTGTGGGGGCGGCTGTGGGGGCGGCGGAGTCAGTCGCCGTTGGCCTCGCTGGGTTCTTCGCCTGCTCCTTCGCTGGCGCCTTCGGTCCCTCGCTCAATCCAGGCGGCGACGATGTCCTGGGCCTTCTCGATGTCCTTGGCCAGGACGGCCACATCGGCCGTGCCGGCGAGTTTCTGGGACATGCCGAATTCATCGGCGAGGTTGGCGCCAGGGACACGCGAAGTGATCCCTTCCGATTCAAGGAATCCCGCGAGAATCCGAGCCTCTTGGAAGCTCGAGGCGGTGTGGACGATGACGAAGCTGAGGTCACTCATGGGAAAGATGGGGGAAGCTGCGCAGTTCACGGCACCACGCTTCAAGTAGCCCCTCCAGTTTGGTTGGATGGGAGGGCAATGGAGGAGGGAATGAAATCAGAGTACGCGGAGCTACCGCGGCACATTCACATGTTGGGTGCGGGAGGTGCTGGTATGTCCGGCGCAGCCAGGCTCCTGGCGCGCCGTGGACATATCGTGACGGGTCACGACCGAGAGGTCTCGCCTTTCACCCAGGTTCTCGAACTCGAGGGTGTCCCCCTGGTGTTCGGGGAGAGCCTGTCGTCACATCTGCCAGCGACGGCCGACTTGGTCGCCCGGTCGGCCGCCGTGCCCGATGATGACCCACAGGTCGTCACCGCGCTCGAGCGCGGCCTGGAGGTGATTAAGTACGCGCAGCTCGTTGGCAAGCTGGCCCCGCGGGGCCGCACGCTGGCCACGGCGGGCACCCATGGCAAGACCACCACGTCGTGGATGCTCCACGGGGCTCTCGCGGCGGCGGGCGGGCCCCAGCCGGGCGCCCTGGTCGGCGGCCTTCACAGGGGCCACGGCACCAACGCCATTCCGATGGATCCGGGCGGCTGGTTCTCTGTGGAAGCCTGCGAGTACGACCGCTCATTCCTTCACCTCGCGCCCACCGGCGCGATCGTGACGAATGTCGAGCCCGATCACCTGGACTGCTACGGGTCCTTCGATGCCCTCAAGAACGCGTTCTGCCGCTTCGTGAACGCCGTGGACCCGGAGGGCCTGGTCGTTCTCGGCTCCGACGTCCCCGACTGCGTCGCTGAGGCCGTCCGCGGGCGCGTCTGGCGCCTGGGACGCGAGCTTCAGGTCGATCTCTTGGCCGAGACGCGCGGGACGTTCCGCGTACGACTGCGCGGGCCCGGCTGGGCGACGCCGCCCTTCGAGTTGGCGGTGCCCGGTCGCTTCAACGTGGACAACGCGGCGCTGGCCGTGGGGCTCGCCGTTGGCGCCGCCGGCATGACCCCGGCGGCGGCAGCGCGCGGCGTCGCCGAGTACCCCGGCGTGGCGAGGCGGTTTGAGTCATGGGGCGAGCCCGGTGGGATTGCGCTCGTCCATGACTATGCGCACCATCCCACGGAGGTCAGTGTGACCCTGGAAACGGCGCGGCGCGCCTTTCCCGGCAAGGAGCTGCACGTGCTCTTCCAGCCGCACCAGGCCAGCCGTACGGCGCGCATGATGGACGGGTTCGTCGAGTCTTTGCGCGGCCTGGATCGCGTGGTGATCGCCGACGTCTACGGCGCACGCAAGCACATCGATCGTCGTAACGGGGCAGGCGCCGAGACGCTAGTGACGCGCCTTCGTCTGGCGGGTCTCGACGCACACCTCGGTGGTGGCCCCGAGACTTCCGCTGCGAAGTTTGCGGCTGGACTCAACCAGGACGCGGTGGGCTTTGTGCTCGGCGCCGGCGATATTGACGGGATCCGGGGGGACCTGACCGATGCAGTGGCCTTGCGTTTCGCTTCCCGGCGCTAATCTTCGCTCGCGGACGACGATGCGCGTCGGCGGTGCGGTTGAGTGGCTCCTGGAGCCTGCGAATCCGGATGAATTCCGCGAGGCCATCGTGCGCTCGCGTGAGTACGGCATCGAGCCACGCATTCTCGGGGGCGGCGCCAACGTCGTGATCGATGATCGCGGGCTTCCGGGCGTCGTGATCGCGACGGAGCGGCTCGCGCGCGTCTTCCGGCCTTCGGCCTCGGGCGACGGGCCGGAGAGCGACGGCTCGGAGTTCGATACCAACCTGCCGTCAGGGCAGATGGTTCAGCCGGACCCCTCCTGGGACCCGCGGCTCGTCTGCTGGGCAGGCGCAGCTCTTCCAGGGCTCTGCCGGAAGGCGCGAGACCTCGGCTATTCGGGCCTGGAGAAAATGGCGGGCGTCCCCGGCCAGCTCGGTGGCGGGATCGCCATGAATGCAGGCGGCAAGAACAGCGACGGGACGCTCTGGCAGATGAGCGACGTCGTGGACACGATCCGCGTCGTGGGGCCGGACGGTCAGTTCCGGGACATCGCGCGGGCTGACTGGTTTCCGGAGTACCGCGACGGCAAGCTCGGCGATGCGATCGTCAGCGGCGCGGTGCTGCGCTTTGAGCCCCGCCCGAAGCTGGTCGTCCAGGCGGACACTCGGGAGTACCTCCTGCGCAAGAACGCCGTCCAGCCGGTCACCGAGTGGAGCGCGGGCTGCATCTTCAAGAACCCTGACCCCGAGCTCTCCGGCGGCAAGACAGCCGGCCAACTGGTCGACGAGGCGGGCGGCAAGGGCCGCTCCGTGGGTGACGCGGTCATCTCCGAGCGCCACGGCAACTTCCTGGTGAACCGGGGGGAAGCTACGGCGACGGGCGTCTTCCAGCTCATCGACGAGATCCGCTCGCTGGTCCAGGACCAGTCCGGGCTGACGCTTGAGTGTGAAGTCAAGCTCTGGAAGGGGCCTGAAACCTCCGAATAGCCTCCGAATAGCCGGTCGGGCCCCGATTCACCGGTTCCACGGTGGGGCTCTCTCTCCTACACTTTCCATCCATTACGAAAGCTCGCAGACGCCGCTCGGGAGCGTTTGCGGCGCGCCGGTCCCCAGGTTGAGGATCGTCGCCCCTTCAATTCCCGCGCACGAAAATATGATCCAGGCAGACCCGGTTCCTCAGGTTGAGGGGCCCTTCCCCCTGTCCACGCTCCGTCACTCGACGGCGCACTTGATGGCTTCGGCCGTTCAGAAGCTCTTCCCCAAGGCACAGTTCGGCTTCGGCCCAGCCATCGAGCACGGCTTCTACTACGACTTCGATCTCCCGGAGCCCTTGACCGACAAGGACCTCCGCAAGATCGAGAAGGAGATGCGCCGCATTGCGAATCGCTCTCCGAAGATCGAGAAGGAGACGCTCTCGCGCGACGATGCGCGGGCCAAGCTCAAGGAGTGGGGCCAGGAGTACAAGGTCGAAGGACTCGACCTGATTCCCGAGGGCGAGGACATCACGTTCTACTTCCACGGGGAGGGCGACGAACGCTGGGGCGACCTCTGCCAGGGGCCCCACGTGGATTCGTTCAAGGACCTCGACTACGTCTTCCGCCTTCAGCACGTGGCCGGCGCCTACTGGCGTGGCGACGAGAAGAACCCGATGCTTCAGCGCATCTACGGGACGGCGTTCTGGACCAAGGAGCAGCTCGACGAGCATCTCGCGTGGCTCGAGGAAGTGAAGAAGCGCGATCACCGCAAGCTCGGGACCGAGCTCGATCTCTTCAGCACGCACGCCGAGGCTGGCGCGGGCTTCGTGTTCTGGCACCCGAACCTGGGCGTCATTCGGCACGAGATCGAGAAGTTCTGGTGGGATCTGCACACGCGCGGTGGCTACAAGCCCGTCTACACGCCGCACGTTTCGCGCGAGAGCCTCTTCGCGGTTTCGGGTCACCTCGAGAACTACGGCGACATGATGTACGCGCCGATGGAGCTCGATGCTCTGCCGTACCGTGTCAAGCCGATGAACTGCCCGGGCCACGCCTTGATCTACAAGGATCGCGGGCGCAGCTATCGTGAGCTTCCGCTGCGCTGGGCCGAGCTTGGAACGGTGTACCGCTACGAGAAGTCGGGCGTGGTCCACGGGATGCTGCGCGTGCGCGGCTTCACCCAGGATGATGCGCACATCTTCTGTACGCCGGAGCAGCTGGCCGACGAGATCGCAGGCGTGTGCAAGCTTGTCGACAAGGTCCTCAGCACCTTCGGCTTTGAGTACAAGGCCTACCTCGCAACCCGGCCGGCTGAGAAGACGATCGGTGAGGACGATATCTGGGAGAAGGCGACCCAGAGCCTCCGCGACGCGGCGGCCAAGGTCGACCTGGAGCTAGAGCTTGATGAGGGCGGCGGCGCGTTTTATGGGCCTAAGATTGACTACAAGATCAAGGACGCCCTCGGACGCGAATGGCAGAACAGCACGATCCAGTGCGACTTCAACCTGCCGGAGCGCTTTGACCTGACTTACACGGCGACGGACGGTTCACAGCAGCGGCCGATCATGGTGCACCGGGCGATCCTCGGCAGCCTGGAGCGCTTCGTGGGCGGCTTGATCGAGCACTTTGGCGGCAAGTTCCCCGTGTGGATCGCGCCGACCCAGGTGGCGGTCATTCCGATCCGCGAGGAGCACGCGCCGTACTGTCGCGAGCTGAGTGAGCGTCTTGAGAACGCAGGCTTCCGCGTGGAAGCGATGCTGGAAGCGGCGCACATGAACAAGAAGATCAAGCATGCCCAGAAGGACCAGGTGCCTTACATGCTGATCGCGGGCGAGCGTGAGGCGGCGGAAGGCACGGTGGCCGTGCGACGCCGCGGCACCCGCGAGCAGAGCGTCGTGCCGTTCGACACCTTCCTGGAGATGCTGACGGAGCTGCGGGATACGAAGTCCCTTGAGCTGCCGGATGCGGAGCAGGCGCCCGCCTAGTTCC
>JBLIHL010000160.1:0-11008 GCA_047635895.1 Paracoccaceae bacterium | reverse complement strand
CACGTCGTGCTGGCGACGGAGCCAAGGTGGCTTGGCTTTCAGGTGGATATCGATGGAGAGCGAGTGGCCATCCCCCGGTACTCGTCCAGCAGCTTTCATCCGGCCGATGAGGTCAAGATCTTCGACCTGATCGGCGGTCAGTGGATGGAGACCGCATCGATCACCTGCTCCGATCCCACCGTGGGAGGATTCGGTTTCGATGTGGCGCTCGACGGCGATCGGCTCGCTGTCGTCGCGACGTTTCAGGGCGTCGTTTCGTCCAACGCCACTTTCGCAGCCAATCAACTCTTCATCTACGACAAGATCGGTGGATCCTGGGTCGAGAGCGCGCGACTCCGGCCTGCTCCAGATCCGATCTCCGGGGATGACCCGTACAGTTACCCCCTGCTTGGGAAGGTCGATCTCGTCGGCGATCGCGTCGTGCTCGGCGCACCGAACAGCACCGTCGGTGGGCTGGCATATGTCGGGCTGGTCTCGATCTTCGAGCGCAACGCAGGGGGCACCTGGGTGGAGACCGTTCAGCTGGCTCCCTCGTCACCGAATGTGGGTGAGGGCTTCGGAGCCTCGCTGGTACTGAACGGGGACTCGCTCTTCGTCGGTGCGCCAGGGAACGACGCTCATGGCGTCCGCGCCGGAAGCGTCGAAGTCTTCGAGTACGCGGGCGGCACCTGGAGCCAGACCCAGGCGCTGGCTCAGCCGATGCCCACGGCGGGCGCAGAATTCGGCTCGGCTCTGGCAGCCGACGCGAATCAGGTCGTGGCAGGCATTCGGCCATACAATTTTGACCTGTCTGCGCAAGAGGCGGATCGAGTCGAGACCTTCGCTCGCGATCCGTTCGGTTCGTTTGTGCACGTCGGGACGCTGGAGGAGCCCCATAGGCACTACCGACGGACGTTTGGTGCCTCCCTTGCCATCGACGGTCGAGCGCTCCTGGTCGGCGCGCCGGGCAGCCTCTCCCACGGTGAGAATCGTGGCGCCGCTTATGCGTACGGCTCGCTGGTTGACACGGTGGCGATCTCGCAGTTGGTCTGCCCCGGGGAGAGTTGCGCGTGCCCTCCGCCGGCGGGAACCTCGTGGGCCGGCTGTGAGAACGGCTATCGGAAGTACGGAAAGCTGACCGCGGGTGGCTCCATTTCAATCGCCGACGACACGCTGGAGCTCATCACGGTCGACATTCCACAGGGAAGCGTCGTCTACCTCTTGGCAGCCAACGGTCTCGGGCCTGCCACCGCCTTCGGCGGCGGCAACCTCTGCATCAGCGACGACATCGTGCTCTCCATTCAGCAGGCCGGGAACGGCGGGGTGGTCAGTGAACCGCGAGGGATCGCCTCGCGGATCGGTGGCTCGACGGGCGCGACGGGCCCCGTCCTTCCAGGAGAGACATGGACGTTCCAGGTGTCCTACCGCGATCCAGCCTGGCGCGCTCGCCGACGCTGCAACAGCCAGGGGTTCGAACCATTCGTAGGCGACCCGAGGTTCAACGCAACGAACGCGGTGAGCGTCACCTTCCTTCCATGAGTCACTTCCGCTCGCTTGTGCTGTTTCTTCTGATCAGCGTTCTTCCTACGGCATCCGCGTTCGCCTTGCAGTGGGTCGAACGCTCGCCACCGGGTCCCGTATACGACCTGGTGATGGATCCGACCGATCAGCAGCACCTCTTTGCTACGACCGATTCGTCTGGCACGACCTACCAGGAATCTACGGATGGCGGCATCACCTGGCTGCCTGTCAGCATGCCGAACGAGACGTTCTTTCGTTCGACTCTGACGTGTTCGGCGACGGGTGAAGTGTTCCTCTGCCTCGGTCGCTACGTCGCACCTGTGGCGGGGGATACATACGTCGTTCGCCGGACGGCTTCCGGCTGGGTGCCGTTCGGTCCGACGACGACATCGAACACCGCGCACTGGGCTGCCCACCTCCGCGTCGCAGAGGCTAACCCCGACTACATGGCGTTGACGATGGTCATGAGCGGGGATCCCACGTACGGGCTGGATACCTTCCTGTACCTGTCTGATGACGGCGGACAGACATGGGACGCCCCGCATCCTCGGACGGGCAATCCCATCGCGCTTGAGATCATTGAGACGTCGACAGGTCCGAGGATTCTCCGCACAGACGAGTTCTGGCCGAGCACCGGAGCGGAAACCTTCGCCTTTGTCTCCGACGGATGGGGGCCTCCCACGCGCCTGGTGATGTTCAGCCTCGACAGCATCCAGATCGCGATCACGACTTCGCGCAATCACCCGGAGCGGATGTTTGCGACTGCGTTCGAGTTCCAGGAGACAGGGTGGAAGGCTCAGCCCATTCAGCGCAGCGAGGACTTCGGTCTTACGTGGACGGAGGTGGGTCCGAGCGGCCACTTCTCAAGCGCACAGCGCGGCGAGCTCGACCCCGAGTTGTTCGTTCGTCACTCGGGGTGGAGCGCCATCGGCGCCGTTCAGCTATCGCGTGATTCTGGCTCGACTTGGGCTGACGTCGCCAACCCCCAGAACGCGCTGGGGACGCGCCTGAACCTCCGTCTGACGCGCGACGATGCCAAGCTCTACTCCTTCGGATCGTTCTTGCAACCCCATGGACTCTGGGTCATGGATGTCACGGCTGACATCGGCATCAGCGAGTGCGGGTCGCTGGCCAATAGCAGCGGACGTCCGGCTCGGCTAACCGCCCACGGTTCTCCGTTCCTCAGCGAGGCCGAAGTCACGCTCTGGGGTCGTGACCTTCCTCCGTTCAGCGCCGCACTGTTCATCACCAGTGAGACCGCAGGCTTCACCGCTCATCCAGCGGGTAGCTTCGGCAACCTCTGCCTCAGTGCTCCGATCGGCCGATACGTCCACGACGTGGCAAACTCGGGCCCCTACGGCGAGGCTGTGCTCGAGATCGATCCGCTCTCTCTACCGTCGCCGACGGGCGCAATGATCCCCATGACCGGCGAGACGTGGCGGTTCCAGCTCTGGTTCCGTGACAACCTCGGTGGTCAAATTGGAAGTCACTTCAGCGATGCAGTAGCGATCACGTTTGGACCGTGAATCAACGGCCCCGCTGACAACCCATACGATGCCCATCAACACCATGCAAATACACTATCTCGAGATCGTGACCCCAGATGTCGACGCCACTTGCGCGTCCTATTCAACGAACCACGGCGTCTCGTTCAGCGAGCCCGTGCCAGAGCTCGGGAACGCGCGGACCGCCGACCTTTCAGGCGGCGGCATGATTGGCGTGCGGGCTCCGATGAGCGAAAGTGAAGGAGCCGTCGTGCGTCCCTACATGCTCGTAGACGACATCGACGGTGCCGTGGAAGTCGTGGTGGCAGCGGGCGGGCAGGTCGCGCTGGCGCCCACGGAAATGCCTGGTCGCGGCCGGTTCGCGATCTACATGCACGGGGGTATTCAGCACGGCCTTTGGCAGGTCTAGCAGGCCGTGCGATCCGGTGGAACAAGGCCAGCCAGCACTCTCGGCATGGGTACTGGCTGGAGGCCCTAACGGTGACCAGCGCGGACGCGGTGTCGATGGGGGGGGGGCCGAAAGTCGTTGTGGCCCCGGTGGGCGGCTTGGAGGGCCTTGCCAGCGCTGCTCAGTGGCGAGGGGAAGGGTGTTGCGGCAAAATGCTCCCAGGGTGCCCGCCTACCGCTCATCTGAGCTCCGGTCACATCCCCAGCAGACCGCCCGAACAAGTCCTGATCCGCAGGCAGCGCCTCACGAACCTCTGGCTGCGTTGCTCGAAGAGCCCCTGATCGCCTCGGGCCCGGATCTCCTCTATCGAACGCCATTCTATGATCCTCGCTCTCCCGCGCCTCGGCGCCATATTCGCCTGTACCGGGCTCGCTCTGGCCTCAGCCAGCGGCCAGGAGGTCGACGCATCCGACTCCCAGGCCAAGGCTCCGAAAGTCCACGAGGCAGCTCTCTCCATCACGGAGCACTCGGTCATGATCGACGACGTCCAGATCGACTACGGGGCGACGGCCGGCTGGCTGATCATGAAGGACAACGACGGGGAGCCGATCGCCCGCTTCGGCTATACGAGCTACGTGCGTCAAGGAATCGATGCCGCCGCTCCTCGGCCGGTTCTGTTCGCCTTCAACGGCGGTCCTGGCTCGTCCTCTATTTGGCTCCACATGGGGGTGCTGGGACCGCGCCGGGTCGTGGTAAACGACGGCGGCTTCGCGCCGCCTCCGCCCGCGAATGTCGTCGAGAATCCATACAGCGTCCTCGACGTCACAGACATCGTGATGATTGACCCTGTGGGAACGGGCTTCAGCAAGCCCCTCGGGGACGCGGAGGGCAAAGACTTCTGGGGCGTCGACCAGGACATCCGCTCCGTGGCCGCCTTTATCAAGCAGTACGTCAGCCAAGAGGGTCGCTGGGCCTCCCCCAAGTACCTCCTCGGCGAGAGCTATGGGGGCGTGCGCGCAGCCGGTCTCGTCTGGCACCTGCAGAACGTGCACGGGATGGCCATGAACGGGGTGGCCCTGGTCTCCCCATTCCTGAACTCGGGGTCGGGGCGCGACGGGCGCGGAATCGACAAGCCCCATGTGCTCTACCTCGCGGGCCTCGCCGCCACGGCCTGGTACCACGACGCCATCGAGAAGCGCCCTGACTCCCTGGAAGACTTTGTGGCAGAGGTGGAGCGCTTCGCCTACGAAGAGTACGCGCCAGCGCTCCTCGCCGGCTTTACGATCGAGCCTGAGTACAAGGCGCGCATCGCGGCACGGCTCGCCGGGTACACGGGTGTGAGCACAGACTTCTGGCTAGCGGCTGACCTACGCGTTTCCCACGGCCAGTTCCTCCAGGAGCTCGCCCGTGACCAGCGCATCATCACGGGGCGCATCGACTCGCGATTCCGGGGGCCGTCGATGAATCCACTGGGCGAGGCCATGGACTACGACCCCTTCTTCCCATCGGTGGGCCCGGCCTACACGGCGGGCTTCCTTAGCTACATGCATGGGGACCTGGCGTTCGGCCAGGACGAGACCTACGCCGTCTCCGCCTTCGGCGTGAATTGGGACTGGAAGCACGCGGATCCCGACGGGAACCGCATGCCTTGGGCGGACCTGCGCGGCGACCTCGCCGCCGCGATCACTCAAAACCCCGGGCTCCACGTACTTGTGCAGCAGGGCTACTACGACCTTGCGACGCCGGTCACCGCCACGCGGCACGACATGGCGCACCTGGACATCCCAGCCGAGGCGCGGGAGCGCATTCGCATGGCCTACTACGAGGCCGGGCACATGATGTACCTCCACGAGCCGTCCATCGCGAAGTTCCGCAAGGACCTCGCGGCCTTCATTCGCGACACGGACCGCCTGTGATCGAAGCTACGGGAAGGTTCGAGCGCCTTGCCCGAACTCCGATAGGCGCCGCCCTACCAACCCTCGTGAAGATGGAGGGGTCAGAAGGTCCGCGCAGCGCGCCGCATCCATCGGCACGCGTTTCGGCACGCCGCGCGACGCGTTCACCTGCAGATCAACTCGAGGACGCGGCCCTTCGAGGCGGAAGTCAAGTCGACCTCGCGATGGGGTTCGCCGTCACCGAGGAGTCGGACCTCGGCGACTTTCCAGACGCCACTCGCCGGCTCCCGTCTCGCCGTCGCCAAAGTCCCAGCTGTACCCTTTGACCGGGGGGCCGGACACGGTAGATGCAAACGTGACCGCGGATCCGGCCAACGCGAGCTTGGTCACTGCGACGACGGTGTCGACGGTGTCGACGCGAACCGGACGGTATCGCTTGATGAAGCCCGCCTTCGACTTGGTCGCGGGCCCGGCGGGCCCGGGCCGCCCATCTCGGTGCGAGCCGCAGTCTGGAGGTTGCTTACAGCACTCCAGTCGCTCGCGCGTCCGCCGCACTGCTTGATCTCGACGTTTACCAGGGCACCTTCGAGCAATGGACCGTGACCGCCCGGGACTCGATGGGAAACACAGTCGACGTGGACGTGGTGGATTCCGACCTGTCGACGCCGCGCGGTGGTTATCCCGGCAACGCGACCTCGCGCATTTTCTCGGTCGAGTCACCGACGGGCACTGCGGAGCTCGCGAACATCGAGATAGCGTTTACAGGCCCTGCGTGCGTTGGGGACGGCTCATAGGGCCGTACCAGCGGCGCCAGGGTGAGGGGGCGGAGAATACGGCCAGGGCGCCTGCCGATCGCTCATCTGCGTCACGGCTTGGTTTTCCTATTCGTTGTGACTCTCTGGATTCGCTGGGTTCTCTGTAGCGATGGGGGGTAGCACTCGGCTAGCTTTGATTGTTCTGGAAATTCCGCACTTCTCGACCAGCCTTCCCTATGGCCACCACTTCCCTTCTGGCGCTCGCAATCGTCCTAGCTTCGTCGGCTCCCGGTCCGATCCAGGCGACCGCCCCGCTCGCGCTCGCTCCCGACGCCATCCCGTCCGCTGTCCGCCATGCGGGCATCTACCACGCCACCACGGGGACCTGGACTCGTACTGGCGGGCACGCGGCCTTCGGGCCGGACGTCGTGTACAGCAATACGGCGCCGACGGGCTATTTCTATAACTGCGAGTCGCCAGGCGCTAATCCCTACTCCCTCCACTTCGACGAGGGGGGGCTGCCCGGCACGACGAATCCCTCTGCGTTCACGGGAACGCCGGACCGCGATCGCTACACGATCAACGGCTTTTCGATCGGCTACTGCGACTTGGGTGCACCGGGTTCGAGCGGTTGGTCGATTGACTTCTACGAGAGCTATACGCCCTGCACCTTGGACACCAGTCCCGATGAGACGATCGTGCTGACGGGCCTCCCCGCGGGTGGAGGCTGTTGGACGGTGGACATCGACCTCTCCAGTGGTCTGGAGTTCTGCATGCAGGCCGATGGCGGTCCGGATCATCCGGGCTGGGACGACGATCCGAGTCTCGATAGCTTTGGCTGGAGCTTCCGGTACGCGGGAGCGCCCACGCCGGGGGCAGGATTCCTCCTGGCGGGAAACCCAGACGTCACCTCCCCCGTCGGGCAGCCGACCGGCGGCGGCAACACTTACTACGAAACCTCCCTCTGCGCTGGCGTAGGCAGCGGCTATCTCGCCCGTGACTTCTGGTGGATCGAAGACCCGGCCGGGGTGGTCGCGAACTGCTTCTTCTTTGGGGGCTATAGCAACAGCAACGGTTCGTGCGCCGGGCCTTCCAACCCCGCCGCTTCGTTCCATATGGAGTTGGTTGCCGACGTCGGTGAATGCGACGGCCTCTGCGATCCGCCGTACTGCCTGTCCGAGCCGACGAGCACGGGTCTGCCCGCCGAGCTGAAGCTCTTCGGCAGCCCGGTGGTCGCGAACGACGACATGCGGCTCGTTGCGACCGGCGTCCCGGCCCAGAGCTTTGGCTTCTTCATCACGTCGTTGACCCAGTTCTTTGAGTCCAATCCCGGCGGAAGCCAGGGCAACCTGTGCGTGGGTGGGAGCATCGGTCGCTTCGTCGGTCCCGGTCAGGTGATGAGCTCGGGGACGTCCGGCGCCATGGTGCTCGACACCGCTGCGGGCCTCTGGTCGGTTCGGTTCATTCCGACCCCGACGGGCTCTTACGCAGCTTCACCAGGAATGACCACGTACTTCCAGCTTTGGTTCCGTGACTCGGTCAACGGCTTCGCCACGTCGAATTTCTCCCACGGCGCTGCCGTGACCTGGGAGTAGTCCACGAGGCCTGTTCGCTTCCTTCACAAGCGTTAGTCTCACGACCTCGGGTCGAATCTATGTGGACTGCTTTGCCGCCGATCCGGTGGGCACTCAGCAAGGCGCTCCGAACTCGCTTCGTAACCGTAGCTACGTGCGGGTTCGGGCAATGCGCTATGCGGATTCAGCTATTCGCGGGCACGCCCCTAGCAGGCCGCCCGAAGAAGTCCGCGCTTAGCAATGGTGTCCATCGAAGTCCTGGCAAGGCGCTCGAAGCCCCTCATAGCGAGCTATTCAGGGCCCTTCGAGCAACGCAGGCAGGGCTTTGAGGGGCGCTGTTGCTAAGTACGGAGTTTTTCAACGGCCTGCTAGGGCATCACGCGTAGCGTCACCACGTTCGTGGCAAAGTCGTACGGCTGGGTCAGGACGGCCGAGTGGTACATCGTGACGCCCACGAGTCCACCGACGTAGGTCGCATCCAGCGTCACGGTGACGGCCGCGGCGCCGCTGCTATCTAGCGTTCCGATCTGGTTGTCGAAGACGCGGCCCTGGACGTCGGAGATTGCGTAGCGGGTCCAGCGGTCGAAGTCGATGGCCACGTGGGTGCCTCCGAGCAGGAAGCCGCCGCCCGAGGTCGAGAGGCTGGAGAGCAGGAAGTAGTTCCTGCCCGCATAGGAGCTGCCAAGGCGAAGCTCGAGCGACTGCACGGTGCCCTGGGAGACGGAACCCTGGTTCGTGCGCGACCAGAGCGGCGCCTGGGGGCGGACCAGCGCGACCCAGTCGTTGCTCGGGTCCGCGGGCGGAGCGCCAAGGTTCTTCCAGCCGCCACCGGTGCCCAGTGCCGCGCGGTCGCCCACGAATTCACCCGTCCTGGGATTGAACCACTCGACGAAGTAGAGCTCGGCGTTGGAGCCGAGGTTGAGCTGGCCCGCGTTCGTGGTGTTGGGGTAGTAGATCGCGTAGACCTCTCCCGCCTTCGCGAAGACCTCAGCACCGCCAAAAGCGCCGCTCTCGTTCCGGACGAGGCTATCGTCTGGAGTCATGTCCCAGAAGGGAAGCTGGCCCTCCATGAAGGCACGAGCGTGCTTCACGGCCGTCCAGATCCCTTCTCGCGTGGAGAAGTCCTCGACGCTGAGGTCGCCGCCCAGTGGCAGCGGGTGATAGCCGAAGTAGAACTCCACTCCGCCACCGCTGAAGAGTGCGTCGTACAGGATGCGCTTGCGCGTGTCGGTCGTGTTCAGGTCGGTCACGCCCGTTTGCCAAGGGCCCTGCTCGTCAGCGTCGACGACCCACGGCCGACCTGCTTGCGCCGTCAATTCACGGACGAATTCCACCTGGCTGTCGGCCTGGTTCGGGTCGAACTGGAGTGACGCGGTATCGAAGAGCGGGTTCGAGGCGAGCGCCTGGAAGAGCGCGAGATCGTTCGGGTTGTTGTGGATCGCGATCGTGCTCTCGTTGTAATCCTGGCTCGAGATGAACGACGCGAACTGCTGGAGCTGCGAGAGGCTGAAGTCGTTCTCCTCGCAGATGTTCCAGCGGATAGCCGGATGGTGTCCGAAGCGAGCGACGAGCTCACGGTAGTACAGCTTCCGCTCGACGCCGAGCTGGCCATTGTCGAGCCAGGTCTCGTTCTCCGGCTCCGTCTCGTTCATGACGAGTGACAGCGAAATCCCGCAGCGCTGGGCGTGCTCGAAGATCGTGTTCCACTGGCGAAGTCGGCTGGTGTCGTAGTGGCGTTTCTCGAACGAGCGTCGACGGGGACCCAGGAACGGGTAGACGTCTTTACCGTCGCCGCCGAGGTTCATCACCATCATGAAGATCGAGTTGACGCCCTGCTCCTTGAGGTAGTTGAGCGCGCCGATGACGCCCTTGCCGTCCTCGTCGCCACCGAACTCGTCGAGGAGGGGGTCGCCCGCGTTCCAGTCGGCGCGGTGGGGCGCGTAGCTGTGCATGAGGCCTTCACCGCCGGACTTGGTGGCGTCGTCGCATGCGCGAATGGCGAGGAAGTTCTCGGGTCCATTGGTCCCGGCCTTCAGGAAGTACGAGCCGTTCTCGAACTTGCGATAGTGCTTACCGGACGCCGCGAGCTTGCCGACGCGGTAAAAGCCACGCTCATCGCCGCGAACGCCGCCCACCTGAAAGGTCGCGACCCTGCCATCGACAGGGGTGAGCCGCGTGCCGGCGGCGGGGCTCAAATCGATGGCCACTCCGGCGCCGAAGCGCATGCTCGCCGTGGCGGTCCACTGGCCGGTTACCGGAGGGGTGAAGCGCACCTTCCAGAAGTTGCCCACGTCGCCATCAGCGCCGTCCGCGTCGAAGAAGCCGGGTACGACGTACACGCGACCTCCCGGGCCGCGCATGATGACGTTGAGGCGGTAGTCGAGGAATGGGTTGGGGCTCTCTGCCGTCTCTGAGGTCCAGGGCCCGCGGAAAGTCAGCTCCATGGGAGCCGACATGGACGGTGCTGCGGGAGTGATGAAGTGGGATCCGTCGCCGTCGTTGCCGGCGTGGTAGCCGGTGTCGCGGATCAGAAAGGACGCGGCGTCCAGCGAGCTCGACTCGAATCGCAGCCCGGTAATCGAGTCGCCCGGGCTGAGGAATGATCCGTTGCCGCGCTTGAGGTCCTCGAAGCGGAAGGCGAGGCCTTGGACTGGGGAACCACCGTTGGGCCCGCCGTCCACGTTGAGGCCGGTGGCGGTCCAGCCGGACAGCGGAACCGAGGCGCCGACGCTGCCATTAGCGAGGATGGGCCGTACGAGAACGGGGTCGTTGCCACCCACCTCGAATAGAAAGAAGTCGGCAGCCGGCCCCGCACTGGGGGAATAGCTTCCTATTTGGACGTCCCAGGTGCCCGGTGTGTTGTTCCGGATGAAGTACGACTCAAGGTTGCGGCCATCGACGCTTCGAATCGATGATCCCCACGGGTGCTCAAGGACGGCACCCGAAGAGATGCCGGTGCGCAGGTCTGCGCGGGGCACGGTCACCCCACCGGACTGGATCGTTTCAATGTAGCTGCCGCGTAGCGTCGCGGTGACGCCTTCAGCGCTCGCCGGAGCGGCGACGGTCGCAGCGAGCGCGATGAAAGCTGGCAGCCTGTGCCAAATGAAGTGGTCTCCGGTTGCGCTACCGGACTCGCGCTGTGTCGCGCAGACCTCTCGGGAAGAGCGTGGCCCGATAGATCCCCCGAAGGAGCGACCGGAGAAGCCCCAGGAGGAGATCCAGGAGGAGATCCTGAGGCTGCTTCTGCGGAACTTGAGCGCGCTAGAGGAGCGCGCACTGGCGAAGAGCGTGGTGAACTTCGGGAGCGTCATGTTCGGATCTCTGTAGAAGCCTCGGCGCTGCTGGGAAGCGGGGGATGCAGCGCTGAGTTCGACGCCGACGCGTCTCTGAG
>JBLIHL010000159.1:0-11052 GCA_047635895.1 Paracoccaceae bacterium | reverse complement strand
CTCGGAGCGCGCCCGCGCATAGCTGAATCCGTGTAGCGGGCCCCCAGCTTCCGGAGGCTGCGTAGCCCCGGCACCCCTGGGACTACTGCCACGAGGGGTGAGGGAGCGCCTTGCCTCCGAAAGCTGGGGACCCACTACCCGAATCCACCTATGCGCGACACGCTCCTCGGAGCGCGCCCGCGAATAGCTGAATTGGGGCAGCACACTGCCCGAATCGCCGCTTGGCCCGAGCCTGCAGGTCGCTGCGGGAGACCGTTCCCTCAGCGCGAGGTTTGTCCCCAACCGGATAGGCTTCTAAGGTCCCGCTCCTTCCCGATTGATCCATCATGCAGCGTAGCCACAGCACTCCCTCCGGATCCGCGCCTGTTTCACCGCTCGAGCAACCGCTTCGCGGGGCGCCGCGTCGAGCGGCCCCAGACTCCGCTCTTGGCGTCCGCCGACAGTCCTCGCGATTTTGGGGCTCTATGGCCGTAAGGGTCGCCGTGTGTACGTCAGCATTGGCCTCCCAAGCCTTGGCCCAGTCGAACCCCGAGTTGACTTACTCGATCGACTTCTCAGGCCCAACGATCAACGCGCTCGGCAACGCTGCCGGCAACCGAGTGACCGAAGCGGATCTCCTGATCCGGTCCGGAAGCCCCTTTGCGCCGGGGCCCCCGCGAATCGGCTTGCTCGGAGATTACCTGTTCCGTTACCAAGCCTGTGCCGGACACATTCCAGGGGTCGCGTGCGGCGTCGAGATCAACGCGATCTCGTTCGGACGCGACGCGAGGTTGCAGTCGCTGTTGGGCTACCGGTTCCACGTTCTGTTCTCCGTGGATGAGTTCGCTGTCGGGCGGCCGGATGCGGCGGGTACTCCGTTCACCGATGTCTTCCAAGAGGCCGGTGGGCGCGAAGCGGCGGGGGACATGTTCCTCAGCACCTTTCAGGGCCCGGCTCCATTCAATGCGTCACCGAACTTTGCCTATGCGGACGGCGACGGCGCAAGAGTGACCCAAGGCTCCTCCCACGTATTCGGCCTGGGACTCGTTGAGCCCATTATCCCGAACACAAGTTCGACGGATTCCGGCGACAACATCGATGCCATCAACTACGGAACGGAGTTCGTCCTCGGACAAGACGTCCTGTTCTTCTCCCTTGAAAGCGACATGGTGCGCTGCGGCGGTGAGGGCGGTCTCTTCAACTCTGCAGATGCACAGCCCATCGCAAACTCGACGACGAACGCTCGGGCATCAGATGTCCTGCTTGTTCAACCAGGCACGGGGTCAGCGCCAGTATTCCGCTACGCGTCTGGGCAGGAACTCGGTCTCGACCTGGAAGGGGTAGGTACGGATGATATCGACGCCGTCATGGTCGTCGAGAACGGCCAGCCGGGTTATCAGGCGCCGTCCAGCCTCTATGAGTGGGAATCCGCCAATCCTTCGGACCTGATCCTGTTCTCCGTTCGCTGCGGGTCAGAAGTCGTTGGGGAGATCGACCTGGTCACGAACCGGATCATCGGTGAAGGAGACATCCTTATTAAGCTAGCCAACACACAGGGACCTCCCCAGGTGTTCATCCCCGCGGAAGCGCTCGGGCTTCGGAGCCTCTTCGCAGGCGATCTCGAGAACGACGAGCTCAATGGACTCGACATTTTCGACGACGCTGAAGAGCCGTTCAAGGACTGCAACATGAACGGCATCGACGATGGTGTCGACATCTCGTACATGAACTCCAACGACCTGGACAACAACGGGATCCCGGACGAATGCGAAGATGATTGGTCCGTCTTCTGCGGCTGCGGATTGGCCAGCGACTCCCCTTGCGGCAACACCACGGCCGCCGGACGCGGCTGCCTCAACGCTGCCATGCTAGGTGGCAAGCTTGATGGCGCGGGCACTACGTCGGTGGATACGGATGCGCTCCAGCTAGTGGTGACAGATCTGGTCCCAGGGACCTACGGCTTTGCGTTTGCCGGCGTCTCCACCACGAGCCTACCGGTCCAGAGCGGCCGCCTCTGCGTGGTCCCGACGGGTCGGTTGGGCGGGGCGCACGGAGCGCCTGCTGGCGCGTTGAGCCTTGGGCCAGGCCTCATCGGGATGTTCCCGGGCATCCTGAACCTGATGTCCGGCTCGACGTTCTACTTCCAGGTGTACTACCGGGACATTGGCGGGCCCTGTGACACTCCAAGTAACTTCTCGCCGGGTAACTACACCAACGCGCTCCAGGTGACGTTCACTCCTTGACCTTCCGCCGACGGTTCGCGGTAGAAGAAAGAAGGCGCCCCGTCCCATTCATGGGACGGGGCGCCTTTCTATGCACAGCCTGCCAGGCCTTGACGCCCGGCCAAGGAGCGT
Organism: Paracoccaceae bacterium; assembly: GCA_047635895.1. GTDB lineage: Bacteria > Planctomycetota > UBA1135 > UBA1135 > Saltatorellus. Next base: position 8,719 of record JBLIHL010000159.1, on the reverse strand, counting down.
GTCGCGCATAGATGGATTCGGGTCGTGGATCCCCAGGTTTCGGAGGCAAGGCGCTCCCTCACCCCTAGTGGCAGTAGTCCCAGGGGTGCTGGGGCTACGCAGCCTCCGGAAGCTGGGGGCCCGCTACGCGGATTCAGCTATGCGCGGGCTCGCTCCAAGGTGGCAGTCGGGGTTACATGCTCTTCCGAGCCCGGGGCTTCCGAGCCTTCGGGACCTTGAGCCCCTTGGACTCAAAGTAGCCAGCGAGGATTCGCTGAGCTTCGCTGAGGGCGCGCTTGAGCTCCGCATCGGCGGAGTCCTTAGACTTCTCGACCGCTTTCGTGAGCGCTCGGAATGCGGAGGTGGCCTCCTTGGAGGAGGGATCCTTCTTGATCTCCTTCTCCACCTTGCGCTTCTTCAGGTCCTCAATCCGCTTCTGGAGGTCCTGGATGAGTTCTTCATCCGACCTGCGATAGCGTTGCTTGCCTGGTTTAGGTGTTCTGTCTGCCATGATTTTGGTGGGCTTACGTCGCCGTTAGGCGGCGGGACCCGAGGGGGAATTGATCGGGAACGGGCCTGGATGGACTGCTTGCTCAGTCACCTAGGATTATAGCGATACCAGCTAAACCTCTAATGGTAACGGAAGTCAAAGGGGTTAGTTAGAAAAGATATGCCCAGCGGGAAAACTCCCGCTGGGCATAGCCGCCTGCCAAGGCGCTTGGTAAATCTCTCAGATCAAAGAGGGAAGCAAGTGCAGGTACGTCATTCTTTCCCTTTGTCCGTTCCGCGTATCTCTCGATCAGATCGCTTGCTCGGCGGCTTTCTTGGCCCGCTCGGCTCGTTCTTCGTCCGTGAGCTGATTCTCAAGCGCCTCTAGCATCGGCTTGAGGTTGGCGAGCATGGAAGCCGCGGCCGTCATGGCCGAACCCTTCTTAGCCAGGAGTCCCGAGCTATCGGCGAGGAGGTCGTTGGTCGAGTCGAGGGCGCTCATCAGCTCCTCGATCCGCGATTCCTGGGTGGAGGCCTTCATGGTGGTGGACTCCAGAGTGGCCGTTAGTTCCGCGATCCTCGCATCGAGGTGCTTGCCGTGGTCCTGACGCTCGGAAAGGTGTGATTTCAGCGCCACGACCTCCTTGTTGAAGTTCGAGTTGGCCGAGGTGGCTTCGTCCAGTGCCTCCTGGAGCTGCCGAACCTCCGTGGACTTCGTCTCGGCCTCTTTCCTGAGTGAGGCAAGCTGCTTGGTCACTTCCTTATCAAGTCCCTTGAGCTTCGAACGCGACTCCGCGAGGGCCGTCTTCTTGAGATCAAGATCGGATGCGGTTCGCGCCAGCTTCTTCTCCTGGGCCTTGATGTTCGCCTCCATCGCGCCGCGCTGCTCTTCGTGGGCTTGGCGCTCCTCTGCGAGGCGTGCTTCGGCGGCGTCACGGGCGTTAGCGACGGAGGACATTTCCTCACGGAGCTCCGTCAGGCTCTCCTCACTCGTGGCCACCGATGCCTCGACGGTCTCGGCTCTCTTCTGGAGCGCCGTGACCTGGCTGGCGGCTTCTTTGGCCTCGGCCCTGGCCGCCTTCACCTGATGCTTCAGCTCGCTGAGGCTGGCCTCGCGATCTGCTAGCTTGCTGGCAAGCTTGGCCTCCGCCTCGGCGTGCTTTGCCGCTTCCTTCTCCCTTTTGCCTTCTAGCGAGTGGAACTGCTTCTCCATCTGCGCCGCTTGCTTGAGGGCCGCAGCCCGTTCCGACTCTAGTACTTCGCCGTCGGTCTTCGCCTGCTGGTTGAGCTCCTGGTGAGCCTGGCTCTTTGCGTCCAGCTCCTGGTGTGCCGCCGCCAGTTCGGCTTCTAGGGCCTCGAACTCCGCTTCCCTCGCGGACAGTTCGCCTGCAATGGCGGCTTCTTGCTCCGCGAAGGCTTCGCTGCGCTTGGCCCCTTGTGCCTGAGTCTTCTCCAGCGTGCGCTGGGCTTTCGCGAGCTCCTTCGCGAGGCTCTTCTTCTCGTCCATCAGCTCCGTGAAAGCCCCCTGGGCGGACTGCTTTTCCGCAGCCAGTGTCTCCTGGGCGGCGCTGAGTTCTGCCTCACGTTCATGGACCTCTGCTTGTACTGCGTCGATCGTCTGCGAACGCTCTTTGAGTTCCGTCGCCAGGTCATTCTCGCGCTGTGCGAGTGCGTCCTGTTCAGCCTGCGAAGCCTGAAGTACGGCTTGTATCGCCTCCTCGCCGGCTTTCTTCGCGGCCGTCAGTTCATTGGCGGCCAGCGCTTCTGTGGCGGCCAGTGCCTTCTCAAGCTCGTTGGCTCGTTTCTCTGCGCGAGCGACCTCAGCCTTGTGATCTTCCATCGCAGACTGCAGCTCCGCCGCGACGGACTCGCCGTTTGCTTCGGCTTTCTCACGCATCTCACGGGCTTCGGTGAGCGCCGTCTCCCGCGCCTCTACTTCCGACCTGAGTCCTGCGAGTTGGGACTCTCGTTCCTTCACCTGGGTGCCGAGGGTCTCAACGGCCGTAGCCCGTTCTTCTAGCTCAGCGCGTGCTGCTTCCACGGCGCGATCGCGCGTCTCGATGACGCTGCGCGCCGACTCGAGTTCCTCAGCAAGTTGGGCCGCAGCGGCCTCCCTTTGGGCGAGAGTTTGCTCGCGAGCCTCGACCTCTCCCCGGAGGTCCTGCGCCACGGCTTTGCCGCTCGCCTCCATGCTGCGAGTTTCCTCGCGGGCGGCTTCGAGCAGCTCCTCACGGCGCTGGAGCTCGGTCTGTGCCTGCACGATCTCGTCCCGCGATTGGGCAAGCTGGGTCTGGGCCTGGGCGATTTCATTCCGTGACGCCGTCAGTTCATTCTCACGGGTCTCGATGGCCGCCTGAGCGGACTCAAGCTGGCTGGCCAGCGCCGCGGCTTTCTCCTCACGCTCGGCCAGCGTAGCCTCGCGCGCTTCGATCTGCTCGCGGAGCTCATTCGCGACGTTGGCGCCGCTAGCCTCGATCGCGCGCGCCTCGCTGCGTGCGCCATCGAGCGCCGCTTCCCTGCTGATCAGCTCCGCCTGGGAGTCCTTGAGCCTTTGCTCGCGTTCCTCGATTGCCGCCTGGGCGGTCACAAGTTCTTCACCAAGGGCGCGGGCGGCCTCTTCGCGTTCGACCAGAGCGCTCGAGTGCTTGACGAGTTCATCGCGAAGCTGCTCGGACTCGGCGGCGCCGCCTGCAGCGACCTTCGCGACGCGGTCCTCGGCTTCAGCCAGTGCCGCCTCGCGCATCGCCAGCTGGCTGCGCACTCCCTCAAGGAGCGCCTCGCGTTCTTCGAGCTCCTCGTGGGCCTTCTGGAGGTTCATCTGGGTCGAGTCGAGATCAGCGCGCGTTGCAGCGAGCTCATTTTCCTGGGTCGTCAACGTCGTGACGCGATCCTCAAGCTCTGACCCCAAGCGGGCGAGCTCGGCGTCGCGTTGCTTCATTTCCTCGGCGAACTCGCGCGCTTCCTCTTCTGCCTTCAGACTGAGAGCCTCGCGCTCCTCGCGAATATCCTTCAGGGCGGCGTTTTCCGAATCCAGCTTCTCCGAGGCAGCCTTGAGTTCGCCTTCCTTGCGCTTGAGGTTCGCGGCAAGCTCTGCGCTGCGCACGGCCTCCTCATCGCGCTCAGAGCCGAGCGCGTGGAGCGACTCCTTGAGGCTTTCGATGCGCGTCTCGAATATGGCGGCGTCTTCGACGACCTCGCGGCGCGTGTCCGCAAGTTCTTCTTCGGTCGTCGCGAGGTCCGCGCGCACCGTGGTGAGCGCGATCTGAACCTCCTCTAGTTCCTGGCGTGACTGCTGGAGTGCGTCCTCGGTCTCCGCCAGTCGCTCCTCAAGGGATGCGGCCTCTGCGGTGCGTGCAGCGAGCTCTGACTGGTTGTCAGCGAGGCGCGCCTCAGTGGCTTCCAGCTGGGCGGTCACCGTCTCGGCCTCGTCCTCCGCGGCCTGGACCGACGCGTCGAGCTCTTCGGCGCGAGCCGTCAGCATCGCCGTTGATGCTTCGTGCTCGAGCCTGAGTGCACCGGACTCTGAGGCAAGCGCCCCATGCTCAGCGCTCAGGGCTTCGTGTTCAGCGCGGAGCTCCTGCTGCTCGCCGCGCGCGTCTTCGAGCGCGGTCTCAAGCTCGGCAGCGGCCGTCTCGAGCGCCTCCAGATCCTGGAGCGCGTCGACGAGCTTCGTGGACTCCTCGGCCCGCTCGGCTGCAAGGTTGTCGTGCTCTGCCTGGAGCTCCTGGAGCTCATCGGTTGTGGTGGTCAGCGAAGTTTCGATCTGATCCCGCGCGAGTCCGAGCTCCTCAATGGCCGCGCCGCTAGCGGCCGCAGCTTCCTCAAGCTGCGCCGCGTTGGAAGTGGCCTCTTCGAGTGCCGCCTCCAGGGAGTCGATCTTCGCCGTGGCTTCTTTGTTGGCTTGCCCGAGCTCCTGCGCCTGGGCCTCGGTGGCCTCAAGGGTGTCCTTGAGTTCCTGGAGTCCTTCCTCGGCGGCTTCCAGTTCCGCAGTCAGCTCGTCGACTCGAGAGCTCAGCTCATCGGCGCCCTCGACGTCCGCGAGGCCTGCCGTCTGCAGCTCGTCCCGTTCAGTCTGTACTTCGGCGAGTTCGTCCGTGAGCGCCTCGATGCGTGCTTCGGCGGCGTTGACGCCCTGGGAGCTGGTCTCAAGCTCTCCGGTCAGCCCTTCCACGCGCGACTGGGTGAGCCTGAGCTCGTCGCGGAGGACTCGCACCTCGCCCTCTGTTTCACCAAGCTGGGATGCCGTTCGATCGAGACGGGTCTCCAGTGGGCGCAGCGATTCGATGCGCGCGGTGAGCTCGTCAATGACGCCGGTTTGCCGCTCCAGCTCAGCCTCTTTTTCACGCTGGGCGTCCGCCACGCGCTGGCGCCATGCGCAAATCTCATCCTCGAAGGCGGCGATCTCCTCAGCGGAGGCTCCGTGCTCCAGTTCAAGCGGCTGTACGGGGGCCGGACCCGGCTGGACCTCCCGGAAGCTCGTCGAAATGCCTTCATGGTGGTCGAGCGCCTTTTGGAGGCGTCGCATCTGGCGAGTCTGGTCGGCCAGCTTGCCCCTGAGAGCGTTCTCTGCTCGATCGAATTCCTGGATGACGCGCGCGACGCGACTCTCCATGGCGACGTAGGCCTCGTACCGCGCCCGGACCTGCCGGGTCATCTCACGCGCCAGGGCAACGCGTTCCTTGCGGTTCTTCGTTGCGGCCAAGTAGTACGTCAGGAGTCCGCCACAAAGGGCGGTTGCGCTGCACAGGAGGGGGATCAGGGCGGAGATAGGCATGATCTCAATGTCGGAATTTGGAACTCCTGATCCGAATACATGTCCCAGAAACTGATCTCCGAGGATGGAGGCTTGGCGGTGATACCGGCGCGTGGGCTGTCTAGAGCGCCTTGGCGGCGCCACGTGGAATGAATTTCCTAGCGCGACGTCCGGATTGACATCGGATTTGACGCCGCTCGCATCGAGTCATGGCCCGTACGCGAACAAACGCCTGAGAGAGGAATTAGGACCCGTCCCACCCCGTTTCGATGCATTACAGATCCCACGACTCGACTTCTCGCGCAGAGGTCTGCGACGGCGCGCGTGAGGCTGCGGGGGCCGACCGGTCACCCTGGCCGGGTATTCACTCCCCAAGGTCGGGCAGACATAGTTCTCGAACTGAGTGCCGCTTGGTTAGACTGTTTCATCCCCAGACCGGCCCAGCACGGCTCGGAGTTCTCGTGGGGTTCGTTCCACGTTCGTTCTCCACGGATCGGGGCGAGCCCTCGCGAGTGGACACCGGCGCCGCGTCCAGTCACTACTCCGTTTATCGCAGCGGTTCCCACACGATGAGCACCCGTTCTGCCGCACCACCTACTCTCCTTATCCGAGTCGCCGCTGGCGAACCGGGGGCGGTGAAGGAGGTGCTCTCTCGCTACTCTGCGCTTGTCTGGTCCCTCGCATCCGGGCTGTCCAAGGATCCCCACGAGGTCGAGGACGTCGTCCAAGACATCTTCGTAGACGTTTGGCGCAGCTCCAAGCGCTACGACCCCAGCGTTGCGTCCGAGGCCACTTTCATTGCGACCATCGCGCGCCGCCGGGTGATCGATCGTCGCAGAAGAGCCGGCAGGCGTGTCGACCCCGAGCCGCTAGAAGAGTCACTCGCGCCCGGCGCGGAAGACGAGAACCTTCGTCACGTCGACATCACGGACGAGGCGATGCAGGCCAAGGCGGTGCTCGCTGAGCTCACCGGTGATCGCCGGAGGGTGCTTGAGCTCTCCGTCGTGACTGGGCTAACACACCGCGAGATCGCTGCGGACACGGGCATTCCCCTCGGCACCGTCAAGAGCCACATTCGCCGTGGCCTTGCGGAAGTGTCCGAGAGACTGAAGGCACGCCGAATCGCGTTTGGGGAGGAAGCCCAATGAGCGCCATAGCTGGAGCTGATCCCGATGATTCATTTCGTAACGGCCTGGCCGCAGAGGATCTCGCGCCCATCGCGGCCGTAGACGGTCTCGGTGCGTTGGCGCCTGAGCAGGCTGCGGGCGTGGACATGCGGAAGGTGGGGGAGCTCGAAGCGGCAGCCGGGGCCCTCTTTTCAGCGTTCGCGCTGGAGAATCGCGGCTTGCAGGAGATGCCTCCCGCAGTGCTTGAGCGAATGCAGACCGTCGCCCAGAGCCACATGGCAAACGGAACCTCTTCCATCGTGGCAACCGCTCAGCCGAATCAGGCCAGGCCAAGACCTGCCGATCGCGATTCTTCAGCTGGATCCCCTGGTGGGGGCGCACAGCCGTTCAGAGCGGGCTGGCAGCTCGGTCCAGTGGCCGCCGTTGCTGGCTGGGCCGCCGCGGCCGCGCTCCTCGCGGGGTTTCTAACCACGATGGGGCGTGTCTCCGATCTGGAGCAGGGCCTGGTCAAGTTGGAGCCGAAGACGCAGCTCGCAAGGTTCCAGCTGACGGCGGCGGACGTGATCCAGCTCGCATGGCTGCCACTGGGCCCTGAGTCGAACGTGAAGGGCGAAGTGGTCTGGAGCGACGACAGCAACGACGGCTTCATGCGGATCAATGGCCTGCCGGTCAATGACCCAGAACAGTCGCAGTATCAGCTCTGGATCTTCCGTGGGGATGATCCTGCCGCAGAGCCGCATCCGGTGGACGGTGGCGTCTTCGACGTTGCAGCGGGGGAAGAGGTGATCATTCCGATCGAGGCCAAGCTGTACGTTGGTCATGCGGGAACCTTCGCGGTGACCGTAGAGAAGCCTGGCGGAGTCGTTGTGTCTGGTCGCGATCAGATCGTCGCGCTGGCCCAGCGGGCTAGCTGAGGCTGCTCGGGGCTTAGCGGGCTCGTAGCTTCGCTGCCTCAGCCGCTTTTCCCTGCTGGCTTCCCTGCTGGCTTCCCTGCTGGGCTTCCCTGCTGGGCGGGCTGCTCCTATTCCAGGGGGTGGCGTTGAGCTGCACAACTAGCCGTCGAACGGACTGCATGCGCGGGTACTCCCCCCCGCGCGCGCGTCACCTCTTAGTTGTCGACCAGCGCTCGAACCGCGCCAACACCCGCCGCCAAGTTTGGGGCGTAGCCGTGGGCTCCGATCGCCTTCGCATCGTCGGCACTCCGGATGGCTGCGCCTCCAACGACGACGGGTATCGACGACTTCCGGTCCTGTAGGTAGCGAATCAGCGCGGGCCTCTGGCCGGGGAGAGTTGCCGACAGCGCGATGACCTGGCACTGGTAGCCTTCGGCCGTTGCGTCTATTTCATCGATGGGCGTGTCTGCGCCTGATAGTGCGACGCGCCATCCGTCCTGCTCCAGCAGCAGCGCAAACGCGATCAGCCCTGTGTCATGGGCGTCGCCCGGGACGGCGGCGACAAACACCGCGTGCCCGTTCTGTGGGGGCGGCGGGAGTGCCGCCGCGAGGCTGTGGAGTGCGCTGCGCAGCGTCGCCGTCACCACGTGCTCGGTCGCAACACCCATTTCCCCAACGTGCCAGCGTCGGCCCGCTTCGCGCGCGGCGGGCAAGAGCACTTCGAGGACGGCGTCCTCAAGGGTCAGCTGTCCTCCCTGGACTTGGTCAAGAAGATGCCGACGCGCAGCACCCATATCACCGATCAGCGCCAGCTGGAAGAGCTGATCCGCAGGGCTGTCGGGCTCCAGGCCTCCGGTCGCTGAGGGCTCCTCGGCAATCGCCGAGCGTGCTGCTTCAAAGTACGGGGACACGGCCTCAGGCACGTTGCCTGGAAGCTGTTCCGCCAGCACATCCTCCATGCAGTCCAGCACAAGCAGAAGATCCGCAGGTGGAATGCCCCGCGACGTGGAGAGACTGCGGAACCAGAGGAGGTCGTCGGAGAAAACCTTTGGATCGGCAGAGGCCAACGCCGCGGCGAGGGACTCCAGCCGAGAGGTGACGGAGTGACGCCACGTCTCGAACCCTTCCCCTCCGTAGCGAGCGTCAAGCTCGCTGGAGCGTTCATAGGCCCGCGCGACCGTAAGGCCGGAGAGTCCGCGGGCTGACGTCTCGATGAGTTCAGCGGTGAAGGCGGTAGCGCGCGTCATCTTTGGCCGGTTAGGTACTGGTGGCGTCGTCATTCGGCAGGGCGGCAGGGGTGCCGACAGGATAGGCAAGCCGGAGCAAGACCGGCATCACTAGAGCATATTCCAAGCTGAGCGCACCCAGCGTGAGCCACCCCGCGGGAAGCTCGACAGCGCCCAGGCGCGAGCCGGACCAGAAGGACAGCGGCCCTCCGACGGCGCCAAGCGCCACTGCCAGCAGTCTTCGTTCTGCGA
>JBLIHL010000158.1:0-11055 GCA_047635895.1 Paracoccaceae bacterium | reverse complement strand
AGAGCCGCTTAGCTTCGGCGGCTTTCAGTTCCGCCGCGGTGAGCGGCGGCTGAGCGTCCGGGGTTTCCTGGTCGGAGGACAACGGGTGTGGGGTGTCGAGGATGAGAGGCTGAAGCGGGCGCGACTAGAGGCTGTAGAGGACGACTAACGCCCTTTATGAACCCCTTCGTACCGATCCAGGCCTGCCCGGATCAACAGCCCCGTGATGCTGGCGTGCCGATTCGCCATCGTAACCAAAGAACGGGTGCTTAAGAATGAGCTTCAATCGCCCAATAGAGAGCGTGAGCGCCATTTCATGGCGAATCCACGCGTCCCCCGAAAGCGCCATATTTTCAGGCATTTTTGCCCCCGAAAGGGACCCGATCAGACCAGCCGCGTCCGCTCAAAGTGGCTCAATCGGCCAGGTCGTGGGGCGCCCGATCCTCGGAATACCCGAGGCTAGCCATCACCTGGGCCTCCGCCACGCGCATCCGAGCGCGATCCTCGTCCGCGTGATCATCCATGCCGCAAAGATGGAGCGCTCCGTGAACGACGTAGAGCGCAAGCTCCCGTGAAACCGGCACGTCCCGGTCCGCACTCACCTCTCGAGCACGATCCGCGCTGATGTAAATCTCGCCGTCGGGACCGCCCATGCCCTCGTCATCCGCCAGATCGAACGTGATCACGTCGGTCTCACTGGGGTCGCCAAGGAACTGGCCGTGCATCTCGGCCAGTGAGGACTTTCCGACGACGATCACATCAACGACACGATCAGCATGCCCGCCGTGCGCTAGCGCAGCCTCGAGCGCGCGCAACGCCGCCGACTCTTCCAGCTGAACTGGCCCAGCCTCGTCCGTCCAGGTGAAAGAGCTTGCCTCGCCGGCCCCATCCCGTTCGATGGATCCAGCCGGCTCTAACGCCCCGTCTGGCTCGAAGGTCCCGTCTGGCTCGAAGGTCATGGCGCGTCCGGAACGTCAGTCGGCTTGCGGTCACCAGGCTGTGCACCCGAGCGATCAGGCCGTACATCGTTCTTCTCGTACGCCCCAACGATCTTCCCGACCAGAGGGTGGCGCACCACGTCCGACGAATCGAACTCAACGACTCCCACGACGTCGATGCCCCGAAGCCTGCGAACCGCATCACCCAGTCCGCTGTGCTGCTGACGCGACAGATCGTTCTGGCTCGGGTCCCCCGTCACCACCATGCAGGAGTTCTCGCCCAGTCGGGTGAGGAACATCTTCATCTGGCTGACCGTGGTGTTCTGCCCCTCGTCGAGGATCACGAAGGCATTCGACAGCGTGCGGCCGCGCATGTAGGCGAGGGGCGCGATCTCGATGACACCGGCTTCCTCAAGACGCTCAAGGTCCTCGGCTTCGATCATGTCGCGGAGCGCGTCATAGATCGGACGCAGGTACGGATCGAGCTTCTGCTGTAGATCGCCCGGCAGGAAGCCGAGATGCTCACCAGCTTCGACCACGGGCCGCGTGATGATGATGCGACGCACGCGCCCCTTGCGCAGGCGCTGAACCGCCGCCGCCACCGCGAGGTAGGTCTTGCCGGTGCCCGCTGCGCCGAGACCAAACACGAGATCATGCTTCTCGATCGTGTCCATGTAACGGCGCTGGTTCTCGCTGCGAGGCTCAACAGCCCGCGGACGGAAGCGCACCGACGCCGGACGATGGGACCCCTGCCAGCGATTCGTCGCGCCGGCACCATTCGGTGACCGAGGAGCACCCGACGACCGAGAGCCGTTGGACCCCCTGGCGCCGCCGGACACACGGTCCGCACCCAGCCGAGTCGACCGTACATTACCCGTGCTTCCGCGCGCGCTGTCCGCTGGCTGAATCGTCTTGTCCAAAAGGATGGCCTCGATCTCGCGAACGCCAAGCTCGCGGCCCTTGCGAGCCTTACCCAGAAGATGCTGAATCCGAAGGGAGGCCTCCTGGATCCCATCCCCATCACCCTTAAGACTCAGGTTCCCGCCGCGCGCAAAGATCTCGATGTCGAGGTCCTGACGCAGAAGACGCGCGTAGCGGTCGTAGGGACCGAGAACGAGAATAGCCTCCTCGTGGGAGCGCAGTGGGATCGTGAGTTCAGGCACGGACGTCTCGATGGGTTGGGACGGGAAGTTTAGGCGGGCGACGCAAAGAGGTACGGCCACAGGAGCGCGGCGGCAGGAGCCGACAGGATGAGACTATCCACCAGGTCGAACATCCCTCCGGAAGGGCCAAACGTGCTCCCTGAGTCCTTGAAACCAGCCCGCCTCTTATAGGCGCTCTCAAGCAAATCCCCAGCCTGTGCCAGAACATTGATCGAGGCACCCAGAATCGCTCCCGAAAGGAGCCCGTGCCGGGCCCCGCTCAGGACGCCCAGCTGGACTAACAGCGCGCCAATGAGGACGGCCGTGATCAGGGATGCGTTGCAGCCTGCGACCGTCTTGCCGGGGCTGATGCTCGGGAAAGGCTTCCGCTTCCCCATCAAGTTCCCGAAGTAGTACCCGGCGATGTCACCGATCTTCGCGAGCCCAATGTAAGCCGCCAAACCCGCGGCTCCACCGACCACTCGAATCGGGTAGAGCGCGAGCAACGGCAGCGCCACGGTGACGAGGAGAAGGACCGTAGCCACCGGCGTCGAGGCCGGTCGGGTGCCGGCCCGCGCGTGCTGAACCGTGGTCTTGAAGGTCATCGCAGCGAGCGGTATCGAGAGCACCGCCACCGCGAAGAACGGATTCGAAGTCACCCCAACCGTCGCGGACGCGAGGGCGTTTGGCTCAAGGGCCTGCATCGCGGCGAACAGGACCGTGGACGCAGCTGCGACCACGAAGGCGGTCGGCGATAGGAAAAGGCCCATCGTGCGGACCTCAACCAACGACCATATCGACAGCACCACCGCCAGCCCGAGCGTGATCATGGGGCCGGCTTCCAGTGAAGCTGCGTACAGAAGACCGATGACAGCGACGGCAAGCGCCCCGCCAACCTTGGTCCGCTGCATCACCTTCTCGGCCCGGGTCATGGCTGGCTTCTCAGCCGTAACTACGGACGAATCAGTCGAGTCGACGTCGCTCATGCGGACTGCACCCCGGTCGTCCCGAGGTCGGACTTGTTCTTGTTCTTGTTAGAGCGCTCGCCAGATGACGAGTCGCCCAGGAGACCACCAAACTTGCGCTTGCGCCCCGAATAGGCGCGCAGCGCTTCTTCAAACTCCTTGCGTCGGAAGTCCGGCCAGCACACATCGGTGACGTAGATCTCCGAGTAGGACGCTTGCCAGAGCAGGAAGTTCGACAGCCGCATCTCCCCCGCCGTCCGGACCACAAGATCCGGGTCCGGCGTACCGGGATCGTAGAGGTAGCCCCGCAGCGTGTCGTCGTTGACGTCGGCCTCCAGCAGCTTGCCCGAAGCGAGATCCTTCGCCATCGCCAGGGTCGCATCGGCCATTTCAGTTCGGCCGCCGTAGGACAGAGCCAGCCTCAGCGTCATCCCGCGATTGTTCGCCGTAAGCTCCATCGTCTCCTCAAGAGCACGGCGCGCGAAGCCCGGCAGATCCTCCATGCGACCGATGGCCAGCAGGCGGATGCTGTTGTCCATGAGCGTCTTGCGCTCACGCCGCAGAAAGAGGCGCAAGAGTCGCATGAGCGTCGAGACCTCAAAGTCCGGACGCTTCCAGTTCTCTCGACTAAACGCGTACAGCGTCAGGCTCTTGATGCCCAGCTCAGCGGCAGCGGTCGTGACCTGCCGAACGGAGTCCGTGCCTTCCTTGTGCCCACGCACACGCATCCAGCCGCGCTCCTGCGCCCAGCGTCCGTTGCCATCCATGATGATGGCCACGTGCTCCGCGAACGGTCCCTCGAGTGACTCCCGGAAGGCGCGCACCTCCGGCGTCCACTCAAGGTCCGCCTCCGCGTTCCCCGGGAAGTGACCCGACGCACCCGTCACGACAGTGCGCCCTCCGGAGCCCCCGACTTCGTCGTGCCTACGGACTCGCCCCAGCTCTTTCCGAAGATTGAGTCTCGCACGATGTTAGCGCCACGATCCGCGCCCACCGACACGAGGACGATCGGCACGCCGATCAGCTCTTCGATCCGCTCGACGTACTTCCGCGCGCCCTCGGGCAGCGCGTCGTAGGTGCGGCATCCCGAGATATCCTCGGTCCAGCCCGGGATCGACTCCGTCACCGTCTCGAGGCCGTCGAGAGACGCCAGGTGCGCGGGGTATTCGGCGTAGGTTTCGCCTTCGTGCCGGTAGCTCGTCACGATCTCAAGGTCGCCGAGGCCCGCGAGCACGTCTAGCTTGGTCATGATCCAGCCCTCAGCGCCGCAGAGCTCGAGGCCGTAGCGCACGGCGACCGCGTCGAAGAAGCCGACGCGACGGGGCCTGCCCGTTGTCGCCCCGTACTCATTGCCGGCGGCGCGCAGTCGCTCGGCCTCGGCCTCCTCCATCATCTCGCTCGGGAAAGGACCCTCACCTACGCGCGTGCAGTAGGCCTTGGCGATACCGATAGGACGCCCCACCATCTGCGGCGGCACGCCGGCGCCGGCACAGATTCCGTTCGGCCCGGTGTTAGACGAGGTCACGAAGGGATAGGTGCCATGGTCGATGTCGAGCATGATCCCCTGGGCGCCTTCGAAGAGAATGCGGCGGCCGTCGCGGAAGGCCTTGCGCAGGATCGAACCGGTATCTGCAACGAAGGGACGCAGCCGTGCTCCGAGGCCGCTGTATCGGTCGACGAGCTCGTCGACGGGCAGCGGCGGCTCCTCATGGACACGCTGGATCAGCGCGTTCTTCTCGGCGAGGTTGGCGCGAAGGCGCTCGGCGCAGCGCACCGGATCCAAGAGGTCTGAGATCCGGAGACCCGTACGGGCCGCCTTGTCTGCGTAGGCAGGGCCGATGCCGCGGCCGGTGGTTCCGATGCGGCCGGAGCCCTTCCAGCGCTCAGACAAACCGTCAATGTGCTTGTGCTGCTCGAAGATCACGTGCGCGTTCGCCGCGATCTTGAGGCGATCTGGGCCGATGTGAACGCCGCGCTCTTTCAGTCCGTCGAGCTCCCCAAGGAACTTGACCGGATCGATGGCGACGCCCGTACCGATGATGTTGAGCTTGCCCTCGTGGAGGATCCCCGAGGGGATCAGGTGGAGGACCCACTTCTCTCCGTCGACGACCACGGTGTGGCCAGCATTGGCCCCGCCCTGGTAGCGAACAACGATGTCGACGCGGTCACTGAGAAGATCGATGATCTTGCCCTTTCCTTCGTCGCCCCACTGGGCTCCAAAGACGCTAAGTGAAGGCATGAAGGGTTCTGAGACGTTACGGGGAGAGGCGGACGAGAATTGACGACGCCGAGCACGGGTGCGCTCGGCAGCGGGACACGATCATAGCGAGGAGAGGTCCCCGTGACCCCCACCTCCCGGGGTACGAACCTCGAATTCGGCGCCAGCGGGAAGGTCGAGGGCTGCTTTCGGATCGAGCGCACGCATTGATTCCCCCGGAAGCTGGACCGAAGCGGCTCCCAGACTGCCCCGCTGGCCGCCCTGGAGGCCATAGGGAGCCTGTCGCTGCCGCTCACCCATCCAGGCGAGTCGAACATCCACCAAGAAACGTAGACGGCGCTCGATACCGTCGCCACCGGGCCGGGCTCCCGGGCCGCCGCTCTCCCGGCGCACCGTCTGACGGATCACTCGCACCGGCATCTCGGTCTCGAGGGCCTCGATCGGCGTGTTCCTCGTGTTCGTCATGTGCGTCTGGACTGCATGAGCCCCTGGCCAGCGCGGACCGGCCCCCGCACCCCCGCCGTGGGTCTCGTAGTGCGTGAACGCGCGGCCCTCCGGGGTTTGCCCCCCAAAGGAGAGGTTGTTCATGGTCCCCGCGCTCGCCGCCGGGATCTCGTCGGGCAACATTCGCGCCAGCGCCCCCAGAATCACGTCGACCAGGCGCTGGCTCGTCTCGACGTTGCCGGCAGCTACGGCCGCTGGGTAAGACGCGTCCACGATCGTCCCTGGGGTTGTCTGTATCTCCACGCCGTCGAGCACGCCGGCATTCGTGGGCGTCCCCTCAGGCAGAAGGAGCCGAAGCACGTAGAAAACAGCCGAAACGGTCACCGCCCGGGTGGTGTTCACCGGCGCTCCATCGTGGGCCTGGAGCGCGGAGTCCCGAAAGTCGAACTGGAGCCGCTGCCCGCCCGAAGTGATCGCCAGGCGCAGCGGAAGCAGCTCACCCAGCCCGTCCGCACCGCCCTCAAGCACATCCTCGAACCGCCAGGTCCCCGGCTTGAGCGTCGCCAGGCGCTCCGACGTGAGCGATGCGGTCCAGGCCACAAGGTCCCTCGCGCGCGCCAACAGCTCGGTCGCCCCGTGCTCCTGCATCATGGCCTTGAGGCGCCGCACGCCCGCACGACTCGCCGCGAGCTGGGCAAAGAGGTCGGCCTTCCGCTCCTCCGGCACCCGAACGTTCGCAAGGAACAGGTCGAGGAGGTCCTGCTCGATCACACCGCCGCGCACGAGCTTGACGGGCGGCATGCGAAGCCCCTCCCCATGAACATCACGGGCAGGCGCCATCGAGCCAGGGAACGCGCCGCCGACGTCAGCATGGTGCGCACGCGATACGCAGTAGAAAAGCGGCTGATCGCCGCCAGTGGGATCAAAAACGGCCTCCACGGAGGTGATATCGGGGAGGTGCGTCCCACCTTCGAACGGGTCGTTGAGGAAAACAACGTCACCGGGCGCGAACGTGTGGCGAGCGATCGCCGCCTCGACGGAGAGCGGCGTGGCGCCCAGGTGGACCGGAAGGTGGGCGGCCTGCGCCGCCATCACCCCATCCCCGGTGAAGATCGCACAGGAGAAGTCGAGCCGCTCCTTGATGTTGACGCTGAAGGCCGATCGCTGGAGCGAGACGCCCATCTCCTCAGCAGCCGCTGCGAAGAGATGGTGAAAGACCTCGACCTGCAGCGGATCGAAGCTCTTGGACTTCGCCCTCCCGGGGCCCAACTCGTGGACCCCTTCTGACCGCTGAGTCTCGACTGGCTCCTGGGCTTCACCTGAACTCTGGGCGTCGCTCGGCAAAGTCAATTGTCCTCGTCCGGGTAGTCGAGAACCTGAAGCGGCGCGTTATCGACCACTTCCCACGGGATGAGCAGCGTGATGGTGATGTCATCCTCCGACTGGCGTCGCCAGATGACCGAACGCACGATCCGAACGAGGTGCCTACCCGAGCGGAAGTGCTCCTCCTGCTCCCGGCGCGACTCGAATTCAAGCTGCTCCTCGGCGTCAGAGGCCGTGGAGACGCGCGCCGCCATGATGACCTCGAAGACCTCGCTGGTGACCTGAAGGTGCTCCCGGACCTGGACCTTCTCTGCTTCGAGCAGCCCCTTGAACTCGAAGACCTCCTCGAGTTCGTCAAGGGAGTCGAAGATCTGCTTGGGAAGAATCTCCTCGCCGTACTCATCGAGCATCGGCTCGGGCTCGATCTCCTCGAGGCCCTCCTCCTCCTCACTTTCGATCGGCTCTTCTTCCATGTTCCGGTACTCAAGGACCTCGTCCCAGAGCCGGAAGCTGATATCGCGACTTTCCGTCAATGACGACAAGACGGCGAGCGGAGCCGTGTTGAGGTTGACCGCGAAGCCCCCGGAACCCTGGGGCAGACCCTCGCCCGGATCTTCGGTTCCGATGGTGGGCGATGTGAAGATCGTCAGGAAGGACTGGATCCCGTGGATACGCGTCTCGTTCTCGTCGAAGAAGTCCTGGAAGTGCTCATCTTTGAACGATTCGAGCGCACGGAATTCGGCGAACGTCAGCGGGATCGCCATGTCTTCGTCTTCGGCGTTCTCGGTGAGAAGCAGCGGCCTCGGCATATCTGACGACGTGCGCCGCAGCATGTACTCGCGCATGTCTTCCGCCATGCTCTCTGCTTCCGCCTCATTGATGTCGTAGTCGGTGTCACCACGAGCCTTGTCGAGGATCCGCGCGACGATGCCGAACGCCTCCTCCGCCACCTCCTCGTCCTCGTTGAGCATGTTGAGGACGTTGTATTTGCTGTTCTCGTCCCGGATCATGATCCGGATCTGGATGTCCTCGAAATTGGTCGACTGGGGCGTGTACCAGCCGTCCATCTGCGAGTCGACCGAGTCGGGGTTGCGCTCAGGTTCACCTGCCTCGCCGCTCGCGCCGGGGTCCTCAACCCCTTGGCCCTCTCCTGCGGCTCCAGCGCCACCGGCAGCTCCGTCGGCCTCCGCCGCCAAGCCCGCGCGAGCGTCCTCCGCCAGGTCCTCGTAGACCTGGAGTTGGGCGGAGCGAATCGCGAGGTCCATCTGGGACCTAGTGATCTCGTTCCGGGTGATCCGCGCATCCGATTGGGTGACGGTGTAGATCTGGTAGACGATCGCAATGATGACGATCAGCACCAGGAATGCGAGCAGGAGCGCGGCACCGCGCGTCGATTCGTCCGCTCGTCGGAATCGTTGATTAAAGGTCTTCAAGGCTCCCAGAGGATACGCCCTGGGTCTCGCCCTCTTCCCGAATTCCCGTGACGTCGGAGCGTCATCCGCGGGGCCCCCAAAAAGGGGGGCTCAAGGGGGGGCTCAAGGGGGGGGCTCAGCGAGGCTGAGCGAAAGGCCGGGTCAGAAGGGCGAATTAAGGTCGCTGCCCTCGAGAATCCGCGGGCGAATGAAGAAGAGCACGTTCGACTGCTCCTTGCTCGTGAGCTTGCTCCGGAACAGCGACCCAAGGAGCGGGATATCACCAAGGAGAGGCACCTTCTGGATGCGCTCCACGGTTCGCTCTGAGATGAGGCCACCCAGGATCACGGCCTGGCCTGGCTCAAGGCGGACGATCGTTCGAGCGTTCCGCTTGGAGAGCTGAGGCACCGAGAAGTCGTCTCCACCCAGGTTGAAGCTCACCGCCGTTCCAGTGACCTGGGACGCCTCGATGTCGATGTTCAGAATGACGGTGTCCCGGCCGATGACGCGCGGAATCACGAACATCTGCACGCCGATGTCCTGGTAGGACAGCTTGAGGTTCGGGATGCCCGACGCGCTGATGGCCGAGACCTCATAGAACGGGATTCGCGTCACGTTGATGATGTCCGCGCGGCCGCCCTCGCGCACCGCGACCTTCGGGCGGGAGATGATCGACACGGTCTCGAAGGACGCAACCGCCTCGAGGATCGCGTTGAATTCCACGCCGTCGAAGACAGCACCGAGCCCGAAGAGCGTTTCGGCGCCGCTGACCGAGTTCTCGAACGCGAAGTCGACGGTGTTGACGAAACCACCTCGGTTGGGGAGCCCAAGGATGGGCAGGCCGGCCCGGGGCCGCACGCCGAGGTCGAGAGCCTCGCGGGTGGTCACCTCGACGATCTTAGCCTCGATCTCGATCTGACGGACATCGGCGGCGAACAGATCGATGAAGTGCTCGATCTCTGCCAGCTGGTAGGCCGTGGCCGTGACGAAAAGCACGTCGCTGAGTTCGACCACCTCGGCCCGGCGCAGCTGCGGCGGCCTGGGGTCCGAGTAGGCCTCCACCGAGAAGCCCGGGCGTAGGTCGAGCAGGACAGAGCCTTCAGGCTGAGGCCCCAGACCTTCGGGGACGGCACCATCGAGAACCGCCGCATAGATCGGAACGATGGAGTACGACTTCAGCAGGCCGAAGATGTTGTCGCCTGTCCCGGCGGGGAACGTGTACGGCTTCATGATCAGCCGTTCGGTATCACCTTCACGCAGCGGGTACCAGACGATGTTCTTGCCAAACTCCAGGTAGGGATTTACCGGCGGCTCAGCCTCGGCAGCGATCGGCGTCGAAGCATCGACGAGGTCCCCCAAGAGATCGAGCTCGTCCAGCTCCTCCGGGTCGCCGCCTGTCCCAGGTGCGCTCTCACCCTCGAGATCCGCCGACACGTGGAGATCGTTACTCTGGTAGTTCCCGGAGCGTTCAGCATCCACCCGGACGCTGTCACGCCCCCGGGCACCCAGCGCGGGCTGGTCAGCGTAGGCCTCTGCCACCTTGCGGAACGAGTCCTCATCAGCGATGAAGTCCTCGACCCCGGCCGGCTGGCTGCGCCCGCGCGAGATCAGATCCTCGAACATCGTCTGGGCCCGACGATCACGCTCGGACGGGCCGTCACCGCCAAGGACACAGCCCGCGGCGGGAATAACGATCAGGAGTAGGACGAGGGAGCGCAGCATGGAACGTCAGTGCATCTTGGAAAGCAAGACGCCGCCAAACAATGGCGGCGTGGTGCGTTCATCCGGTGATCGCTGCCAAAGGCCTAGGAGTCCACTCCGTGGCCGATCTCGGCCCAGACTCTAGCTTGGATCCGGGCTGGAAAACCGCGTTAGAGTCCGGGGCGTTGGCTCCGCCAGGTCTCAAAGCTGGCGCTTGACTTCGTCGGTGATGTCATCCACAGCTCGCTTGTCTCGGCGCTTGATCACTTTCCAGACGCTGCAGTGCCCATGGGAGGCACGAACGGACTCGCAAGCCTTCAGGACCCGGGCCCGCGCCTTCGTCATGAGCGTGATGCCCTCGGACGAAGTGGGGTCGATCTTGTCCTTCTTCATCTTCTTGCGCTCCGGAGTAGCCTCCAGGAGCGCGTCGTAGTCGACGACCGCCGGGTTCGTGAGCTGACGAGGCTCGTCCAAACCGCAGATGTTGTTCGTCTTGGTCACGACGTAGGGCGTCCCGCGGCCGTCGTCAGGCCTCGCCGCCCCCCCGGAGTCAGCTGTGCATGCGAAGTCCCCCACTGGCGCCCCAATCGGGTTACCAGCTAGCTCAACGGACGCACTGGCCTGGGCCGGCGAGTTGGGCGGGGCAGTGTCTGGAGCCGGCGTGGCGAAGAGGGCCATCGCAGCGGCGAAGCTGAGGATAATCTGCACGGTATTAGCATCGAGCTGGAGACAACTCGCGGTGGCGCCGTCGGTCAGCGCCTCTCGGTATGAAGAATTCGTTATAGATCCTTTCGTCCCGAAACCCCACGGGTCTGCCCCATTCCTCTGTGAAACCTACATAAGGCTCCAGGCGCACCGCAGATCGGGCAGAGTTCCCTATCCAGGAAAACTCAGTGCCCCAGAACGAGACAAGCGCGCCCGCCACCCATGGAG
>JBLIHL010000157.1:0-11143 GCA_047635895.1 Paracoccaceae bacterium | reverse complement strand
GGGCCGGATTCTAGCGGGCTAGACGAGGTGGGGGCCCGGGCTGGCGTCACGGTGACCGAGGGGCGGCGCCTGCTCGATGGGTCGTCGGAGTGGATTCAGATTCGGCGCGCGTTTGGCGTGCTGGAGTGCTCGTTGGACGGTGCCTCGGGGACGTTGTCGGGAGAGGTCGTCGTGGGCGGACGCCTCGGCGTGGAGCGGACCGAGAGGGACGTTCGCCGTGGGCGTGGGGCGGCTCGCATCGTCGCAAGGGATCCCTTGGCGCCCATCGATTGGCGTCGTTCGTTCGAATCCGGGCTTCGCTTGCTCCTTCCTGAGGTGAATACCTGGGGCAAATTCGAAGCATGCTGGGAGCGGACACCGGGCGGGGAATGGAGTGCGCTGGGGAGCTGGGGGCTGGGTCTTCCCCTGCCCGAATCCGCGGCCGATGCGGTCGTTGGCCCGCCTGGATGGTGCGCCAGTGGCCTTTCCCAGGGCACATCGGTCTTTGTGGGCCGGCTGGCAGCGCCGGCCAAGGGGGGCGGCGGGGCATGGGTTCGACTGGTGGGATTCCGGCCATGATCGAAAAACAGGGCAAGCATTGGCCCAGTTATTTCTCGTCTTCGTTGCCTTGGGGCTACCAGGGTTCTACTCTCTTCGGCCTTCCACGCCGGAAATGCTCCGCGCGCGGCCGCTGGCCTGTTGGCCAACTCCCACCGCTTGACTGATCGCCGCCGCGATTCGACAGCTATGACGACCACACACGTACGACGCCAAGACACGGAGGAGCGCTGGCTCCTCTATGATGCCTCCGAGCACAACCTCGGACGCATGGCAGCTCACATTGCCATGGCTCTCCAGGGCAAGGATCGCCCCACCTGGACCCCCAGCGAGCGCACCGGCGCCCACGTCGTCGTGATCAACGGCGCCAAGCCGCGTCTGACCGGCAAGAAAGGCACCGACAAGATCTATCGCCACTACTCGGGCTTCCCGAACGGCCAGAAGTACGTGGCGATCGAAAAGGTCGCCGAGCGTCGCCCGGCCGACATCGTGACCCTTGCCGTCCGTCGTATGCTCCCGAAGACCCGTCTTGGTCGCGATATGCTTCGCTGCCTCAAGGTCTACGGCACCGACGAGCACCCGCACACCGCGCAGTCGCCGGTGAAAGTCGAATCGCTCTAAGCGCTACTCCAACTACACCGAACAAATGGCAGTCATCAATCCTTGGACTTGGGGTCTCGGTCGACGCAAGTCGTCAGTCGCTCGCGTCCGTCTTAAGCCCGGCGCCGGCGGCTTTGTCGTCAACGGTAAGCCGCTCGACGATTACTTCGTGACCATTCAGACCCGCCAGCGTGCTCGCCAGCCGCTGACGGTGACGGACGCCGAAGAAACCTACGACGTGTTCTGCAACGTGAGGGGCGGCGGCACCTCCGGGCAGAGCGAGGCCGTCAGTCTCGGCATTGCCCGCGCGCTGAAGACCATCAACCCCGCGACCTTCGACACGCTCCGTGAGGAGAATCTCCTCACGCGTGACTCACGCATGAAAGAGCGTAAGAAGTACGGCCGTCGCGGCGCACGTCGCGGTTTCCAGTTCTCCAAGCGCTAATCGCATGGGGTGCAGCGGTGGCGAAACTCGCTGCCGTACGCCATATGCAATATGGCTGCTGCTGAAACCTGCTGCTAAAATCCGTTGCTGGGCGATACCTTGGGTACGCACGGCAGCGGATTTTTTCGTTTAGAGTCGTGGCCCTTCCGAACCCAACCCTAGAAAGACCGAGAGACAAGAGCGATGGCCGGCCATTCACACGCAGCAAACGTCAAGCACCGCAAGAACTCGGTCGACGCGAAGCGCGCCAAAATCTTCAGCAAGGCGGCGCGGAACATCATTTCCGCCGTCCGGCAGGCTGGGTCCGAGATGGATACCAACCTGAAGCTCAAGTACGCAGTCGAGAAGGCCCGCGCCGCCAATATGCCGAAGGACAACATTCTTCGCGCGATCAAGCGAGGCGAGGGAGCCAAGGACGGCGAGGATTTTGAAGAGCTCGTCTACGAGGGCTACGGGCCTGGCGGCGTGGCGATACTCATCACGTGTCTGACCGACAACCGGAACCGCACGGCGCCCGACATCAAGTTCGCGCTGGAGAAGGGCGGGGGCAACATGGGCTCCACGGGCTCGGTCTCGTTCATGTTCGACTTCCGGTCGATCTACGTGGTCGACATGACCGGCGAGCAGGGCGCGGATGGATTCAAGGGGAAGCCGTTCACCGAGGATTCCCTCCTGGAAGCCGGTCTCGAAGCTGGGGCCGAGGATGTTCAGGTCGAGGGTGACATCGCCACGGTGTTTGCCGCCGCGACCGAGTTTCTCGGTGTGAAGACGGCCCTGGAGGAAGCGGGCACCGTGATGCTGTCCGCCGAGACGGGCTACGTCCCGCAGACCGCCGTTGAGGTCCCCACCAAGGACGACGCGGCCAAGATCCTCAAGCTGATCGACAACCTTGAGGACAATGAGGACGTGCAGAGCGTCTACAGCAACTACGACATCAAGGACGAGTGGCTCGAAGAGCTGAACGCCTGACCCCATGGGCGGGCGTTCGGTGGTGCGGCTTGTTCTCGGCCTGGCGGCAGTGACCCTCTGTCTTCTCGGTGCTGTGGGGTTGTTCGCATGCAGCAGCGAAGGGCAGGAGGACGGACAGGCCTCGGGCGCGGGGTCCGCGCAGGCCGCTGAAATTCCCGCCGCTGAATCTCCGGCGACCGAATCTACCTCGGCAGTACCCCCCGCGGCAGTACCCCCCGCGGCAGTACCCCCCTCGGCCATGCCCACGGGGCAAGTGGCCACGGAGCAAGTGCCCGAGCCCGCACCGGAGGCTCAGCAGAAGGTCTCTCCGGAAGCAGAGCACCAGGCCCGGCTCGACGGCATGGCGGGGAACGCCGTTTTCCTCGAAGCCGTCACCCTTCAGCTTGCCCGCGAGCTTCGGCTTCCTGGGTTGGCCGGTCATCTCCGTGAGGTCTTGGTCGAGGGCGAGGGCGCGCCGAGGATCATGGAAGCGGTTCAGTGGATGCCCGAGACCGTCGAGGCGCTAGTCGCCTCCGGCGAGTGGCGGCCCCAGGACCTGAAGGAGTGGAAGTGGCTGGCGGTCATGGCGCTCTGGCATGAGCTGCACGAGTCGATGCCCAAGAGCCTCGAACTCTCGATGGCTCTCGAGAATTCGCCCGCGCGCTACATCGCTGCGGGCCTGTCCTTCTCGCCCGACGATCAGTTGTACGAGATCCTTAGCGAAGGGTTTCGCCATGACGATCCGAACAATCGCGCGTACAGCGCGCTGGCCGTTAGCTCCAACGGCCATGAGGACTACATGGCCGCGCTGCGCACTGCCTTTGACGATCCTCATCACTGGACGCGCGCCAATGCGCTGGCGAGCCTGATCCGGCTGGACGACGTGCAGGGGATTCAGGAGGCGCTGAACCTCTTCGACTATCCGGACCGGCGCAGGCCCGTGCAGGCCATCTCTTCCCTGTTCGAGGCTCTAGAGCGTGCGGCGCCGCACCCGAACGTGCTCAAGTTCGTCGCGGAGATCGCGCCGAAGCTTGTCGGCGTGGAGCGGGCCGCGGCGGACGCCATTCTCGTGCTCCACGGCGAACTCCGTGACACGGTCACGATTCGTGAGCCGCTTCTCGCCATGAGTATCGAAGCGTACGAGCTGCCCCGCGGCGTGCGGGCGATCAGCGACCATCCCACGGCGGAGGGCCTGGCCGTCTTGGTCGAGCTGTTCCATCGTCCCCAGTACCTGCAGACGACAGTTGAGCTGACGGTCTCGCTGGCCAAGGCGGGATCACCCGAGGTGGAGTCCCTGCTCCGCACGGCCGCGCTGACGCTCCCTTGGAATCAGGCCATCCTCGCAGCCGGTGGTGCCCGCGCGGCCTACGGCGAGGAGACAGTCGTTCGCTGGATCGAGGGGCTACCCGAGGGAACAGCACCCGAGCGGGCTCGACTTCTCGGATGGGCGCTGGGGGAGTTCGGTGGCGAAACGGCCGTGAACCGGCTGCGAAAACTCCCCGCCCAGGGGATGGCGCTCCTGGGGGCGAGGCTCGGCGCACTCGCAGCCAGTGCTCCTCGGTAGATCGCCCTTCTCCTTTATTGATTGAATCGGGGGCTTCGCGTTTGCACGCTGAGAGCCCGGGCTGGTTTTCAGGTCGGATTCCACGGCTTCCAAGGGGCATCACGCGCCTCCGATTGCGACATGGGCGACGGACTCAGGACCATCAGGATCGCGACCAACGACTCCTCGGTACTCAGCGGTGCGAAGGCGGCCATTGATGCTGCTAACGAGTCTGCGGCCGAGGACGCGCTCGCAGGCTGGAGCGTCGTTCATATCTCGTCGTGGCGCGACCTTGTCGCGGCTCCACCCGCCCCAGGCGACGTGCTGCTGATTGACTCGTGGCTCAAGGACAGAAACGTCTATGAGCTTCTGCGTCAGCTGAGCGGCCGGACCAAGTGCCGGACCTTCGTGGTCGTCGATGACGGCAACCACCTCGCGGAGCCCATCGCGCGCTTCTGTGGAGCCACCGGGGTCATCGAGCGACCGGTGAACGGGTCGAAGCTGCGTTCGGTGCTAGGCGTGTCCTCAGGCCAGCGCCCAGCGCTCGAGTCCGAGCACCGCGGTACGTCCGCCGAGGAGTTCACGCTGCCCGAAGCAATCCTCGCACAGATCGCGGATTCCGATCCCTCCCGTGACGTGGCGGCGCCGCATCACAACGCGCTGATGCAGGCTGCGATCGATCCGGTCACCGGCCTCTTCAACTACTCGTTCCTCGCCTACAAGCTGGACGAGGAGTTCAAGCGTGCCCGTCGCTTCAATGCGCCCCTCGCGGTCGCGATGCTGGGCTTTGAGAGTCAGGCTTCCGATGATGTTCTCCGGGAGCTCAGCTCGATCTTCCTCGCGGCGTCCCGCGATACGGACGTCTTGGGTCGCTTCGATGAGAACTCGTTTCTCTTTCTCTTGCCGAACACGGGTCCGGACGGAGCTGAGATCATGGCGCGCCGCGTGGCGGATACCGCGGAGGGGCGTCGCATGATGGACCTCGTCGGTGATCGCATCGAGCTGGCGATTGGTATCGCGAACTACCCGAGTCCTGATATCGACAAGCGTGAGGACCTGTACGCGGCCGCGCGTGAGGCGTTCCTCGATGCCCGGCACGCGGGCGGTGGCGTCGTCGTGTCGGCGCTCTGAATCCCAAGATTCGTGAACGAATAGCGAGCGTGCCTCCACCACAGCACTCATCTCGGGACCCGAGGGCGGAGCAGCTCATGCTGTCCATCGATGACGTTGGCGATGTTCTCGTCCTCATCGGCACCACGGTGCTCGTCGGACATGCCGCGGCGCCAGAGCCCGATCTTGCGTTTCTCGGCGACATCGACGGGCTTCACGGGCTCTTCCAGCTGCGCGACTCCTTCCACGGCGGCGCGGAGTGGGCGCTTTCCGTTCAGCCAGGCGCGTCCACCGTGGAGATCGACGGGGTCGAGCGCCGCGCCGCGGATGGCCCGCGTCCACTGCACGATGGGGACCGCGTTCGCTTCGGCGAGGCGGCTAGCTTCAGCTGCAGGCTCAGCGATCCTTCGAGCGCGACGATGATTCTAGAGCTGGAGGGGCGGACCGACGCTGAGGGGGCGCGCCGCGTGGCACTCATGGCGCCTGAGGTTGCCGGTCGCCTGCGAATGGGGCCGCGGCGACGCCGTCAGATCGTGGTGCCGGGGATTGCGGAGGATATAGCCCTTGTGGCTCGCCTGGCGGGCCAGGAAAGCCCCACGCTCACGGTGAGCTGCAGCGGAGGCGTGCGCTTTCCCGGCAGGGACCCCGCGGCGAGCGTAAGCCTGTCTCTCCCCGTGCTGACGCGCGTGGACCTGGCGCTGGGCGCCGCGCCGAATCGCGTACCTCCCTTCGGAATGGCGGTCCGTCCCACGGCACGCAGGCCCCTTAGACGGTAGCCTTAGGGCATAACCATGGACTGGGAGGCGTTTTATAACTCGTTTCGGCAGCCGGACTTCGTGCCGGGCTACGAAATCGAGAACCGGCTGGGCGGTGGCGCGTTTGGCGACGTCTACAAGGCGCGCAAGACGTCCATTGGTAAGGCGTACGCGATCAAGTTCCTCAAGGTTGAGAACGACGATCAGCGTGAGGCGGTCAAGCGAGAGCTGGACCAGGTTCGTCACTTCGCTGCGATCGACCATCCGAACCTCGTGACGATCGAGGACATGGGGGTCGTCATGGACGTGCCCTATGTGATCATGGGGTATGCGGGTGAGGAGACCCTTGCCAAGCGTTTCAAGCTCGGGGATCTCAGCCCAGCAGAGGCCTTGCTCATGTTCACCCAGACGGCGCGCGGCGTCCTTGCGCTGCATGATCGTCGGCTCGTACATTTCGACCTCAAGCCCAGCAACATCTTCCTGCGCGGCGAGAACGCTCGGGTAGGGGACTACGGTCTTTCGAAGCTCCTGGAGGGCGGGCGCACCACGCTGTCGTTCGGCCGCGGCACGCCCATGTACATGGCGCCTGAGATGCTGCGAAGCCGCGCGGACCACCGGGCGGACATCTACTCCCTCGGCGTGATTCTGTTCGAGTCGATTGCGGGAAGCCTGCCCTTCAACCCCGATGAACTGGGCGGTCTCGTGCTTCGGGAAAGCGACGACCCACCGGTGTTTCCGGAGACGTTTCCAGCCATCGCTCGCCCCGCCGTTGAGGCGTGCCTCAGGCTCGACCCTAAGGACCGGCCTGACTCGATCTCCGAGGTGCTGGAGATGCTTGGGCAAACGGCGCGTCCGGGCGACTCGGTCACGTTCAGGCTGACTCCTGAGGAGTCCCGTCCGGCGCGTCCGCGGGGCAGCCTCGTCGACCACGCTTCCACCTCAGCCCCGGACCTCGGCGTGCGGTCGCCGCAGGACTCACTCGTGGATTCGCAGGAAAGTTCTCCGAACGCGGATGCCAGGAAGGCCGCGTCCAAGTCGCGTTCACCGCTGCTGGCGTCCATCGAGGCGACCACGGCGGAGACGTCTCCGATCGAAGCGGGGCGTCCGGCGAGCCGCGCTCGGCAGCTCGTCGCAGAGCTCAACGCGCAGAAGAAGCGAAGCGAGAGCGGCACGGGCACGCTGCTCCCGAAGGACGACGGGCGCTTTTCCTCGCGGACGTCCTATCGCGAGCCGCCTTCGGCGGAAAAGATCCACGCGGCACCGGCGGCTCCCGTGCCGACGATCATCCCGGTTCCGCCGAAGGTGACTGGCGGCCTGTTCGCGACGCTGATGGAGACGACCCGCGTTGGATTCGATGTGTTCGCGGCAGCCATCGTAGCGGTGGTCCAGTCGATTCTTGGGGCGCTCCGCGTCGTGACGGACCGCCTCGTGCGCAGCGATCGCGGAGGCGTCGTCGGCCGCACGGCGCGCTTTACGCTCTTCCTCATGATCATGGCGAGCGTCGGATTCGGCGCAACGCTTCTTGGCCTCTTCGGCCTCTTTGTCCTCGAACGCCCCTAACCAGCCCCACATCAATGTCAGGAGAATGGTCACCGGACGTTCAGCGTCTCGCCGATTTCGACGAGGACGAATGGGCGCGCGTCGAGCGCGCCTACGCAGGACGCTTGATCGCCTACATCGGCCGTCGAGTCTCTGACGCCGAAGCGCGCGACGACATCGTCCAGGAGGTGTTCCTCGGCGCGGTGCGTGGCATCGGCTCGTTCGATCGCAAGTACTCGTTCGAGCAGTACCTGTTTGGGATCTGCCGCAACCGCACTATCGACCACCTTCGCAAGCGGCGCATGGTCGGTGCTGGCCAGGGCGGCTCCGACGACGGCGACGAGGCTGGCGGGATCGACTTGGATTCCCTCGCTCTCGATGACGAGACCCCAAGCCGGATCGTGCGTCGATCGGACGTCCAGGGGCGTGGCCGGGAGCTGCTCCGTGATGCGCTCAGGGCGTGGGTCCAGGAAACGTGGGCCGCGGCTGAGTTCAACCGCTTGATGGTGGTGGAGGCGCTGTTCCGCGGGGGCTGGCGCAACCGGGATACCTGGGAGCGGTTCGGGCTGCGTGACGAAACGGCCGTGGCGGGCGTCAAGTTCCGGGCCCTGAAGAAGCTCCGGGAGCACGTGGCGAAGCACGACCCCGACGGGGAGGCTGTACAGGCTCTGGCGCAGCTGGCAGAGGACGGAGAAGTGCCCATGGACGTGGCGAGCGTCTGGTCGGAGGACCGGGTGTCATGCCCTGCTCGTCACTGGCTCGCTCGTTGGATTTCCGGAACGCTCGCGGAGGGGCCGCGGGAGTTTGTGGCCTTTCACGTCGAAGAAATGGGCTGTGAATGGTGTTCGGCCAATAAGGATGATCTCGCTAGGAGAGATGAGGAAGCTCTCGAGCCGCTGCTCGTCTCGGTTCGGGCCTCGACCGCCAAGCTGCTTCGGTCCCGAATCGACCGTCCGTGAGGCCAGTTTCCTTGAGCGAGGTACCCTATACCCGTGAGCGCACCCACCAAGATCTACCTCTTCACCCTCGCGATCCTCGTGATCGTGTGGGCGAGTGTGTCGACCTTCGTGGTGGCCAAGGAGCCAGGACCGCGGTTCATCACGGATCCTGACTACCTGCTAGACAACTCAGAGCAATTCACCGCCATCCTGCGCGGACGCGTGGACGTGCGCGATGCGGATGGCCAGCCGATCTCTCCGCCTGAGGGGACGCTTACGGTGGCCGTCGAGGCCCGTGATACCGAGGGTACGATCGCGGTTCGTCGCATCGGTGCGGTTCAGCGCGACGGGGTGTTCGAGGTCTTGGCCCTACCGCACGGTCTGGCGACGGTCGCGGTTCAGCTCGGTGGCGGTGAAACCATCTGGCAGCGTGAGGACATCGTGGTGGGGGGAGCTGGAACGCTCGATCCGCGGATCGATCCAATCGACCTTGGCAGTGATCTCTTTCGGTTCGACATCGAGGTCCGAGGCCCTGACGGCGAGCCGGCCCGGGGTGGCCAACTCGTGTGGCGTCGGATCGGTGCTAGCAGCGACGAGGTCGTCGTGAGTTTTGATGGCCTGGCGCCGATCGGGAGAGACGGGCATGCGCGCTTCTTTTCGACGTCGTCCACCCTCGATGCCGTGGCGTTCGTCCCTGGGGCTCGGACGGAGCTGTTCGAGGAGCTCTATCTCGACTCGGAGATTGACCTCGGCGTGGGGACAACCGTGCGCTTGGAGGTCGACGGGACTCTGCCGGATCCCGAGCGCTGGAAGGTGCGCGCGGTGCTCGTGCCGATCGATCTCGTGCCGAAGATCGAGCTCAGTCACCCAGGCTTTGACGTCTCCAGTGCGCTTCCGTCCGTCGAGCTTGATGCGGCCACGCGAACGCTGTCCATTCCTGTCTCGCGTGGTGGCCGATATAGGCTGACCTGGGGAGTGCGAAAGAACGGGCGTCATTCGTTCACTACGGACAGTTTTCAGGATCAAGGGGACATCGTGGTCCCCTCAGATCCGGGCGTGTTCACCATCCAGCGGAGCTTCCCGATCGACGAATTCCTGAGAAGGGTCTCGGGTCGCTAACAGGCCGTGGAATGGCCTCTGGGAGGGGCCTATGATGGCCGGTATGTCAGAGCCAAAAGTCGACCTACCCTGCGCAGCGTGCGGCGCGCGCAATCGTGTTCCCAAGGACCGGCTCGGCGATGTACCGGTGTGCGGGCGCTGCAAGGAAAAGCTCCTGCCAGGCCATCCTGTGTCGCTCGACGATGCGAACTTCGGCCGCTACATCCAGCGTAGCGGCCTGCCGGTACTCGTTGATTTCTGGGCCGCCTGGTGCGGCCCCTGCAAAGTGATGGCGCCGCAGTTCGAGCAGGCCGCCCGCGAATCCCTGGGCAAGGTCCTGTTCGTCAAGGTCGACACCGAAGCGGCACCGCGCACCGCGCAGCAGTTTGGGATTCAATCGATCCCAACGCTCGTGCTCTTCAAGGATGGAGCCGAAGCGGCGCGGCAAAGCGGAGCCCTTTCGGCGGCCAAGATTGCCCAATGGTTGAACGGACAGTGATGGGCGGGGCCGCTGGTCCCCGGGCCCATCGGTGGGGACGCGCTACTCGCGCTCCGCTGGGCTGACCGGGATCGAGGCGTTCGTCGACTCCTCATAGCCCTCGGATGTCTCAGGCTCGTCCGCGATCAGGAAGTCCTCGATCTTCCACTGCCATCCGCCCTTCACGGCGATGATGGCCTCCGGTGAGGTGCTGCCCGTCTCCTCGGAGAAGTCGTCGATGTTCACGCGGTAGACGTCGTAGCGCTCCACGTACTGGAGGATGTTCGCCTCCACGGGGTCGCGGAAGGTGTTGCCCTCGGTGGGCTTCTCCGGCGTCTGCTCGGTCCACGCGTCCCAGTAGCCCTCGCGGTGCATGCGGAAGATCAGCCACCGATCCTTGGTCCAGAGAGGCCCGGGGATGCGGCATTGGAGGAGCGCGACCCGATTCCGTTGCACCACGACCTCCGGATCCTCGGCCCGGTAGAGGGCCCAGCGCAGCTGGGGGATCTCGGAGAGCAGCTCATCGCGCGCCTCGCTGTAGTAGTTGATCGAGCGGACCTTGGTCCGCGCCTTCCACTGGCGCGAGAAGCACCGGAACTCCTCCTCGAGCAGGTTGCCTTGTACCGCGGTCCGGAAAGACTCGAGGGCCTGGCTCGGCGTGTTGAAGCCGTACTGGAGGCCCTGCTGGACCGTCGGGGCCGGAACGCGACAGCTCGTCATGCCGCCGAGGAGAGCCCCGGCCAGCAAAACAGCCCCGGTGACGCTTGAAGGGGCCCTGCGGGCGTCCTCGCGGGCGGGCGTGGGGGTGGAGGGGCTTCGCCTGGTCGTTTTTCCGCTCTTCTCGGTCATCATGGGGGTCGTCCGCGCCTTGCTGGTTCGTTCGAGTCCCGCTTCCAGTCGGCGAAACTTCGAGTGGGTTACGTCAGGTTGTAGCGCGCCAGGGCGGCCTCCGTCAGCGCCAAGTCAGCGGTTGTGCCCCTCAGGTCTGCTTGTCGGGCTTCTCGCGTTGCCCGTTTCGCTAGTCATAAAAGATCTGTAGTCTCTACCTAACAGGGGCGATGCACGGGCGTACGTCTCAACTGAAGGCAGTCGGGCCTCCTGAATCTACGTTCAGCGGCCGATATGTGCTGGGGATACGTGTTGGGGATTCGT
>JBLIHL010000156.1:0-11171 GCA_047635895.1 Paracoccaceae bacterium | reverse complement strand
GAAAGGTCAGGGCTATCTTCGACCACCTCGGTGACGGGACCGCGCCGCCTGCGCTTGAGGCCCACCCGGGCAAGTGAAGCGAAGAGCCCGCGCTGGGCCCAGAGGTTGCTGGGGGTGGGCGGCAGCGCCTCCTCCGGCAGGCGCGCGACGCGAGCCACGATATCCTCGGGACGATCCCCGAACGCGAGCTGGACGCGCCGCGCGCTACCGAACAGGTTGGTGACCGCGGGGAACGCTGCGCCTTTGGGGCGCTTGAAGAGGACGGCAGGGCCACCTGCGGCGATGACCCGCCGATGGATCTCGGCCATCTCCAGGCGCGGGTCGACTTCGGCGTCCACTTCAACGAGCTCCCCTTCGGCGCGAAGGCGGTCGAGGAAGGCGGGTAGATCGATTGGCGCGGCGTGGCTCATGGGGGCAAGGTAGCCGGGCGGGCTTGCACTTGCGACCCGCGGTGCGTTATCTGGGCGACATGTCGCGGGCTAGGACGTCTTGTCAGGGCGGCGGCGAAGGTGGTCGAAGCATGCCGCAGTCTGTTGGGTGAGCCCCATTTTCATAGCCCGTTTAGAATCGCTCAGCGCGCGCTTTGTTTTCTTCGTCCGTTTGTCCTTCTCGCCCCCCGGGCGTTGGACACAGTCGGGTCCGGGTGGGCGTGATCGGGGAAGGTGCGCAACCTCTTCACCAAGCCGACAGCCACGCTGCGCCGATGGGCTCTGAAGGAGGGTCCGAGGGTCGGAGGTCGGATCCTCCTGGTCCTCCCCCTCCAGAACCTCGGGCTCGACGTGGCGCCGCAGGCCCTCGTGACCGCACTCGGTGATTCGTCGGTCAACCTTTCGACCAGGGCGTGTGTGCCCATGAGGGAGTACTTTCGCTCATGCGGTGAGCTCCGCCGGAGCATCAAGCTCAGATTTGACGAAGAGGGTGTCTCCATTCCGTATCCCCAGCGTGATGTCTATGTCCGCACGTTGCCGGTAGCTGCTCCGACCGCGTGACCTCCTGGATGGCGCCCGTGAGCGGCCTGCCAGCAGTGGACCCACCAGAGTGACACGACTACCTGTATCCTGAAAAGAACCATGAGGACGAAGAATCGAAGCCCGAAGGGGACCCCACGGGCTAGCACCCGCCTCCCCAGTCTGATGGCGGCCGCGGGATGCTGGGCGCTACTGGCGGGCTTGGCGACAGGGATGGAACCGAGTGCCGAGCTCGGCGAGGGCCCTGTGCTGTCCGGCGACGCGTCACCGAGTTCGGATGAGGTGCAGCTCCCCTGGGGAGCCCGCGAGGTCGAGCACGTCTGGAATCGCGCGGGGTTCGGGATCCGTCCCGGGAATATCGGACGCTGGGTCAAGGCCGGCCCCGAGGCGCTCGTGGACCACCTCCTGGCTCCGCGGCCCGTAAGGGGGCAAGAGCTGTCCCCGCCCTACGTCTACCGCGGTCCTCGGATCGACCCCGTCGAGTACGCCCAGCGGACGATTGACGAGCGGCGGGAGTACCGGAGTGCGATTATCAAGACGTACGCGCTGGAGTTCGCCCGTCTGCGTGCTGATTGGGTCAGACGCATGGTGCTCGGTGAGGATCCTCTGCGCGATAGGCTCACGCTCTTCTGGCACGGCGTCTTCACCACGTCCTATGAGAACGTGCGTGAGCCGGACAACATCGCTCGCCAGCACCAGACGCTGCGGCGAGGCGCCCTCGGGAGCTACGGGAACCTCCTGCGTTCCATGCTGCGCGACCCAGCGATGCTCTCGTACCTCAACAACGACCAGAACACAAAGGGGAAGCCGAACGAGAACCTCGCGCGTGAGGTGATGGAGCTCTTCAGCCTCGGCGAGGGGAGCGGCTACACCGAAGCAGACGTCCAGGAAGCGGCGCGCGCGCTGACGGGTGCGGGCGTCGTGCGCGACGGCGAGGAAGCCACCTACCGCTTCCGCGACTCCCAGCACGATGACGGCGCGAAGTCGATCCTTGGGGT
Source organism: Paracoccaceae bacterium (assembly GCA_047635895.1). GTDB lineage: Bacteria > Planctomycetota > UBA1135 > UBA1135 > Saltatorellus. Next base: position 9,205 of record JBLIHL010000156.1, on the reverse strand, counting down.
GAAGGGGAACCATGGTCCCCAGGACCTCGCGACGATCCTGCTCGGCCGCCCTGAGTGCGCCGAATTCATCGCTGGTAGCCTGATTGAGTACATGGAGGGCGTCTATCCGGAGCCAGCGCGACTCGCTGCGTATGCCGGTAGACTGCGAGCTACCGACTACGACACGGCCCACTTCGTGCGGACGCTCCTGCTCGACCCTGCGTTCTATCGACCCGAGGTCGTGGGCGCCCGTATCGCGTCGCCCATTGATTATGTCGTGGGCGCCAACCTCCGGCTGGCGGGCCGGGTGCCCGTTAAGTTTCTCGTCGAGTCAGCGTCCTCGCTCGGCCAGGATCTCTTCCAGCCGCCGAACGTCAAGGGCTGGGAGGAAGGGATCGCGTGGGTTTCGACCGCGTCCTTCATGCTGCGCGGCAACGTCGCCGGCGCGATGCTCGGTCGGGTGCACGGCAAGGCGCTGCGTGCCGATACGCAGCAGCTGATGGAGTCGATGAGCGAGGACCCAGCGATGGCTGAGATGTCCGCTGATGAGATGATGGCCATGGGGAAGGCCCAGGCAAAGCGGGACCAGATGTCCCGGCTGACGCGCATCCTGAGGGACGCCAAGTTCAAACCTCGCAAGTCGCTCTACAAATGGCTGCGGGACCGAGGCGATCTTTCCGACGCGGCGATAGTGGAAGCGCTGGCTGAGAGGCTCCTCGCGATCGAGCCGCCAACAGAGACGCTGTTCATGCTGGAGGGGCGGTTGAAGAGCCTTCGAAAGGCGGCTGACCAGGAAGCCGCGGGGTTCCTGGGGCGTACCGCCAAGAGCGAACCCGTGCTCCGCCAACTCAGCCATCTCATTCTCTCGTTGCCCGAAGCACAGCTTCATTGATCACCTTCCTACGGGAGACCCATGTCACAAGCCTATCCACGTCGTAGCGTGCTTCAAGCCGGCGCTGCCGGCCTCTTTCTTCCGAGCCTCGTCACGGAGTCCATCGGGCGATCTGTGCAAGCGATCGAGCTGCCATCGGGCTCGAGCCCGCTCGTGATGATTCAGCTCTCGGGTGGAAACGATGGTCTCGCGAGCATCGTGCCCCACGGCGAGGACGAGCTCTTCCGCCTCCGGAAGACCACGCTGAATCCAAAGAAGCAGCTGCTGCCGATCGACGACTACCGTGCGTTCAATCCAAAGCTAGGGGCGTTCCGCTCGGAGTTTGACGCCGGTCGGCTCGCGATCGTGGAGGGGTGCGGGTATCCGGTGCCCATCCGGTCGCACTTCCGTTCGATGGAGATATGGCACACGGGAGACCATCGCGGGCGTGCCTCAGGGGACGGCTGGATCGGCAAGCTCGCTGAGCAGGCTTGGGGCGACGCGGGGGAGCCGGATAGCGTGGTGCACTTCGGTGGACGCGCCCCGTATTCCGTTCATTCGTCGACGCATCCTGCGGTCGCGGTGGCCTCGCCGACGGCGTATCGCTGGTTCGGCGAGCAGGACGTCTATTCCATGGGGGGGAGCGCGATCTGCGAGAACGAGCCGGATCCGGGCTCATCGGGAGTGAAGAAGCCCGCGCCATCAGGTCGCCATAAGGGGCGCGATCGGGCGCTTCAGCTTCTCCGCAAGACCCTGGACGACGCCACCGAGTCTTCCGGCCGCGTGCGGCGCGCCGCCGCTAGTTACCAGACGGACGTCGAGTATCCGGGTAGCCAGCTCGCGGCCTCCCTGCGGGACGTCGCCGCGCTCATCAGTGGTGGCGTTGGAACGCGCGTGTTCTCCGTGCTGACTGGAGGCTACGACACGCACTCCAACCAGCTTGTCCAGCACAACCGGAACATGGGCAACCTGGGCGCGGCGCTCGGTGCCTTCATGAAGGACCTACGGCGCAGCGAAGCCGGCAAAAAAGCCGTGGTGGTCGTGTTCTCCGAGTTTGGGCGGCGCGTGGCCGAGAACGGTTCCAAAGGACATGACCACGGCAAGGCCGGACCCATGTTCGTCTTTGGCGCCAAGGTCAAGGGTGGCCTCTACGGCCAGCACCCGTCGTTGACGGACCTTGATGACGGCGACGTGGCCTACACCACGGACTTCCGGTCGGTCTATGCGACCCTCATCCAGCGCTTGTTCGGTGCGAATCCCGTCGCCGTGCTCGGCGACGAATATCCGCTGCTAGATTTAGTTTAGGAGCGTGTCGCGAAGAGCTGATTCCGTTCAGCGAGCATGAGTTCCCCGCATGCTGCGTTGCATGGAAGGCCACGTAGCTACGGGCGTCAGCAGCAGAGGGTCAGGCCGCCAGGACCTTGGTGTGCAGCCGCATCATCGCGGCGCGGTCGGGCTCGAGGCCGAGGCTTGAGTAGGCGTCCTGGAAGTGAGCCCAGCGATGCCCCGGCCACGCCGGTGAGATCGAAGCCTCGATCTTGTCAGGCGAGATATCAGACGCGGTGCGGAAGCCGAACGTCCATTCGATGATCTCCTCGTCGCCGAGCGTCCAGCGCCCTGGCATGTCGAGGTCTAGCAGCTGACCGGGTCGATTCACCCCGAGGTCATCCGCGACCTTGCGCCTGATCGCGGTCTCAAGCTCTTCCCCAAAGCCGAGTTCACCGGACAGCGGTCCCCAGAGTGCTTCGAGTCCTTGGTCAGGCTTTAGAAGCAGGTAGTTCGGCTTCGCCTCGCTGAAGCGGTAGACGAAGATTTTGATTCGGTGATGCAGCTCGCTCATGGTGTTTCCCTGGTTGTCCCGTGGGGGTTAGCCGAAGGAACTCGCATAACCGCACGCAGGTTTAGTGAGATATCCCGAGCGTGGATCAGGGTGAGAGACCCCATAGTCTCGCGCCTCCCCACGGCCCCACGGCGGGAAACCCATGGCTCAGACACCTTTCGAAATTACGCTGGCGCGGCTCGATGCGCGAATCAACTGGGAACGACGCGACCGCGGCAAGGGCTGGCGCGTCGATCTGGATCCAGTGAAGGAGATCCTGCGTGAGCTAGGCGATCCCCAGATGGGCTTTCGCCTGGTGCACGTGGCGGGCTCCAAGGGGAAAGGGTCGGTCGCGAGCCTCGTGACCCACGCTCTCTTGGCGGCGGGCGAGCGAGTCGGCACCTACGCGTCGCCTCACGTGGAGTCGATCACCGAGCGCGTGTTGATCGACGGCCGGCCCATCGATGAGCCGGCGTTCGGCAAGGCGGTCAATCGCGTCTTGGACGTGGTGGAAGAAGGAGAGGCCAAGCGCAGCCTGGCGGGAGAAGCCTCCTGGTTCGACATCATGACGGCTGCGGCACTTGCCTCGTTCCGGGACGCGGGCGTTTCGTTCGTGGTGCTCGAGGTCGGCCTGGGTGGCCGCCTCGATTCAACCAACGTGATTCCTTCGCCCGAGGTCGCCGTGGTGACGACCATCGAGCTGGAGCACACGAACATTCTCGGGAGTACCCATGCCGCGATCGCGCGGGAGAAGGGCGGCATCGTGAAGGAAGGGTGTCACTTGGTCTCGGGCTGCGATCCTGATTCCGGTGCGGGGCGAGTGCTCCAACAGATCGCCGACGAGCGCGGCGTGGCGGGATACGCCGCGGCCTGGTCGCAGCGTGACAAGACCTTCGAGGACGCGAACGTCAGGGTTGCCACTGCGGTCCTCGATGCGCTGCGCGAGCGCGGCGTCGCGGATGCGGTGCTCGATGGTGATGTGATCAAGTCGTCGAGGCTTCCCGGGCGCATGGAGCGCTGCTCCCATTCGGGCGTGCCGGTCATGCTGGATGGTGGACACGTGCCTCACTCGATCGAGATGGCGCTGGCGGAAGCGCGCACCGAGCATCCAGGTCCGTTCTGGGCGGTGATAGCGGTTCATCGAGAGAAGGACGCGGTGGCGCTCGCCGCCCCGATTCTGGACATGGCCGAGGGTGTGATCGTGACGACGATCCCGGGGTCTGGCGTGCACTACGGCTCGACCGAACTCCTGGAGAAGCTCGCGCACCCCTCTGTGGTCTCTATGGAGGCCCCGGGCGAGGCGCTAGGCGAAGCCACGCGGCGGGCCCAAGGGCTCGAGGGGGGCTGGGTGTTCGTGACAGGGTCGCTCTATCTCATCGGGGCCGTCCGCAGTCTGGTGCGGTAGAAAGTTAGGCCGAATTTTTTTCCGGGTTAGGCGTCTGCAGTCCGCAAAAACGTAAGGGGGGCGAGCGAACACTGCAGACCCTCAAGGTAAGGAGGGCTGGGCGTCGATCTCAAAGTGCTGTGACAAACATGATTCGCTCCGACCTCTTCCTTACGGACGCTTTCCTGATCAAGGGGAACGTTGAACACAAGTACACGCGACTCTCGAAGCTCCTCGATGAGCACCGGAAGACGTTTCTGCGAGTGCGCGACTGCACCTTGATCGATCTCGGTAGCCGGGATCAGATCCAAACGCCACTCCTCCACATGAATGTGGACGAGGTTCTCGTCGCGCACGAGTACCTCGATGAAGCGGGCGACACTCCGCTGGCTGAGCTGGCGAAGGAGCCCGATCTTGACAAGGTGCGCGTGTTCTACACCGGCAACCTGAACGTCGAGCTGGCGGGCATGATCCGCCCCGGCGCCTACGAGTGCACAGATTCGGGCACGCGTCGATTCTTCGTCATGCGAGAGCCAGAGCTGCGCGGCTTCAACCACCGCGACGACGATGAGCTGAAGGCGCTCCTCAAGATGCCGTACGCGATCATCAACAAGACGCGCTTGTCGTACGTGTACGACTTCAACTGATCGGCAGAATTGGCGCTCAGGTCGTAGTCGAGCTTCAACGGCCTGCTAGACCGGTGAGCCCCTCTGAGCGCCTCCGTCCCTTTCGCTGGGCGATTTCTTGCCTGGCCCTGCTGGCGTCAGCCTGCAGTTCGGGCCCTGGCGACCCGGTGGTGTGGACTCGCAAGGCGTGGCAGAACGCGGCCGCTTCCATTCTTCGCCCGGGACCGGGGCCCGTGACCGCGGACGTGGCATCGGTGGAGCGGCGTGGCGACAATTGGGTCCTCTCCGTCTTCGAGGGACCGACCGGACGCTTGCTGGCATCGCGGGACGTCGCGACTCCCGCCAGCCGCTGGTCGCTCCCGAAAGTCCATGCGCTCGCGCCCGGTACCGCGGCGTTCTGGTTCGCCGGAGAGGAGAGGCGCCCGACGTACTGGCGCTGGAACATGGGATCCGATCGACTCGAAGAGTCGAGCTTCTCGCAGAGCCTTGTGGATGGATCGATCTGGGATCTTGTGGCGATCCCCGGGACTGGCGAGGTTCTGCTGGGAGTATTGAAAGGGGGGGCACTCCGCCTTCACGCTCAGGAAGGCGACGGTCCGGGCGTGGTGGAGCTCGAGGCATTCGAGGATGTGGTGGGCCTCCGCGCTCTCTATCTCGAAGCGGTGTCCTGCGAGGTGACCGAAGGGGGCGGGCGCTGGCAGCTCAACCTCCACGCGTACTCGAAAGACGGTTACGTGGCCGCGCTGGCTGAGATCGAACGAAGCGCGGCTGGCTGGGAGTCCGCCGCCGTGCCAGATGATCCCCATGAAGGCCCGCGCTTCGCGTCGATGGACGGCGCAATACAGGAGTCCGTCGCGATCGTGCCGTACCAAATTCAGCCGGGCGAGCTGCGCGGCCGCGACGTGGAGGCATTTCGTCTCGCCGGTGGCGTGAGTGAATGGCCTTGCTTTGGCGGAGTGTGCGTCCCCCTCTATCGCGGGGAAATGAGATCCGGAGATCAAGTCGCCGGAGAGGTCGAGATGGTCTCACTTCCCTCGCTCGAGACAAAGCTGGTGATCCCCACGTCCCAGGGGTACCCCGACATCACCGTCGTTCATGTTGGCTACGTCGGCGAAGAGCCAGGCGGCATCCTCTACTGGACGTGCGTTGAAGGCAAGCTCGCGGTGAGGCGAGCTTCTAGTCTGCATGATTGACGAGATGGAGCCACAGCGCCGTTTGGGCGTGCTTGTGGCTCCATCTTGTGAATCATGCAGGCTCGTCCCTCTGCATCACTCGAGGCCGGGGAACGATAGAGCCAGTGAGGTTGAACCGTCGGGGTCGTTCACTTCCACGCGAATCAGGGCTTCGCCGCGGTGTCCCGCAGGCGTGAACGCACGAGCGCGATACGTGCCAGCAGCGAGGGTCATGTCGCCCTTCCCTGTTACCTGTCCCTTCCATCGTTGGCGAAGAAGTCCAGAATTGCCAGCTGAACCAGACAGCTGAACCAGACAGCTGAACCAGACAGCTGAACTAGCCAGGCAAACCAGCCAGCCGAACCTACACCAGGCCCAGATCCCCTTCTTCGTCTGGGTCGTAGGCCGCGTCCGGGTCGACCTCGTCCAGGAGGCTCAGGTAGCTCGCGTAGCGGGTGTCCGGGATCATGCCCGCCTCCGACGCATCGGAGACTGCGCAGCCGGGCTCGTGGTCGTGCGTGCAGTTGGCGAATTCGCACAGCGCCTGGAACTTCGCGAAGTCCGGGAACAGGTCGCGGACGTGGGAGCGCGTCAGGCCGTGGGGGCGGAAGACCCGGATGCCCGGCGTGTCGACGACGTAGCCGCCGAGGTCCATGCGGTGCAGGCGCGAATAGGTCGTCGTGTGCTTGCCCTGCTTCCAGTACGAGCTGATCTTGCCCTCCTTGATGTTGAGGCCGGGCTGGATCGCGTTCAGGAGGCTGGACTTGCCCGCGCCGCTCGGGCCGTAGAGGACGGAGACCTTGCCCTTGAGCTGGGCCGTCAGGTCTTCGATGCCTCGTCCGTCGACGGTCGAGGTGACGAGGATGCCGAGGTCCGGGATGCCCGCGTAGGTCTTGCGGTACTTGTCCATCAGGGCGCCCTTCTTGTCGAGGTCCGCCTTGTTGAAGATCAGCGTGGCCGGGATCTCGTGCCAGCGGCAGGCGGCCAGGATGCGGTCGGTCCGGTTGCTGGAGAAGCCAGGGTTCTTGAGTGAGCCCACCATGAAGAGCTGATCGACGTTGGCGACCAGGACCTGCTCACGCGGATCGTGGGAGGAGGCCACGCGCCCGAGGTAGTTCCGGCGCGGCAGGACCTCCTCGACGCTCACCGACTCATCGGTCCGATCGACCCGCACCAGGTCGCCCACGGAGATTGGGTTCTTCTTGCCGTCGAGATCCTCGAAGAGCGTTCCTCGCAGTGCGGCCAGGACCGTCTCGACGACGGGCAGCTCGGCTTCTTCACCGTCGCTGCCTTTGGCCTCGGCCTGGGCGGCCGCAAAGCTCGCGATCGGGTCAGGCACGTCGACGTGGACGACCTTGGCGTCCACTCGAACTACGCGCCCAAGTAGGGGCTGCTTTTCTTGTCCTTCGGGCATCGGGCACACGGTAGTGCTTGTCACCTTCCTTGTGGACCGGGAAGCCGCAGTCCTGGCTCGCGCGGTGAGTCTGTCCTGAAAAAGGGCCTTCCAGGCTCCCGCCCCGGCTCACAAGCAATGTACAGCCCCCACTGACGGGTTCGTACCGCCCGTTGAATCGGCCGCGGCTCAGTCTCGAGGGATGTGGTAGCTTCGCCAGGATGCGCCGCCTTCTTTCAGCTCTGCCGCTCCTCGCGGCCATGCAGTTGATCTGTTCGGGCTGCTCCGAGCCGTCCCCCCCGTTGCCTCCGTCCCCCTCGCCGCCAGTGCCGCCACTGGCGAACGCCGGGTTCTTGGGGAGGGAAGCGCGCACGATTGAGGCCTTGGTCGCCCTGCCGGCAGAGGCTCTGGACATCGGTACGGCCGCTCTGGTGATCTCGCACGAGATCGATCCGACGGTCGACATCGAGGCGGGGCTGGCTCGACTGGACGAGCTGGCGCTGGAGCTGCGCGTGCGTATCGAGGGGATCGAGGACGCCGAGGCGCTCGCCGAGGCCATGCTGCTCCATCTCAACGTGGAGCGCGGCTTCCATGCTTGTGCCGATGCCTTCGCCAACGAAGGCCGCCTGCTCGCGGCAGTCCTCGCGTCCGGCGTCGGCAACTGCTCGGGCCTGACGACTCTCTACGTCGCGGTCGGGGAGCGAGCCGGCATCGAACTTCGGGCCGTACTCGTGCCGTACCACACGTTTCCACGACTGCGGTTGGGCACGCAGGAGGTAGATCTCGAGCCGACGATGGGTGGCATCTACCAGGCGGACGGGCTCGACACGCTCTGGTTCCACTCCGAGCGCGCTCGGGAGCTCGACATCTATCTCCGCGGTCTCGATCGGCGCACCCATCTGGGAGTGATGATGAAGGCCATGGTACGTCCGCTCATCGCGGCGGGGCGGATCGAGCGCGCTGTCGAGATTGGAGAATACGCGACGCTGCTCGCGCCGAACTTCGCCCACACCTGGTCCGGAGCGGGAACTGCCCTGGATGCCGCCGATCGCGTGGGGGAAGCGCGCCTTGCCCTCGAACACGCGATCGAACTCGATCCGACGGACCCGACGAGCTGGTCGCTTCTCGGCGAGTCCGTACTCCAGCGAGGGGAGTGGGGCGAAGCTGCACGCTGCTTCGAGGAGGTTGCGCGCTTGGAGGCCGGGGTGCCCACGGGCCTGATGCGACTCGCCAAATCACGGCAGGGCCAGGGAGACTGGGAGGCAGCGATCGAGTGCGTGCATCGGGCCCGCTCTCTCCAGTGGACGCAGCTCCATGCAGTGCGTCGTCAGGTGCTAGAGGCCGAGTGGCAGGGGCACGACGGGTTCGAGCAGTCCGCGCTTAAGCTGCTCAGCGAGCTACACCTGGAGGCCTCGCAGGGAGTCCCCTCGGACGTCGATGGGACGGAAGGTTCACGTCATGAGATCGTGATGCGGCATCTGGTGAAGGCGGGACTCGCGACCCAGTTGCTGCGGGTCATGAACGGGAAGCCGCCGCAGGCGGATGGCCTGGAGTACCTCGATCTGGATGCGCGGGCCGGGGCCGCATGGACGGACACCGAGATGGACCGGCTGCGAGCGGAGCTCGAGCGACGTGCGGCGGCGTTGCGCCCGAAGACGCCCGCGGTCTCAGGGACCCCAGGGACCTTGCAGGCATCGCGAACTTCGGGAGATAGGACGGTGGAAACGAAGCTCAAGGACTGACACCGCTTCCACGATGGTTCAGGACCGTGCTCGAGGGATTCGAGCCCGTGAAATCGGCGTCCTGCGCCACCAGAATTTTCAGTTCACCGAACGCCTCCACTGCGCGCATCAGGCCCATCGTTCTGTCCGCCGCCGGATCGCAGGCGGTCGCAGCTGGCTCCCTGCCGCGCGGCGCAGGCGGAGAGAGTCAGGGCCGCAATCGTGGCCAGGCTGAGGGGG
>JBLIHL010000155.1:0-11176 GCA_047635895.1 Paracoccaceae bacterium | reverse complement strand
TTGAACAATCTCAAGGGTCCGCGCGTGATCATCGCGAGTAGTGGGATGATGACCGGTGGACGGGTGCTCCATCACCTGAAGCGCTGCCTGCCGGATGAGAACAACATCGTGGTCCTCGGCGGCTACCAGGCCCATGGCACGCGCGGCCGCAGGCTCCAGAACGGCGAGAAGACGATTCGGATCCATGGGCAAGACATCGCGAACCGCGCCGAGACCGCGCGGCTGACGGGCCTCTCGGCCCACGCCGATGCGAACGAATTGCTGCGCTGGGTGAACGATCTCCCCGCGCCGAAGCAGACCTTCATCGTCCACGGCGACGACGACGCTCGCGTGGTGTTCGGGAAGCGGCTAGAAAACGAGAAGGGGCACCGCTGCATTCTGCCGGAACACGGGTCGGTGCACGAGCTTCACAGGCTCTGAGCGAAAGACCTGGCTACCGGCGACGGGTGGGCAGCCTTGCGATGTAGTACGCGCCGAAGAGCGCGAGGCAGAGGACGATCACCGCTGGAATAGGTTTGCCTCGCAGTGGGACCAGGAGCGCGAACGCAACGAATACCGTCATCATCGAGATGGCGGTGACCTTGACGCGCATCGAAACGCCGCGACCCGCTCGGTAGTCGTCGATGAGCGGACCGAAGGTCTTGTTGCGCAGAAGCCACTCGTAGAGGCGCGGTGAGCTTCGCGCGAAGCAAGCGGCGGCTAGGAGGAGCATCGGCGTCGTAGGAAGCCCAGGGACGATAATGCCCACGGCGCCCACGACGACGAAGATCAGGCCTCCGATGGCCCAGAGCACGCGCTGCCACCCTGGACGTCCTTGCTGGAGCTTCAGCGCGTCTCGCAGGCTGGCCTCGCGTGCTGCCTGGGAGCCCCTGTCCCCTTGCAGGCCTAAGTCCGGGCCTGAGTCCGGGCCTAAGCCCGAGCCTGAAGCTGAGCCTGAAGCTGGGCCCTGGTCTGTCTCTGGCGAACTCACGCGTCTACTTGCTGGCGTTGAGGGCCGCCCTCGCGTTGATGACGATCTCCCGGATCTCGACGTTCTGGATGATCTGCGGGTCGAGTTCGTAGGCGGCGATGAGCGCAGTGATGCCCTCCGCGTCTCGACCCACTCGGCTCAGTGCGAGGCCGTAGTTGTGTAGAGATCCGGCCGAGCGATGCCCGGTGGCGAACAGCTGCTCGTACAGGTCAATCGCCTCCTGGTTCTTGTCGTCGAGAAGGGCGTGGACAGCCCGCGACTCGAAGACCCCAGGGGGCGTGTTCAAGGAGCCTTGCCCGAGGCGGAGGAAGATTGTGGTCGCGAGGCTGGCGATGAATACCCCGGCGAGCCAGGGGCGCTTCTGGCCCAGCAAGAAACCCATGGCCGCGCCCCCTGCGTGGGCACCGTTGGCAACGCGCATGAAGCCTGTTTCCGTGGCGATAATGCACAGGAAGAACCAGCCGATCAGGAGCTGCAGCGTCTGGGTATCGATGACTCCGCGGAACTTTGGATCGTGGCGTCCTTTCGCCCAGGCGAACATCGCAAAGGCATAGACCACGCCTGAGAGGCCGATCGCCGCGTTGTACATCAGGACCTCGGTGCCGCTGGCGGCGAGGGCGCTCACGAGAGTCAGTCCGACCATCCAAAGCGTGCCGATCCGTGACTCGAGCGCGCGTCCTAGCTGCCAGATCCAGAACACGTTGAAGATCAGGTGGAACGCGCCGCCGTGGGGGAAGATCGTCGTCAGGTAGCGCCAGGGCTCGGTGAGAGCATCGAGCGGCGTGAGGATCATGTGGTCCACGCTGCGCCCGGTCTCCTGTGCGAAGAACGTGGCGATGGACCCCACGATGAGGATCGTTGTGACTGGGTGACGTTCTGCGTCGGTGAGTAGGCCCAAGGATACGGCTCCTGATTAGGCGTCCTGCGCCTGGTCGTCGTGGTCTGCACTGGGGCCGCTCTGCGGCCAGTGGCGGCGGATGACCGAGGCAACGGCGAGCAGGAAGATGAACGCCCCGACTCCGATGGTCCAGTAGGGGATCGGGCGATCCTCAGGCACAAGGCCGGAGTCAGAGCCGGAGTCAGGGTCAGGGTCAGGGTCGCCCTCGGAATCCGTGGGTGTCGAGGGCGCGTGGACCTGATCTGACGGGGAGGCCTGACGAACCAGAAAGCTGGGAGAGGGTGCGGTCGCAGTCTGGTATCCCGTGGTGGTGAAGCCAGAATCAACCCCAGAAGCCGTGCCTGGGTCGAAGTACGCCAACGAGGCTACGGGGAGAGCGTCCACGGACGCAGTCCGCGCTACGAGAGATACAGAGATGATCTGCGTCCCGGCCGCCGTGTCCGTGGTGATCGCACGGCCTTGTTCGCTGAAGGCGTCGCTTGACGTGAGTGTCACTGAGTCAGCGGCCAACGCTGGCCGTGCCGTGCTTCCCAAGGGATGGATGGTCACGGCGAGGGTCATGGATTCTCCCGCCGCAACGGTTGAAGGCATGGCCGCTGATGCAAGCTCGAAGCGGCCGACGGCTCCGGTAAATTCGAACGGGCGCCCCGCCTCGGGTAGCACCTGAATCTCGAGCATGGTGGCGGCGCCGCTGGCGCTCTCGGTCCGGCGGTCCACCGGGACGCGACCCTGCACGAAATCCTCCCTGAACTCCGTCGCGACGGCGAAGCGAACTCCGGGCCCGGGGAGTTCGAGGCTCGTGCTCCGAGGCGCCTTGAACCAGCGTTTGATTGAATAGAGGGCGACCCGCCCGTCGGGCCCTTCGCTCAGGAGGGGCCCCGCCGCCTGGGCGATCTCGCCGTCGAGCGCAACGCTCTGGCCCGCCCGTTGGGAAGCGCGCTCTTGATCGGGGACCGCGATGAGGCGTCCCGATGCGAGGGCCTCGAAGCCAGAAAGCTGGAGCGGCAGGTCGAGGGGCTGGGGAAACAGCTGCAGGAGCTGGGCGTTCCCGGCCTCAGAGGGCACAGCGATCTCCATCGTCACCGGGAAGGTCTCGCCCGCGTAGGGGGACCTCTCCGGAAGTTTCCACGCGATCTTTACCTGGAACGGCGAGTCCAGGTGGCCCCCGGAATGAGGTGCCGCAGTGAGTGAGGGCGCTCCTGCGAGGCTGCCCAGCACGAACGTTGAGAATGCGATGAGGTGTCCCATGGATTGTCGCGAGACCGTATCGGATAGGCGGGCTAATATCGTGTGCCAAGCCATCGAACTCAATCTCCACTCCATGTTGTTCATCTCCGCCACCGTCGTTGCCGCGTCTTTCTTGCTCCAGTCACCTGCCGCAGCGCCAGCCCAGGTTGCAGCCGCCACTGGGGCGCAGGGTCAAACCAGCGGAGCCGATCCTCGGCTCGGTATGTGGCCGGCACCGACCGCGGAGGACTGGGCCAAGCCGGTCCTCATCACGTTTCAGCGGACCTGGGAAGATGCCCAAGCTGTCTCCAAGGAGACGGGCAAGCCCATCCTGGTCTGCGTCAACATGGACGGTGAGATCGCCAGCGAGCACTACGCGGGGATCAGGTACCGCGAGCCTGAGATGGCGAAGTTCCACGAGCCGTATGTGAACGTCATCGCGTCGGTCTATCGCCACAACCCGCGGGACTACGACGAAAACGGGCAGCGCGTCCCGTGCCCGCGCTTCGGGTCGGTGACGTGTGGTGAGCACATCGCGATGGAGCCGATCGTGTACAGCATGTTCCTGGACCAGACGCGCGTTTCGCCGCGTCACATCGGCGTCGAGCTTGATGGTACGGAGCTGTACGACGTCTTCTACGCTCTAGACGTGAAGTCGGTGTTCGAGACGATCGATGAGGGCATCAGGAATCGGCCCGACACGCGGAACCCTGACGCGGGTCGCGACCGGAGCCTTGAGGAGCTGGTGGCGAGCCGCGACATCGAGCACCGACGGATCATCGAGCAGAAGTTTCGCGTCGCCAAGCGCGCGGAGCGGCTGCGGCTTCTCGACCTTTCGAAGAAGCTCGGTGCTGGCGCGCCGATTGAGCTGCTTCGCATGGCGCTCTTCGGTCTCGACGTCGAGCTGGCGTCGCAGGCGCGGGCTATCCTGGCCGAACAGCGGTCCGAGGCCGCGATCGACCTGATCGCGGAGGCTCTGGCGGTGCCTATGCCGGAGAGCGATCGCGAACTGCTGCTGGGTGCCCTCGAGGCGATGGCGCCGACGTATGGCCGTGCCAAGGCGCTCAGCGTGACGCTGCGCGGACTCAACGCTGGCCCGATGCAGGAAGAGGTTCAGGAGCTTGCCCAGAGGCTCAGGAGCACATCGGCCAGCGAAGCCGTGGTCGAGCGCTATGAAATCGAGGCACGGCTGGATCAGGCGCTGAAGCTGGCAGATGCCGTAGAGGCCGGAACGGCCAAGCCGACGCCCAAGGAACTCGCTGAGGCAGAGACGATGCGCGCTGAGTCGATGCTCCGTCTGGCGGTGGATCCCGAGGCGGCACCCAGGCCGGCGGGGAGCGCACGCGCTCGACGCTTTACGGAGCTTCGATTCCTGGAAGCGGGTGAGGCCGCGGCGGCCGCCGAGGAGGCCGGTGGTCCCACCTGGCGCACGCAGGCCGTTCGCGGACTCGTGGCGTTCTATTCGGGTGAGACGGAGGCCTGGCAGGCGCCGATCCGAGCTGCGTTCCGCGGCATGGGCGCCGATCCAGACGCGGCCGCCAGCGAGACCGCGAGCAGCTGGATCGGCATGGCGGTCATGTCGCTGTTTGCGGATGACGGCGTCGCCATTATTCGACAGGCCTCCCGCGCGGGCGACGATTGGCCCGCCGAGTCCATGGGGGAGGTAAACACCGCGTTTGATCTTCTCGCGGAGCATCCCCTTGGGACGGACGAGCAGGCCCAGAAGCACCATGACTTCCTGATCCGCATGGGCGCACGGAGGCGCGCGTTCGAAGCGCTTGAGCGGGGCCTTCAGCGCTTCCCGGACAGCTGGGGACTGAACGGTCGCTTCCGCGAGCGCTTGCTCTACACCCAGGGCGTGGACGGGATGCTTGGGATCTATGCGCGAAGGGCCGGTGCCCCTGGTGCGACGGGTAGCGCGGCATGGTACGCAGGCTACGCGGGCCTCGTGGGCGGAGAGTTCCGCCGTCGACGCTCCCAACTCGACGAGGCCATTTCTTCCTACGAGGCGGCGCTGGCGCACTTCAGCACGGCGGTCCTACGGGACGAATCCACGGCGGCGACGTCGGACCACTACGCCGCGATGGCGCTGGCGGGAATGGCGCGCGTGAGGCTGGACCAGGGCGACGCGAAGGCGGCGGCGGAGCTCCTGCTCCAGGCATTCGAGCGCAAGCCCCAGGCCTCCAACGCCCTGGACGGCCTGAACGGTTCGGCCGTCACCACGTCCTCGATGGTGCTTCCGATCCTGACTGAGGCCGGAGATAGCGAGACCGCGATGAAGCTCCAGGCGGGGCTCGACAGGCTGAGGGAGATCGATCCGGCGCTCCTGGAGAAGCCCGAATTCGAAAAGGTCCCGGACACCCCCGTGGCAAGGAACCGCGACCGTCGCGGGCGGCAGCGGTAGCTGGAAAGCGGGTTTACCGCAATGAGACAGCATTTGGGTGCAGTCTTCGTAAGAGGATGACGACGTTGTGAGTCCAGCGGCCATGGGATGCGATCCTGGGGCCGCAAGACTCTTCTATCCCCCGCGGATCCAACGTCGGACTCCATGACCAGGTCTCTTTTCGCCCCGGCCGCCCTTTGTGCGGCTGCGCTGGCAGTCGGCTACGCGTCGGCAACACCCATTTCTGCGCCCACCCAGGACGCTCCCCTCCGTGGTCCCCGCAAGGTGGACCCCCGCTGGCACGCGCTGGTGGGAGGAACACTCATTCCCGAGCCTGGGCAGGTCATCGAGAACGCCACGATCGTCGTCCGAGACGGCGTGATTGAATCGGTCAAGTCGGGCGGCGCTGTTCCCGAAGGCGCTCGCGTCTGGGACTGCACGGATCTGACGATCCACGCGGGCTTCATCGAAACGCACGTGTCGGTGGAAGCCGGCAAGCCCGACGCCGCGGCGCAGGGCGGCTACTGGCAGACCGACCTGGTCGTTCCTCAGCGCTCCGCGCTGGACGGCACGAGGCTCGACAGCGGTACGGCGAAGGACCTTCGCTCGATTGGCTTCACCGCCGCCGCCATTGCTCCCGAGGACGGGATCTTCCGCGGCACGGCGGCCATCGTGGCCCTCGGGTCCGGCGCTTCCGACCTGGAGTCCGCCAGCGCCGAGGTGCTGGACGGTCACAGCTATCAGGCTCTCTCTTTCAGCACGGCTGGATGGGGCAGCGACGGCGCACTCCGCTATCCCACCTCGGAGATGGGAGCGATCGCGCTGGTGCGGCAGGCATTCCTGGAGGCCGATCGCTACGAGCAGTGTCTCGCCGTGGACGCCGCGGCTCCCAAGGGTCACGAGCCGGTTCAGCCGAACGCTGCGCTCCAGGCAATCGCGGACTCGGGTTCGGTCGCGCCGCTGTTTTTCGTGAGCCGGAGCGAGCTCCAGACGCTGCGCGCCGGCAAGCTGGCCGCTGAGCTTGGGCGTTCGATGATGGTGAAGGGCACAGGGACTGAATTCCGACGCCTGGGCGCCGTGGCGAGCCTTGGGCTCCCGATGGTCATCCCCGTTTCATACCCCGACGCTCCCGACGTGTCGACGCCAGAGAAGGCCGCAGGCCAGAGTCTGCGCGACCTTATGGCCTGGGAGGAGGCACCAACGAACGCACGTAGGCTCGTGGATGCCGGGGTCACGATCGCTCTGACGAGCGAGGGCCTGGAGAAGCGCTCGAGCTTTCCGGCCGCCGTTCGCACGACCATCGAGCGCGGGCTCGACCCAGAGGACGCGCTTCGCGCCCTCACCACGACCCCCGCGGCCCTGCTCGGGATCGATGACCGCCTCGGCCGCGTGGCCCCAGGCATGCTGGCGCACCTCGTGGTGCGCGAAGGCGAGCCCTTCGCGAAGAAGAGCAAGGTGCGCGACGTCTGGGTGGCAGGCAAGCGCTTCCCGATCAACAAGCCGACGCCCCCGAGCCTCGATGGCGCCTACGCCTTCGAGATCCCGAGCCTCGGTTCGCTGGACGGAGTGTCCGGCGAGTTGATGGTTCGCGATCGCAAGACGCTGGAGTTCGTGGTGGCTGGGCGCACCATCGAGGCGAAGAAGGTGAACTTCGGACCCTTCCACGTGCACTTCCACCTGATGGGCAGCGACGTCGAGGAGGGGCTTTCGGGCGTCTTCATGGGGTCGGGCCTCTTCGAGGGAGAGCTGATCCATGGAACTCTCACGAGTCCGGATGGTAGCTCTGAATTCTGGACCGCGACCCGTACGGGAGACGCGCCTGAGCCCAAGAAGAAGGACAAGGACAAGGACTCAACGGACGGCGCTTCTGATGACGCTGATGGGGCGGATGCAGAAGACTCAGCAGAGAGCACTTCTGACGACGGAGATGCACCAGAGGCGCCCGAGGCCGAGGAGTCGGATGACGATGCCAATGAGGCAACGTCTGAGGACGAAGCGGCCGAGCCAGAGGCTGAAGGAACGGAACTCCGCGATCTGCCGGTGCCCTTTGGCGCCTACGGCCGCATGGAGATGCCGCAGTCCCGCGCCGTCATCTTCCGCGGTGCGACCGTGTGGACGTCCGCCGCGGCGGGCAACGTCGAAGGCGCGGTCGTCGTCATCGAGAACGGCAAGGTGCGCTATGTCGGCCCCGCCGAGTTCGCGCCGAAGATCGAAGGCGCAGAAGACTACGACGCTACTGGCCTCCACATCACGCCGGGCCTGATCGACTGCCACAGCCACACCGGGATCAGCGGAGGCGTCAACGAAGTGGGCCGCCGCGTGACCTCCGAGGTGCGCGTTGCGGACGTCATCGACCCGGACGACATGAACTTCTATCGCCAGCTGGCGGGCGGCCTGACGGCGGCCAACCAGCTGCACGGTTCGGCGAACGCGATCGGTGGTCAGAACTCGGTCGTCAAGCTCCGTTGGGGCGTGGACTTCCCGGACCAGATGCGCGCCGAGGGCGCGATGCCAGGTATCAAGTTTGCGCTCGGTGAGAACCCGAAGCGCGTGGCCGCTGGCAGCAGTCAGCCGGACGAGTACCCGACCACCCGCATGGGCGTCGCAGCTCTGATCCGTGACCGCCTCGTGGCGGGCAAGGAGTACCGCGAGGAATGGGAGCGCTACGATGTGCTCTCGAGCTACGAGAAGCGTCGCGTGATGCCGCCCAAGGTGAGCCTGGAGCTCCAGGCCATGGGCGAGATTGTCGCGGGCGAGCGCTGGATTCACAGCCATAGCTACCGCCAGGACGAGATCCTGATGCTGGGGCGCCTGGCCCAAGAGTTCGGGTTCAAGATCGGCACCTTCCAGCACGTGTTGGAGGGCTACAAGGTCGCGGATGCGATCGCTGAAACGGCCATTGGTGCCTCCACGTTCTCCGACTGGTGGGCCTACAAGTTCGAGGTCATCGACGCCATCCCTCACAACGCGGCCATCATGGCCGAGGTGGGCGTCAACGTCTCGATCAACTCGGACAGCGACGAGCACGCGCGACGCCTCAATACCGAAGCGGCGAAGGCCATGAAGTACGGCGGCATGTCGCCGGAGGAAGCGCTTAAACTGGTGACGCTCAACCCGGCAATCCAGCTTGGACTGGGCGACCGAACCGGTTCGCTCGAGGCTGGAAAAGACGCTGATATCGCGATCTGGTCGGGCAACCCGCTCAGCTATGCGTCGCGCTGCGTGTCGACGTGGGTCGACGGCGCGGAGATGTTCAGCGCCGACGAGGACGCCGATATGCGCGTTGCGGCAGAGACTGATCGCCAGCGCATCATTCAGAAGATCCTCTCCAAGGGCCTGAACAAGGGTGGTGCCAAGGGCGGCAGCGGCCGCGGAGCCAAGAACCCGGTGACGGCGGACGTCTCCAGCCTCGAGCTGGATGCGCTTCGCGACCAGATGGAAGCCCTGTGGCGTTCCGGTGTGGACCCGTCCCTTTCGCGGCCCGGTGTGTGTGGCTGCTTCGACATCCTGTTTGAAGAGGCCGCTGCTCGCGCAGCGAGGAACCGCTAGCCATGAGTTGTTTGAACATGACAAGAAGACCGTTTCTCCTCAAAGCGCTTGGGCTGACATTGGGCCTTTCGGTCGCTCCCCTCGGAGCGGCGCAGGACCTCGTGCACAAGGGTGCACCCCAGACGTCACCGATCCTGATCCGCGGAGCCACGCTCCATACGGTCAGTGGCGACGTCATTGAGAAGGGCGATCTGCTCTTCGTGGATGGGAAGATCACGGGCATCGGTGCCGGGGTCAGTGCGGAAGGCGCTGAGGTGATCGACGGGACTGGGAAGCACGTGTTCCCAGGTTTCGTTGCGGCCACCAGCACCGTCGGGCTGACGGAAATTAGCGCCGTCGACATGTCGATCGACACGTCGGAAGCCGGGTCCCTGAACCCAGAGGTCTACGCGGCGGTTGCCGTGAACCCGGACTCCTGGCACATCCCCGTGGCGCGACGTAACGGCGTGCTCGTGGCGGGCGTCTTCCCCCAGGGCGGACGCGTTCCCGGCCGCGTATCTGCGATGCAAATGGACGGCTGGACCTGGGAGGACATGGCGCTTGATCGCCACGCAGGGCTCAGTATTTCATGGCCCTTCATGGGCGCGGTGCCACGTCGGTTCCGCCGTTTCGGCGGCGGGGGCGGTGACGCCACCGTGGAAGTGGAAAAGATCGAATCGCTGTTCGCAGCCGCCGAGGCCTACTTGGCGGCGAAGGCTGCGGATGCGACCGTAAAGACGGACCTTCGCTTCGAGGCGATGGCGCCCATGCTGAGCGGGGAGAAGCCGGTCTACATCTCGCTGACGACCCGGAGCCAGGCTGAATCGGCGTTGACCTGGGCCAAGGGCCGCGGGCTCAAGCCGGTGATTGTGGGGGGCGGCGACGCGACCACCTACGTGGACCTGCTCAAGCGTGATAACGTCATGGTGGCCGTGACGGGGACGTTCCGGATGCCACGGCGCCGCGATGTTTCGTACGCGAGCACCTTTGAGCTCCCCGGGCTTCTGGAGAATGCGGGCGTACGCTGGTGCATGACCACGTCGGACCGCGATAGCTCCAACCTGCGGAACCTGCCCTACGAAGCGGCCGCGGCCGTTCCGTATGGTCTGTCACCTGAAGCGGCCCTGCGCTCCATCACGCTGTCGGCGGCCGAGTTCCTCGGTGTCGACCACCGCGTGGGTTCCCTCGACAAGGGGAAGGACGCGACGCTCTTCATCGCAGACGGCGACCCGCTGGAGCTGACGACGAAGATCGAGCGGGCCTTCATCCAAGGCCGTGAATCGGTCTTGACCGACAAGCAGACGGCCTTGGCAGCGAAGTATCGGGCCAAGTACCGCCAGAAGGGTCTGACTGGCAAGTAGTGGCAGCGGTGACGCTGCCGTAGGATGGCGCCCATGCGTCACCTCACTCTTCTCAGCGTTTCCATTCTTGTGGTCCTGGCGGGCGTCACGGCAGAATCTTGTGCCGGGGCGCCCGAACTTGTTTCGGGCGTCGATCTCGTTCGTGTCTATCCCGGCCTTCGGTTCGAGCGGCCGGTGTTTGTTACCGGCGCGGGCGACCGGAGCGGTCGGCTTTATGTGGTCGAACAGGAAGGCGTCATCCGGATCTTCGACGGACGTGAAGACGCGAAGAGCGCCGAGGTGTTCCTCGACATTTCGGAGCACGTCAGCAGGCAGGGCAATGAGGAAGGCCTCCTCGGCCTGGCCTTTCACCCCGACTTCGCCGACAACGGCGAGTTCTTCGTGCACTTCTCATCGAGTCGCGACGCCGGTGAAAACGGCGTCGCCCAGAACGTGATCTCACGCTTCCGCGTGTCCACGGACGATTCACAGCGGGCGGATCCAGAATCCGAGGAAGTGCTGCTCGTGCAACGTCAGCCCTATCGCAACCACAACGGCGGCATGATTGCCTTTGGCCCGGACGGGATGCTGTATGCAGCATTCGGCGACGGTGGCGCGGCCAATGATCCCGAGGGCAACGGCCAGAAGCTGACGTCGATCCTCGGGTCGATCATCCGGATTGATGTCGACGGCTCCTCCGAGGGGCTGGCGTACGGCATCCCTGCGGACAACCCGTTTGTCGGCGTCGAGGGAGCGCGGCCCGAGCTCTGGGCCATCGGTCTCCGGAACGTGTGGCGCTTCTCCTTCGACCGGGGAACGGGTGCGCTCTT
>JBLIHL010000154.1:0-11218 GCA_047635895.1 Paracoccaceae bacterium | reverse complement strand
CCCCCTCCGGGGGGGGTCGAACGGGTGACGGAATGTGGCGGAATCGTTCCTGGTACCGTACCGCCATTCATTCCCGCAGCTTTGGTTCCGGAACGGTACTGCGGGAACTGCCCTGTCGGTCCTTCTCATCGAACGCGCCGTACTCCTTCAGGATCCCGTGGAAGGTTCGCCGGGTCCACGCACGTGACTCCTCCAGCGAGCGGATCCTCGCGGCCGCGCGCTCGTTGATCTCCTTCGAGCGATCCACCTTGCGGGCTTCTTTTTGCCACCAGCGATCCCACTGCTTGTCCTCGGGGAGGTAGTCGATCATCTTCGCTGGCTCGGAGGTCTGGGTCTCCCAGAAGCCATGGAGGCGCCTGACTGACGCTTCGTAGCCGCTGGGGAGTGGGGGGGATCCCTGCAGGTAGCAGCGCGCCATCGCGGTCCGCAGCGCCCGATACCGGCGCAGCGGCGAGAAGTGCTCCCCGATCCGCTTGTAGAGCGACTTCTGCTTCGACACTGGAGCCTTCCAGGTCTTCCAGTCGTCATCCAGCGTATGAACGATCCCGAGGCACTCGACATCGGGCATCTCGATCGTCTCACCCGACGACCAGGCGTCAAAGAGCGTCACCCGGCGGTAGGCGTTCCCGCTCCGGTCCGAGTAGGCGTGACCGAAAGCGAAGGCGACGTCGCGCATCTCGCCCTTGTCGAGCTGCATCTCCACCAGCGCTTCCACGAGATCGCTCGTGGGACTGAAGCCTGCCGCGGCCGTCCTCGCGATTCGCTCTGGGTCGTCCCACTTTTGCACCGCGACAATCGTCCCGCGGGCCCAGTCGTAGCGGAACGCAACTTCCATTTCGCGCTCGTTCCAGGCTCCGCGGAGTCGAGAGACGTTGGCGGAGTGCCGTTCGTTCGAGAGATCAACGAAGCGGCGCGGGATGAGCTGGACCGCCGTGTGAACCGCAGTGTCGAACACGGGGGGATCCTCAGCGGCGGGCCAGTCGAAGACATCGCCTTCGAACGCGACAATCGCAAAGCGCTCGAGCGTCGCTCGGAAGTGATCCGCGTTGTCACACTCGGCGGTGAACCATTCGATGACGTCCGATCGATCCGACTCGGGAAGCCCGAGCCACGCCTCAACGAGCTCCTTGCTGGTAGGCTCTGCCTTGGCTTCTTGTCCGTTGGCAACGGTCGGAACCATCATCGCGGCGAGCAGGGTCAGTGCCCTCAGTGCGTTCTGCATCCACAGAGTCTGACACGACTCGCTGCGAAATAAAGCGCGCGGCGGCGCTCGTGCGCAGACTCGCCCTAAAATAAAGAACGGGGCGAGTCCGAAGACTCGCCCCGCGGGAGGGTGTAACCAGAACAAGGAGGGGCGTTCTGGCTACGAGACGACTTTCGTCGCCATGGAGGCGCAGCTACCTGTCGATCTGCCTTCCAGCTGGCCCATCCACAACCACCGCACAGTGGTAGACGGACCGAGGGGGTGCTGGGGGCAGAGGTCGCCAGGGCGCGCCTCACCGCACAGAAGAACACTACCGCCAGACAGGCTCCTGCCGGGGACTCGTCGCGAAAAAAGGACCGCCTTTCGCCGCCATTAACCATTCTGGGGCTCACCTAGGGGCGTAGGCGGCCCTGGCGATGCCCTAAACGCCTGGTGCGACAGAATGGCCAGCGCCTTAAAAAAAGAATTCTCACGCCGATCTGGGCTCCTGGCGAGGCGAATGGTGTGGGAATTCCCTCAGCTGCTTCGTCCGCCGCGCCGCTTGCGCTTCCGGCGACGCTTCCTGGTCCCCGTTTTCCGGCGCTCATCTTCGAGCTCGTTGGGTGCCGCTGATCTCGCACGCTTCCACCGCTCGTGCCAGCCCTCGACCAGGTCCCGGCCCACGCCGCGGGCCTGGCTGTGCAGGCCGAAGAGCTCCAGCGCGTCGGGGAATTCTTCCGAGCGCGCAAAGAGCACCTCGGAGAAGCGCTCAGGCTGGTGGGTGAACGTCTGCTGTGCGATCAGGATGCGCCGTGCACTCGCGAAGTCCTTGCGGGACAGGCGCGCGGCCTCGGACATTTGCTCAAGAACTTCCCAGGCGACCGTCGAGCGCGTACGCGCATCGAGGAGCTCCTCGGACTCATGGCGCTCGTACTCCTCGTTCAGCGCGAGCTGGAAGGGCAGCAGGAACAATCCCGCGATCAGGAGGCCTGAACTCGGTGGGTCATAAGGACGGGCCTGAACGCGCGCATCGAGCGCGGCCAGCAGGTCCCAGAACGGCTCAGCTCGCTCGGGAATGTCGTCCTCGAGGCCAAGGTACTCTTCGATCTGCGGGATGAGAACCGCAAGCGCGCCCACGTCACGGAGCATCTGGAACGCCGCCGAAGAGGTTCCGGAGCGCGTCAGGCGCATGATCTCTTCTAGAACCCGGGGCGGCGCAGCCTTCTCAAGATCCTCGGAAAGGTCGCACATGGCGTCCCACGTGGGATCGTCGATCTCGAGATCGAGACGTGTGGCGAACTTGATCGCGCGCAGGATCCGAACGGGATCCTCGGCCATGCGGACCTCGGGATCCCCGATGGTCGTGAGCATTCGAGCCTCAAGATCCTTCAGACCGCCGACGTGATCGAGGATCTCGTGGGTGGTGGGGTCGAGGAAGAGGGCGTTCACCGTGAAATCTCGGCGTCGCGCGTCGGACTCGGCGGTGCCGTACTCGTTGTCGTCAACGATCAGAAGGTCGTCGTCGTCCTTCTGGGGTTCGTCCTGGGGGGCTGCCCTGAACGTGGCGGTCTCGATGATATGGTCGCCGTAGAACACGTGGGCGAGCTTGAATCGGCGGCCGATGATGCGGCAGTTGCGGAAGATCCGCCGCACTTCGGAGGGACGGGCGCTCGTCGCCACATCGAAGTCCTTGGGCTTGCGGCCGATCAGGAGATCCCGAACGCAGCCGCCGACAAAATACGCCTCGTGCCCATGCTGCTGGAGCCGTTTCACGACCCGTGTGGCATCCCGGTCCAGGCGCTCAGGGTCGATCGAGTCCGCCGGAATCCGGGGGACGTCGACCTTCTTCTTACGGAGCCTGCCTCGCTGACGCTGGACCACGTCCGGGGCATCGTGAATCTGGGTCCGAGGCTTGCGCCCGGAGGCTCGCTTTCCGCTGGTGTTTGATAATCGACGATTCATGGCTCCGCCGGATCATATGAAGAGTGCGGGGTCGCCGCACACGTCGAAGTCCCACTCTGAGTGAGTGAGGGCCATGAAGATGGAACAACCCGACAGAATCCCTCCAACAGATAGGTTGCCCCAGTGCTCCTCCTTGGCTATTCTTCCGGCTCGAAGGGCAGTAGCTCCAATGGTAGAGCGACTGATTCCAAATCAGTAGGTTCGAGGTTCGAGTCCTCGCTGCCCTGCCACCCTCGGGTGGTAATCCTTCGGTAGCAAGCGCTGCGCTCGACGAGACTTCCGTCGCCAGCACTCCCAGGATCGAGACTCCTGGTTTGAGACGGCCACCCTGAGTCGGCCACCCTGAGTCGGCCACCCTGAGTCGGCCGGTTTGAGATGGGCAGTTTGAGGCTGCCAACTCAAGACTGGGGGCTTCAGGCAGAACGCCAAACGATCTTCTGCGTCTTCGGAGTGGCTGACTCGGGCTTGATCATCCCTACGGCAAGCAGACTTCTCAGCGTTGGGCTTCCGCTCCGCCACTCCTTGCTTGCCACATGTGAGGGTCTTTAAAGCGAGACGGCCTGTCGCTCCTGGATGCTTCACCATGAGGGTCCAGGGTGCTCAATTTGGGAGGCTCTGACGCCGTCTGAGCGCCTCTGGGGTTGGACCCATCTGGCACCGAGCCTGTGCGAAGATAAGGATTCCACGCTATGGAAATATGACTTCATAATGCCGGCCCGACTCCGATTCCAAGTCCGTAGGCTGCACGATGAGTCCTGATTGCCTGGCTACCCGCCACCGTCGCAACTTCGCTCCGGCCCCCGGCTTCAGTCCGTTCGGCACGCTTCCGAGCGCTGATCTGCCTGACCGAACCATGCCGGCGGAGTTTTCGGCCTTGGGTGGCGCCTTGCGCTTGGTGACCCTCTCTCGCCCCCCTCTCTCCCCAGATAACAGCTCGGCATCCGCCGGTGACCATGGCCTTTGATCACAACGTCGCAGGTGACGATGCCAACCTGCCCGACGACGAAGAACTCGACGGCGTGGGTAGCACGTTCGACGACGACCTCGACCCGGATCTCGACCCCCATCTCGGCGAGGGTCCCATTGACCTCGAGGACGAACTCGACGTCGATGATGACGACGAAGATGATGATGATGATGGCGAGGAGGAGGAAGATGGCGACGAGGACGACGGCGATGAGGGCGACTCCTCAGACAAAGACGCCGACGGCGAAGACAAGCCAGAGGCCGCCAAGAAGAAGTCCAAGTCCAAGAAGCGCAAGGGCTCGGATGAAGACGAGGAGATCGAGCACCCCAACACGCCGATCCCGACCCAGAAGGTCATGAGGGCCGCCCTGGACCATGCTTTCGCTGGCCAGGACGACATCGACGACAGGCTGCTGGACCTCTTCACGGACCACGCCATTGCACTTCTGGAAGCCAACCGGCTGATGAACGTCACCTCGATCATCGATCCAGCTGAGATCGCGGTGAAGCACTACCTGGACTCATGGCGCGTCACGCGGATGATCCCGCTCGTGGCACGTCGCATCCTCGACCTCGGCAGCGGTGGGGGCTTCCCCGGCCTCCCGGTCGCCATGGCGGAGCCCGACTGCTCGATGATCCTCTGCGAGGCCATTGGGAAGAAGGCGAAGTTCCTCGAGGAGGTCGTGAAGAAGCTCGGCCTCAAGAACGTCCGCGTGGTGCACATGCGGGCTGAGGAGTACCTGGCCACCGAACGCGTCGATTTGGTCCTGATCCGCGCCGTCAGCTCGGCCCGCGAGAACGTCAGAACGCTCCGCAAGGTTCGCCACTCCATCAAGGACGTCGTGATGCTGAAGGGCAACTCCTGGGGCCGCGAGGTCCGCGCGGCCGAGCGGGAGGCCGAACGGCTCGGGTTCAAGCTCGACACCGTCATGGAGCACGAACTCCCCGAGGAGATGGGCAAGCGGGCTCTCGTCGTCTATCGCGCGCCTGGCGGCGAGGGGCTGTAGCTCCCGCCCCGAAAATCGAGGCTTCGCCAGCATATAGGCGTTGACTCACCCCCTGCGGACCTCTAACTTCTCCGCCCACACCCAAGCCCGGGTGGCGGAATTGGTAGACGCGCATGGTTCAGGTCCATGTTCCCGCAAGGGAGTGGGGGTTCGACTCCCCCCTCGGGCACCACACCCGTTTGCAGCTGAGCTGAAAACGGGTGTGGTCATTTATGGCCCATCCGCTGACGCGGATGGAGCGGTGGTTGGGGCAGCTTCGCTGCGGAGCGGCGCCGGTACCGGCGCTTTCGGGTACCGGCGCTCTTGGGGTCCTCGCGCTCTTGGGGTCCCAGCGCTTTGGGGTACCGGATTGCTTGGCTCTCGGAGGTTGGGGATTCGGATCCCTCGGGTCTTAGAACTTCGACCCCGTTGATGGGTGGCGGCTGGGGGTCGGTTCGAGTGGGGCCCATGGTGAGTCGAGCCCCTTGTTGGCTGTCAGCCGGCCGTGACCGAGACGCCGTCGACTAGCGCCCATGGGATCTGGCTGGAGCCGCCGACTCTTTCCGTGGCGCGGGTGAGCTGGGTGGAGCCGTTGAGAAGCTCGAATGCGTTGCCCGACAGCATCACCTCGTTCACCGAACGCACGATCACACCGTTCTCGACCCAGCGGGCCGACTTTGCGGTTCCGCTGAAGTCTCCCGAGGCCGCGTCGACCGAGCCCGAGAAGCGCTGGATGTAGAGGCCCGTTCCGAGGGCGGCGAGGAGAGAGGCTTCGTCCTGGAGGGCGTCCGCTCCCGATGCTTCAATGCGGATGGCATGGCATCCGAGCCCGGGGACCGAGCGCGGGCCGCCCTGGGCATGACCCGTGGACTGCGTCTTGCCCACGGCCGCTGAGTAGCTGTTGTGCAGGAACGTGTTCAGGACGCCGTCGTCGACGATCTTCAGCTTCGTCGCAGGAAGGCCCTCGCGGTCGAACGCGCGGGCGCCCGCCACCCTCGGGTCCGTCGGATCGTCGATCAGAGTCAGGCCCGGTGCGATTCGCTGGTTCAGCTTGTCGGCCAGGGCGCTGCGGCCACGCTGGACCGCGATGGCGGAGATGCCGCCCAGGAGCGGCCCCAAGAACGACGAAGCAAACGCGGCGGGCGCGAAGGCCACCGGACCCTGGTAGGTCTTGCCGGCTTTCGCGCCGAGGTTGCCGATACACGCGCGAGCGACCTCACCAGCGATCCTGTGCAGCTCTGCCTCGACCTCGGCGGAGCTCCGCACAACGGCGCCGCGGTAGTCGAAGCCGCCCGTCTCGTCGCCGTCGACCGCGAGGCCCATCAGGCTCATCGTCAGGGCCGCGTCCTCGTCCGACTGGCGAATGCCCCGGGACGAAACGACGACCGAGGCCCCCGAGACGACCGAGAACGAAGCCTGGTCGATCGAGACGCGGGCGTCATGGTCGAGAGCCGCCTGGCTCAGGGCCTGCGCCCGCTCGACGACCTGGGCGACGTCGATGCCCTCGAGGTCGGCATCCAGGTGATGCCGCATCCTGTGACTATCATCCACCTCGGCGGGCTCGGGCAGCACGTTGGCCTCATCGGGCGGGCTCAGCTTCGCGATCGCCACGGCGTCCGCCGCGGCGGCCTTCATCGCCTCCGGGCGCATCTGGTTCGTCGATGCGAATCCAAGCCGCCCGTCGATCATGACGCGCAGGCCAAGGCTCGAACCCTCGTCCGCCTGCACCTGTCCGAGGTCGCCCTTCTCGACCTTCGCCGAAAGGCTAGTGCCGCCGTATCCGTAGACCTCGGCCTCTGTAGCGCCGGCCTTTTGGGCCATCTCCAGAAGCTCCAGGGCGCGGGACTCGAGGGCTTGGGCGACGCTGGCCGCCTTGGTGCCTGTGCCTGTGCCTGTGCCTGTGGAGGTGCTCATTGTCCACGCCCTCCGACCAGCATCTCGCAGGATAGCCAGGGGCCGCCAGCATCGACCTTGGCGGGCTGCCCCTTGCCGCAGTAGCCGGAGCCAAGGTCCCAGCGGAAGTCGCGACTGACCGCGTCGACCGTCCCGAGGACATCGAACGCCATCCCCGAGATGTTCACACCGCGCTGGAGCGCTCCCTTCTTGCCATCCTTGATCGGCCACGCCTGGAGCGTCCCGAACATGAACTCACCGTTCGCATCGGCTTGGCCGTTCTTCGGCCCGTCGACCATCAGGCCGTCCTTGATCCCTGCGATGATGTCGTCAAGATCCTGTTCGCCCGGTGCGATGTAGGTGTTCCGCATGCGAATGAGTGGCTCATCGTCGTACTCCCACGCGCGGCTGTTGCCGGTGGGGGCCACGCCTTCGCGCGCCGCCGTGTGGCGGTCGTGCAGGTAGCTCTTGAGAACGCCGTTCTCGATGATGGTGACCTTCTCAGCGCGCACGCCTTCGTCATCCACGTCGAGCGTTCCACCCGCGCCATCAGCGAATTCGGACGCGCCGCTGTCGCACAGCGTCACAAGGTCCGACGCCACGCGTGAACCAATGCGGCCGCGCGCACAGGAGCCAGCCTCGACGAAGTCCGCCTCGACCGTGTGGCCCACGGCCTCGTGCGTCAACAGCCCGACGATCGAGGGTGAGAGCAGCACCTTTTGACGCCCGCCCTCTGGATACGGAGCCGTGAGCAAGTCCACCGCCATCTGCGCAGCGCCGTCGCCCATCTCGTCCGCAGACGCGCCGCGGAAGAGGCAGTCCCACGCGCCGGTCACGCCGACGGAGCGCGCGCCGCGCTGAAGCTCGCCCCCGCTCTGCGCCACCGTCATGACGCGCAGCTCGGGCCGCGCAACTCGGGTCCACGCGCTCGCGCCATCGCTGGTGACGATGCCCTTCTCCTCAAAGATCTCGGTGTAGCCCGAAGACGCGCTGACGATCTTGGTGCTCTGCTTGCGCGCGTGCGCCTCAAGGTCCAGCACAAGCTTCAGTCGCTCGTCGATCGAGGCACCATTGAGTTCGTCGAACCCGGGCGCGTCAAACTGGCCCACGGCGAGCTCCACCTGGGGCGGAGCCTTGAGCTTGACCTTGCGCGCGCTGGCTGAGGCCCTGGCCGCGGCCCTGGCCGTCTCGATGGCTCGCCTCACGGCGCCCACCTCAAGCTGGTCGGTCGAGGCGAACCCGAAGGTCCCCTGGCTCAGGACCCTCACGCCGACGCCGGTGTGCTCGGACACTTTGGCCTGATCGACGCGCCCGCCCTCGACGGAAACAGAGCGGGTGCGCTTGGCGTGGTAACGAAGCTCGACGTGGTCGTCCCCGCCGTCAAGGCGGAGAGCGTCGTGCAGGATGGGTCTTGGATCGGTGGAAACCATGGTGGGGAGCGTAGCCCCTCCGCCCCCAGGATCCGAGGCGCCATTTGACCGAACACCCGGCCTGAAGCTGAGATTGCCGCGAGGGAAGGTATCGTGGAGGTCCCATGCACCCTTGTCTTGGGCCCTTTCCTGGCGGCTGCAGCGGAGGATCCCGTCCGCCCTGCGGGTCAGCTTCCGGCCCAATAAGAGGTAACGTACGGGGAGATTTCGAGCCTCCGCCGCCGCGCGGAATGACACTCCAGTCCATCACCATGAACGAGCACCCGCCAGAGGAACGACCCACCCGGCCCGGCGACGAGCCGAGGCCGCTCCGTGGACGGCTTCTGATCCTGCTCGGCCCCCTGGCGTTTCTGCTCGTGGAAGCCTTCGTGCGGCCCGGCTCTGGCGGACCGGACGATCTATTCAGCGGTTCCCCCGGAGCCTCCGCTGCCGCCACGCGCCACGCGCTCGCCGTCACCGCCTGGGTCGCCGTCTGGTGGGTGACCGAAGCGCTCCCGATCGCCGTGACCTCGCTCCTGCCCCTGGTGCTCCTGCCTCTCCTGGGGTTGGGCACCCCAGCCGAGGTTTCGCGCGAGTACGGCAACGAGATCCTGTTCCTCTTCCTGGGTGGCCTGCTCATCGCAGAGGCGCTCGAAACCACGGGGCTGCACGAACGCATCGCTCATCGAATCGTGGGCGTGTTTGGACGCGAGCGTCGCAGGCTGGTGCTCGGCTACATGATCGCCACCGCGTTCCTGAGCATGTGGATCTCCAATACCGCGACGGCCGTGATGATGCTTCCGATCGCGCTGGCAGTCCTTAATCAAAGGACTGATCGCGCGGACGAAAGTCCACTCGCGCCCCCTGGCACCGCCCACGATTCGGAGCCCAGGTTCGCGGTCGCGCTGCTCCTCGGAATCGCCTACGCGGCGAATATAGGTGGATTCGGCACGCCTATCGGATCGCCGCCCACCGTGGTCTTCCAGAGCATCTACGAGCAGAAGACGGGCGAGGTCATCGGCTTCGCACGCTGGATGCTCTTCGGCGTGCCGCTGATCCTGGCGCTCATCCCACTGACCTGGTGGGCCCTCGTGCGAAGGCTCGCCCCCGGCGAGATGGTGGAGCTCCCGGAGGCGCGAACCACGGGCCCACTGACCCGGGATCAACGCATCGTCGGGATCACGTTTGCAACCGCCGCCGCCCTGTGGCTCACGCGGACCGGCCTCGGTCCACTCCCTGGCTGGGGATCGATGCTCGCGGAGCGCGGCCTCGTCGTGGCGGACTCGACGGTCGCCATCGTGGCCGCGATCGCTCTCTTCTGCGCCCGGGGCGCCAATGGAGACCCAATCCTGTCCTGGACGAAGTCGTCTCCGCGTCTCCCCTGGGGCGTTCTGATCCTGATGGGCGCAGGGTTTGCGCTCTCCGCCGCCTTCGATCGCAGCGGGCTCACGCTCTGGATCGGCCAGGGGATCGCCACGGTGGGCCAATTCGGCGCCCCGGACGCGGTCCTCTTCGCGGCGCTGCTCGTGACCATCGTGGCGGCCTCCATCTTCATTACGGAGTTCGCGAGCAACACCGCAAGCGCCAGCATCCTCCTCCCGATTGTCTTCGGCGCAAGCGCCGCGCTGGGCGAGGACCGCTTCCCGCCCGACCTTCTGATGGTCGCCTGCGCACTCGCCTGCACCGCGGGTTTCGCGATGCCGGCGGGGACGCCGCCTAACGCGCTGATCTTCGGTACAGGCAGGGTGCCAATCCAGCGCTTCGTCCAATTCGGGCTCCTCATCGATGCCTGTGCATTCGTGGCTATCGTGCTCCTGGTGGGGGGCTGGTACGCGCTCAGGTAGGCCGGCGAGCCGCACGCATCCCGTGCCGCCACTACGCCCACCCTCCCCGCGCAATACGACATTGGACCCGTGGCCTGCGCACGTTGGCGCGGCGATAGTGCCCCTGGGAACCTTTAGCCCATCCGCACACTCGCCCAGTCATCACCATGCCACCACTCACACCTACCACAGCCGCGCTCCTGTCCCTCACGGCCCTGCTCGCGTCAGGCGCACCTCGACAAGATGCAGCCGACGTCTCCGACGCGCTCACGACGCACCTCAAGGGAGAGATCAAGCGGTCGATGGAAGAAGGCAACCTCGAGGGCATGGTCGTTGTGATCAGCGTCGGCGACCAGGTCCTGCTCCAGGAAGGCCGGGGGCGACTGCCCGGCGGACGCATCGCCGAGCCCGATCAGCCCGTTCGTGCGGAGGTCCTCGTCGAGCCGCTGACGGCGATCGCGGCGCTGCAGCTCGTGGGGGAAGGCAAGCTCGCCCTGGACCAGTCCGTGCACAGCGTCCTCGAGGATCTCAAGTGGGAGGAGGGTGAAGTCACGGTTCAGCAGCTCCTCGGTCAGACCTCCGGCCTCATCGGCTGGGACGCCGCGCTGCCGCCGCACGAGCGCGCAGGCGCGACCACCGCTTCGCTGCTCGAACTGGTGAAAGGCCAGGGCCTCGAGTCCACGCCCGGCACCTGCTTCTCCTACAGCGAGTCCAACTCCCTCGTCCTCGGCGCGATGATCGAAGCGGTCACCGGGAAGCCGCTCCACAAGGTGATCACCGCGAAGATTCTGGAGGCCGCCGAGCTTGAGTCCACGGGCTTCGGCCTCGACGGCGTCCCACCCACGGTGGAAGGTTCCGTCGGGACGCGCGAGATCGGCGGTGACCTCATCGCCGTGCCGGAGGGCGTGCATCCGTTCCAGGAGGACGACTTCTGCG
This sequence comes from Paracoccaceae bacterium, assembly GCA_047635895.1. Classification (GTDB taxonomy): domain Bacteria; phylum Planctomycetota; class UBA1135; order UBA1135; genus Saltatorellus. The sequence goes on along the minus strand of JBLIHL010000154.1, from coordinate 60 downwards.
CCTCGGCGCTCGACCTCCTGCGACTCCGCCTCGCCCTCTCGGACGGCACCCTCCTGGGCG
>JBLIHL010000153.1:0-11221 GCA_047635895.1 Paracoccaceae bacterium | reverse complement strand
CGGGAAGTTCACCAGGCAGCCGGGCGAAGTCGAGATCTTTGACAAGCTTGTCGATCCGCGCTGCGAGCGGAACCTGGTTGAGTCCCGGCTCGACCAGGCCCGGGCCCTCCGAGAGCGGCTTCTGGATTGGCTCTCCGCGGGGGACGTCGAGGGCTTCCGGGCTGAGTACCACGTCAAGGCGGCGATCGACTCAGTGCTGGCCGAGCTCGGCTACGCCGGTGGCGCGGAGCTGACAGGTGAGTGGTACGACCCGGACCGCGGTGATTCTTTTCTCGAGCGTTTTGGTGAGCATTGAAAGCGCTAGATGGAGCAGCTGACAAGCCCGAGAGTTCGCTGGCGATGGGAGCCCTCGTGGTGGCACTCGCTCTGTTCGCCTTCGGCCTTGTCTGGACCGCCTGGATCTCGGATGACGCGTTCATCACGTTCCGCTGCATGGATCAGTTCGTGCACGGGAACGGGCTGCGCTGGAACCTGGATGAGCGAGTTCAGGCATTCACGAATCCGCTCTGGCTGCTCGTGCTCGCGCCCTTCTACGCGCTGACGGATAGCCTCGTCTGGACGGCTTACGGCGGGAGCTTCCTGGCTACGGCAGCCGCTCTCGCCCTCATCGTTCGAGCATCCTCTGGCACCGCGGTCGCAGCGCTTGGCGTGTGGCTGCTCGCGGGCTCGAAGGCGTTCCTCGACTACTCCAGTTCGGGGCTCGAGAATCCACTCTTGCACGTGGCGCTCCTCCTGGGCGTGGGGGCGTTCCTCGGGACCGCGGACCCCTCGCGCCGGGCTGGACTGGTGGCGCTTGCGACGTCGTTCGCGTTCCTCACGCGGCCCGACTCCCTTGTCTTCATGGGGGTGCTATGCGTGGCCGCATGGCTGGCTAGCCCTGGGCTCCGGACCGTGCGGCGCATGCTCTTGGGGTGGACTCCGGCTCTTGGGTGGGAGGCCTTCTCCGTGGTGTACTACGGCACCTGGGTGCCCAACACAGCGATCGCCAAGGTGGGCAGTGGCCTGCCGAGCGAGGAGGTCCTGCAGCAGGGCCTCCGCTACCTGGGCAACTCGTTGCGCTGGGATCCTCTGACGCTCGCCACGATTACTGGCGCGGTCCTCTTCGTCCTCCTGCGGCCCCAAGGCCGCCGCGGGCGTGAGCCGATCGTCGCGCTCGGGCTCGTCCTGCACCTGGTCTATGTGGTACGCGTCGGCGGGGACTTCATGTCCGGTCGATTCCTCACCGCGCCCTTCGTGGTGGCGATCTTCCTGATCGTGCGCATGCGATTGGACTGGCGCGTCTTGGGAGTCGCGGCGGTGGCGACGGCGGCGGTGGCGACCTTCCATGGGCGTAGCTCCTGGGGTCCACGACCCGGCGCACTTGCATTCCTGGAAGCGGGCGATCCGAGCGGGATCACGGATGAGCGCACGGTCTACTACGCCTATACCGGGCTTGCTTCGAAGGGGCATCCTGGCTGGGGCCGCTTCGCCGATGGGGATCCTTACCCCCCTGCAGGGCAGGCGCGCGAGCGGCTGGAAGCCGGTGAGCGTGTTCAGAACCAGACCCAGGTTGGACTCCTGGGCTTCACGGTTCCGCTCGAGCTGCACCTGGTCGACATCTTCGGCCTGGGCGATCCGCTGCTCGCGCGCCTGCCGCTCACGAACGCCAACGAAGCACCGATCTTCCGGCACAAGCTGGACGAACTCGGGCGCTTCTGGCGCCCGGGTCACCTACGTCGCAGCCTGCCCGCTGGCTATCGGCGGAGCCTGGAGTCGAACGAGAACCGGATCCAGGATCCGGCCCTCGCCCGTTACTACGGAGCCATTCGCGTGCTGACGCGCGCGCCGATCTGGAGCCGCGAGCGCTGGCGCGTGCTCGTGGATTTTCACCTCGGTCGCTACAGCGCAGATCTTGCGAAGTGGCGAAGCGAGCAGCCCGCCCGCGAACCGGGTTGATGGGATCCAGGTCTCGGCTAGAGTCACCGCACGGGGTTCGGTGCGCGGCTCTTTTCGTCCAGGAGCCACGCCAGCAACTCGGTGATCTCGGGTGACTGCAGCCCGTCCAGCATGCCGCTCGGCATGCGTGACGTCGGGTGCGCGCGGACGAGCTTGATGTCCTCGGCCGGGATGTCGACGAGCTCGCCGTCGAGGCCGCCGGGCTCGGAGGGCGGCATCTGCAGAGAGGTCCAGTCGCCGTCTTGGTCGACCAGGCGCCCCACGTAGACCTGGGAGTCCTGGGTCCAAACCTCGGTGTCGCGGTACTGGTCGGAGACGTCGCGGGATGGCTCGATGATCGCGATCAAGAGGTCGCGCGCGGTGAAGCGGCCTCCGGCGTCCGTGAGGTCCGGCCCGGTTCCGCCGCCTTCTTCACCGACCCGGTGGCACGCATAGCATCCTGCCCGCCGGAAGGCTCGTTCACCCAGTGCCCGGTCGCTTGCCTTGGGAACCAAAGGGAAGACGGGGGCCAGCTTGCGCAGTGACCACTGCTCCACGAAGGACGGCGATTCCATCTCGTACGCGGGCACGCTCGACTCAGGGAGAGTCGGCGGTTCGTACAGCCCGTTGAGGGCCGCTCCCGCACCCTCAAGCGCTGCTTCTCGGATTCGATTCAGGTAGCCCTCGATGCTGAACCCGCCGAGGAAAGCGCGCGCGTCGACGTGTAGGAAGTCGAGGTAGGCGTTCGCGAGCTCGGGTGTCCAGCCCGCCTTCGCGAGGCGGAGCGGCATGGCGAGATCGAGTGCGCGCTCCTGGGTTGTGGCGCTGAGCATCCTCGGGACCGCAAAGGCGGGGGCGCGATCGGATCCCAGGAACACGAGCAGCTTGGTCAGCTTGACGTCGTGGGGGATCGGTGCGTCGTGCTGGGGGAGCTCGGCCTCGAGGCGCTCACGCAGAGCCGTGGCAAGATCGGCCGCGGGTGCGCCCGCGCGGGCCATGCTGAGTTCGATGGACCGGAGCGCGGGGAGCCCGAGGGGGGCGTCGAGCTGGATCAGGCGGGCGAGCAGCGGCGCTTGCCATGACGGTCCACCGACCCGCGCAAGGGCAAGCCAGCCGATGGCTCGGTCCGCGGGGTCGTCCGCTGCGAGGGCCTTGGGCGCCCACGTGGCGAGGTCCGGATCAAGCTCAAGGCTGGCCCGGCGCTGCTGGGCTGCGAGGAGTCCGGGCGCTGGGGCCGTTACCGCGAACTCGTGCGCCTGGCCTTCAGGCTGCATTGGGCGAGGCTCCACGGCGGCCACGCGGTAGAGCGCTGAGCGGCGCCCGCGCCCACCCGTCACGATCGCCATCGATCCATCGCGAAGCCACTCCATGTCCGTGATGGGCAGCGGGCGCCCGCTGATGAAGGGCTTCGGATCCCCGCGGAACGTATCGCCCTCGGCGGCCATCGGAACGCTGTAGATGATCCCGCGGATCCAATCGCCCACGAGGAGCGTGTTCCCCATGGCGCCTGGGAAGGAGCTGTCCTTGCCATGCAGTATCCCGACCGGGGACGAAGGGCCGGTCTGCCCCACGGAGGGCAGCGTGTCCGGCTCGGTCTCCATGATCTTGCCCGAGCCGCGGCGCCAGCCGAACTCTACGCCGGGCGCTATGTGCAGTACGCGGGGCGCTCGGTACCAAGGCGCGCCCATGTCCCATTCCATATCCGCGTCGTAGGCGAAGCGCTGACCCGTCCGGTCGTACGCGAAGTCGTACGAGTTGCGGATTCCGCTCGTGAGGATCTCCCAGTGCTCCCCGTTCAGGTCGCAGCGGGCGAGCCAGCCACCGTGGTCGTGCATCTGGTTGCCGTGCCCGAACGTGTCAGGGAGGCTCGGCAGGAGCTGGTCGTCCTCCCAGTTGGGGGCGACGTGGAAGCGCTCGACTCCACCCGGAAGCGCCGTCGCATTGCCAGCAATGACCTCGAGGTGCGCGCCGTCCGGGGCAAGGTGGACGGCGTGGGGACCATGCTCGCCCGACCCGTCGAGCTTCTTGAGGAACGTCAGCTCTTCATAGCGGCCGTCCGCATCCGCATCTCGCGCGCGGTAGAGGCCGTTTTCGTTCCCCTCGAACACGTTCTGCACGATGTACAGATCCGTGCCGAGGGCGAGCAGGCCCTGGGCACCCGTGATTTCGATCCCGAGGGGCTCGACGCTCGGGTACTCGCCGTCCCGCAGGGTGACACGGAACAGGCCGTGTTCGGCTTCAGCCGCCGCGATGATGCGGCCTTGATCATCAACGGTCAGGGCGACCCAGGACCCATAGGCCCGCGGAACTCGCATGATCTCTTCGACCCGGTAGCCGGGTTGGACCTCGAATTTGGAAGCGGCCAGCGGAAGATCGGGTACGCCGCTGCTCTCGTCCTCCGGAACGCCCCACGGCTCCATGCCGATAGGACCCAGCTCCTGCGCGGCGACGCTTTCGCCGTCCACGATCGTCGTCCACCAGCGATCGGTCTCAACGGATTCGACGCTCCCATCCTCGTAGACGATCTCCAGGCGCGCGATTAGGGCAGCCTGTCCATCGGAGTTCCAGCACTCGGCGCGCATGGCGGCCGGCTTGCCAGAGTTGAGCATCGTCACCAGCCGGGGCGGAAGCTTCACGGAGAACGGCGCAGACCACTGGGCTCCACCCGCAAAGACAAAGTCGTTGATCGAAATCTCGACGCCGTCGTCGCAGGTTGCGTGGAGGGTGGCGCTCGCGACCTTCACCTTTCCCTTGGCCTGCACCCTGCGTTCGAAGCGGACGACCTGCGCGTCGCGGGCCCCCTCAGGGGTCCAGATCCACTTCGCGGTATCGAACTGCGACTGCGGGACCTCCGGCGCATCAAGAGCTTCGATCTGAATGTTCCGATAGCGAATCTCCATCGGTGGGCCCTGGTGAAGCTGGAACGCCAACGCGCCGCCGTGGAAACGCGCTTCCCGATCGTCGTAGTCACAGGTGAGCGTTTCGTCGATCCAGAGCTGAATCCGGGTTCCGAGCGCGCGGACGCGGTAGGTGTGCCATTCGCCCGGGGCCCCGAGCTTGGAGAGTTCTTGCAGGTCGCCAAGGAGCTCGTACGCGGTGTTCTTGCTGTTCTGGAGCATGCGCAGGCCCCGCCGCACGATCACGCCGCGCCCGCCCTGTTCGTACAAGCCGCCGGTCCAGTCGCGCGCGAAGTCGAGGTCCGCCTGGTAGCCCACGATCTGGTGGTCGTCCTGGGTGAGGCTGCGGAACTGCAGGCCCGAGTTGCCGCCCTTCCCATCGATCTTGAACTCGACGGAGAGATCAAAATCGCGGTATTCCCCGTCCGTGAAGGTCAGGTAAGTCGTCTTCTCCAGAGGGTGCTCAGGCGTCGATCGTCCGAGGATGACTCCGTCCTCGACCGACCAGTAGTTCTCGTCCCCGGACCAGCCAGCGAGACTCGAACCATTGAAGAGCTGCGTGGTCTTCTGGCCGAACGCAGCCGTGGAAAGCGCGACCACGGCAAGGGCGAGGAGAGAGGCCGGGCGAAGTCGGACACGTGGTGGAACCATGCCCCTAGCTTAAGCGGAGCCCGTCCGCCGCGGCCGTTTCGCGTCAGGAACCAGACGCTGCCGGGCTCAATTCTGTACCGCCCGACTCCGTGGGCTCAGGGGGGCCGAGTCGCTGGGCGCGTAGAAGCGCGATGAAGGCCATTGCGACAATCCAGCACTCGGTGGCGAGCGTGGCAATGGCAGCGCCTTCCATTCCGAGACTCGGCACCAGCCAGGCGTTGCCGGCGACGTTGAGAAGCAGCCCCGTGGCCGCGGCCACCAGCACCGAACGGCCGCGGCCTGCGGCGACGACGGCGGTCAGGAGCGGTGCGCCGAGATGAACGGCGATGCCGGCGCCGAGGAGCCAGCCAAAGGAGGGCGCAGCGACGCGGAACTCTTCGCCGACGAGGGCGAGGAGATCAGAACGCAGAGGAAACGCTACGGCCGCGATCAGGGTGCCCAGGACGGCGCTCATTCCCGTGAGCCGAAGCGTAGCGCCCAGGAGCTCGCCGCGCATGTGAGCTCGCGTGAGCCACGGCTGGGCCGCGGCCGCCGCGAACACGCCGCCCATGATCGAGAGGCTCATGAATCGTACGGCCACGCCGTAATGCCCAACGGCCTCATCGCCAGCCGTCGATCGCACGAAGACGTTGTCGACGTGGAAGTAGAGCTGCTGGCACACCGCGGCGGCGCCCATGGGGATCGAGGCGACGAGAAATGGTCGCAGGGGGGCGGGGGTCACGCCGCGCGTGCTCGGCAGCCCGTGGCGCCCGAAGTGGTGCAGGGCGAGGTTTCCCAGCGTGCTGCCGAAGGCGATGGCCACGAGGTAGGCGAGCGGACGACGTTCGCCCAGCTGGAGGAGCAAGAGCACGCCGAGGAGGCTGCACAGCGCGGCGCTCGCGCGGACGAGGACCGGCGACTTCCAGGCGATCCGATCGCGCCAGCCGAGCGTGGAAAGCTCAAGAACGTGGCTGAGCTGGTAGAGCGCCGCCACCGCGAGGAACGGGGCGTCGTCGCCCTCGATGGCGAAGCCCGTGGCCGTCACGGCGAAGACGACGAGGAGCGCCATGCCCATGCGGGCGCGCCGGGCGGTGCGGAGCACGGCTCCAGTCTCGTTCGGGTTGGCAGAGATGCGCTGCAGCGCGGTGGCGCCGCTGCCGAAGTCGACGACCCCATCCAGCACGAGAAACGCCGAGATCCAGAACGTCAGGCGCCCGAAGTCAGGGCCGTCGAGCGCCTTCGCCAGCAGCAGAAGCGTCGCGAAGGTGCACGCGGCGCCAACCAGTCTTCCGGCGATGAGCCAGCCAGCGGACGAGAACACGCTGCGTGGGATTCGAATGCCGCCGTGGCTGCTCTTACGGGGCATGCTCACCATTATGGGCGAAAGGAGGGCCGCGACTACCACCACGCCTGGTTTCATGTCGTGATGAGCGGTTCAGAAGGAGAGAGCTTCACGCCAGGGGACCCCGCGTCCCAGACCTGGGCGGAGCCCTTCGTGCTCACGACGGAGAAAACCCGCCTTCGGCCTTCGACGGCGAGCGATGCCGCACGTCTGTTTCCGCACGTTCACCGTCAGCCTGAGGTTACGGATTGGATCTGCTGGGACGGGCCCGAGCATCTGGTGGACCTGGTGGACCGCTATGTTTCCTGGCGCCTCCATACGCCTGCGGAGCCCGTGTACGTGTTCATTCTCGAGCGTGTTGCCGACGGGCAGGTCATCGGGGAAGGGACCCTGAGGTTTGACGGACATCCGGGGGTGGGGGACCTTGGCTATTGGCTCGGCAAGGAGTTTCACGGGAGAGGTCACGGGTCCGATGCGGTGGAGCTCCTTGTGGAGGCTGGGTTCGGGCGCTGTGGAGCCCGCGCCTTGACGGCCCAGGTCAAGGCTGGCAACGTCCGCTCGATCGCCGCGCTCCGGAAGGCCGAGTTTCAGGTCGAGCCCCACGGTGAGCCCCACGGTGAGCACCCCCCTGAGCCCCACACTGATTCTGGGGGCGTCGAGGCGCTCACCCCGGCCCAGCCGCCTTCAGAGCGGCCCATCGCCTGGGTCGCGTCCATGACCCGCCGCAGCTGGGATCGCAGGAAAGGGGAAGTTTCGGGTACGTGATGCGTCGCCCGTGCAGCCATGCAGCGTCCTGGTAACCTTTGCGTGGCCCAGGGGTAGTCCCCCCGCCGGCGATGGGCTTTTCAGGCTGAAGACTCGTGCGGACTGGCACCTAGGTTGCCGCCTGACTCCACCTCCATGAATTCCATCCGCAACATCGTCTTTCTCGTCCTGACGGCCGGGCTAGGAATCGGGGCCTACCTGATGGTTCACGGGCCCTTCCTGCGCGGCGCCGATGTCGCTGCAGATCAGCCCTCGATGACGATAGTGACCACCTCGGGTCCGAATGCGTCCGAACCGCGCACCTCGGAGGCTGGGGGGAATGACCGTGACCTCGTGGCAGTGGACCCAGTGCCCGACGAGCGCGGAGCCCAATCCTTCGGCGGAGACAACGTGGGCTCGACGGTGATCTGGCCGCTGGAGCTCGAGTTGAGCCTGGCGATCGATGGCCGCGTCGAGATCCCAGAGGGCGCGCAGCCGATCAAGTGGGGGGCCACCGCCGGCTTGAAAGGATCGGTCCTCGGTGCGGGTGGGCGCTCCGTCGGGGCGACGGTCGACTTCCTCTACGGTCCGAACGAGGGACGAGCTCTCCAGACGGATGGGCGCGGGCGCTTCGGCGCCAGCAACCTGCTGCCGGGTATTTCGGTCGTGCGGATCACGACGGCCGATGGCCAAACGGTCGAGCGCGAGGTGGCGCTGACCTCGCGGACCCAGCGTGATTTTCACATCAGCTTCTCGGGTACGTCCTTCATCTCGGGCACCGTCAAGGACGAGAAGGCGGCCGTGGTCGAAGGCGCCGAAGTTCGCTTGGACGGAAAGCTCACGTTCACGAATCAGGACGGAGAGTTCACCTTCAGCGGTGTGCCCGGCGGCTCGGCCCACGTCACGGTTCAAAAGGAGGGCTACGCGCGCAGCAGCCAGAACGTCGGCGTCGGGTATCGCCAGACGGTGATCCCGAAGAACTTCGTGATCTTCCTGGAGAAGGGCGGCGATCTGCAGATCAGCGTCAATCGCTCCGTGGGAGCCGCGGAGGCCTCGCTTGCGTATCTCATGCCTGCGTCGGGTCCCGGCCGGAGGAGCGACGGGCGCAGCTTCCCTTGGCATGAGGTCAATCCGGTCAAGATTCCTGCCGGCGGGTCGGCCGTGGTCAAGATGCTGCCCCAGGGGTCAGTCAGCGTGCGCTTGTTTCACCGCGGCGCGGTCCCCAGCCCCGAGTCGAAGAACGTTCGGATCCATCCGGGGCGGGCGAACGCCGTGGCGATTGATCTGAAGCCAGCACCGACCTTCCAGGGCGTCGTCATGGACGACGGCGAGCCGGCGGGCGGAGCACGGGTTGAGATCGAGGCATCGGATCGTTCGCAGGCCACCTCGAGGGCGATGAAGCAGAAGGGGCCGTACTTCGCGATGGAGATGGTGGTCCCCACCGTCCCCGCGGCGTACAGCGAGACGGTCACGGACGCCAAGGGCCAGTTCTTCTTCACCAACCTGCCGGGCCTGATCACGACCTACTACGCCACCGCGACGAGTCGAGACGGCAAGAAGCGCGGCGTTACGGTCATTGCTCCGGGTGAGCAAAGCCTGTTCATTCAGCTGAAGAAGATTGAGGAGGACGCCGGTACGCTCGAGGTTGAGCTCCCGGGGCGATTCCAGGGGCTTCCGGTAGAGGTCATGATCAACGGGAAGCCGGCGGATCCATTCATGCTTCGTCCCGGCATGCCGCTTCTCCTGGAGGACCTTCCCACGGGGCACTGGGACGTTCGGGCAAAGTGGCGGGGTGCCGAGGTGATTCCGCGCCAGGTGATCCAGATCGGCACGGAGCCCGCGGTTGTCGAGGGGAGTCTCCCTGGGGGAGCCGTCCAGGGTCAAACCGAGGACGAGCGCAGCCGCGCACTCAAGGCCCATGAGATCGCTCCCGAGGCCTACGCCCCCAGGGCGCGCTGACGAACCCGGGTCGTCTTCCCGTGAGAGCATTCCCGGAGAGCCTTCCCGTAACTGGGTCTAAGTGGGTCGTCCGGGAAGGGCGCCCTCGCCGGCACCAATACCGCGCCATCACGCCCCGGATTTGTCGGCCGCAGCGCCTTTCTAAGGCTATCCTCCTGCGGTGAATAACCCAGCCGACACGTCCCTTCCCATACTTCGCCTTAACGGCACCTCGCTCCAGCTCGAGGACTTCCTTCCGCTCCTGAGGCCGCTTCCGGGCAGCCGCAGCCTGGGGGTCGAGATCGAACCGTCGGTCTATCCTGGCATCGAGGCGTCCCGGGCCATGGTTCAGGCCCACGTCGATGCGGGCGACGTCGTTTACGGGCTGACGACGGGCTTCGGCAAGCTGAAGAACGTCGCAGTGCCGCGCGAGGACCTCGTCGAGCTACAGCACAACCTCATCGTGTCGCACTGCGTGGGCGTCGGAGATGCGATGCCGGTGCGCGAGGTTCGGATCGCCCAGGTGCTGCGGCTGAACAGCCTCCTGCGCGGCGTCTCGGGAGTTCGTCGAGTGCTGGTCGATCACCTCGCGAACGTCTTCAACCAGGGCTTCGTTCCGGTGGTGCCCCAGCAGGGATCGGTGGGGGCGAGCGGTGACCTCGCTCCGCTCTCGCACATGGCCGCCGCCATGATGGGCTTTGGACGTGCACAGATCGTCTCCGCTGATGGCTCGGTTTCCGCGCCAATGGAGGCGCGGGCCGCGCTCGACAAGGCGGGCCTCGCGCCGCTCGTTCTCCAGGCCAAGGAAGGCCTCGCGCTGATCAACGGCACCGAGATCATGAAGGCCTCGGCGATCTGCAGCGTCCTGCGCGCGACGAACCTGTCGAAGTCCGCGGACGCCATCGCATCCCTGGCGATTGAAGCGCTGAAGGGCAGCATCCGGCCGTTCCAGGATCTGCTTGCGCAGCTCAAGAACAACGAGGGGCAGCGCCGGACCGCCGCGAACGTTCGCGCGTGCCTCGCACACTCCGAGGTCCTCGCGAGCCACGTGGACTGCGACCGCGTCCAGGATCCGTACTCCCTGCGCTGCGTTCCCCAGATCCACGGAGCCTTCAAGACGAGCCTTGCGCACGTTACTGACGTTCTCGGAGGCGAGCTCAACGCCGTGACGGACAACCCACTCGTCGTGCCGGAAACGGGCGAGGTTTTCAGCGCGGGCCTCTTCCACGGCCAGCCCCTCTCGATGATCCTCGACTACCTCGGGCTAAGCATGTGCACCCTCGCGAACGTCAGCGAGCGACGCGTGGAGCAGCTGGTGAACCCCGACCTTTCGGGCCTGCCGGCTTTCCTGTCACCCAAGCCAGGCCTGCACTCGGGCCTGATGATCGCCCAGTACGCCGCGGCCGCCATCGCGTCGGAGAACAAGGTCTACGCTCACCCCGCGTCGGTCGACACGATCCCGACGAGCGCGAACCAGGAAGACCACGTCTCCATGGGCGTGACGGCGGCGCGCAAGGCGCGCATGATCCTGGACAACGTCGAGGCCGGCCTCGGCATCGAGCTGGTCTGCGGTGCCCAAGCCCGCGAGTTCACCAAGGACCTGCGGGCGGGCCGCGGCGCCGAAGCGGCCTACTCCGCGATCCGCGAGACGGTCGAGCCGCTGGAAGGCGACCGCTACCTCCAGCCGGACCTGGAAGCGGCCCGCGACTGCATCGCGAGCGGCCACCTGGTCGCTTCGGTGGAGGCGGCGGTGGGG
>JBLIHL010000152.1:0-11224 GCA_047635895.1 Paracoccaceae bacterium | reverse complement strand
GCAGAAGGCGATCAACTACATCAGCCGCGCGCGTAATCCGTACGGTGCCTGGCGCTACGCTGTCCCGCCCGATGGCGACAGCGATACGTCCGTGACCGGATGGATGATCTTCGCCATGAAGTCGGCCGAGGAAGGCAAGCTCAAGATCGACAACGAGGCCTACGTCGCGGCGATCCAGTTCTTCGACGAGATGACGGACGAAGGCACGGGCCGGGTTGGCTACACGGAGCGCGGTTCACCCTCGTCCCGCGTCGCCGGCATGAACCAGGAGCAGTACCCGACCGACTCGGGTGAGGCACTCACTGCTGTGGGTCTTCTCTGCCGCTTCTTCCTGGGCCAGAACCCTGACGACAACCCCATCATGAAGGACCACGCGGAGCTCATCCTCCGTCGCCTTCCGAAGTGGGAGCCGGAGAAGTTCGGCTGTGACATGTACTACTGGTACTACGGCAGCTACGCCATGTTCCAGATGGGCGGCAAGTACTGGAAAGAGTGGAACAAGGCCATGAAGCCCGCCGTGGTGGAGAGCCAGCGGACCGACGGTGGCACTTCGTTCAAGGGTTCCTGGGACCCGGTGGGCCCGTGGGGCTACGCCGGCGGCCGGGTCTACTCGACCGCGACCATGGTGCTCTGCCTCGAGGTTTACTTCCGCTACGCGAAGGTCCTCGGCGCTCGATAGCGAGCGACCAGATCGCTTCCAAGTGAGAGCGCTCGCCCCGGCTACCTGCCGGGGCGAGCGCTTTTTTCGTAGCCCCTGCGCCGGCTGAATGGGCCGCTCGATTCCCCGCCCGATTCACCAGGGGACCTGAACCGTGGTCGCCCACCACCGTTCCATTACATGTCCGCGGAGTGCGGACGGCCCGGGCACCCATGAGTGCTGGGAGGAGGATGGCGGAGGTCTGCGAGAGCAGCCTGCGCCGCGGAGTGAGCGCTCCGAACACCGATGAATCACAGGGAGAAGGTGTGCCCGCACCGAACCCTCAAGCCAACAGCAGGACATGGAAACCACCACATCAAGCAACGTCGTCATCAGCACGCTCCCGGGGTCGTGGGAAGAAGAAGAGAGCTTCCACGACGCTCTCTACGAGTGGATGCAGCGCGCCCCCTGGCTGCTCCTGTCCGGTGGCCTGCACTTCGTACTATTCCTCATCGTGGCAGCCATCCCCTGGAGCGTCTTCGAACCCACCCCAGAGCAGTACATCACCGCGACCATCGATCCACCACCCGAGGAGCCGGAGCCCGAGGTGCTCCCGGAGGAGCCCGACGTGCTTGAGACCGAGGACGTCCAGGACGACCCCGTCATCGAGGACTTCACGGCCTCCGAGTCGACGGAGGACGCCAGTCATTTGTCGGAGGCCACGATGCCATCGAACGTGCAGAGCAATAGTCCCTTCGACCACGTGGGAGAGAGCGGCGTGCTCGGCATTGGCGGCCCCCCAGGAGGCGGCGACTTCGGCTCAGGCCCAGGGCGCTCCGGAGGCACGAGCAAGACCTACGTCGCGGTCGACAAGGGCCTCCAATGGCTGGCCGATCACCAGGACGCTGACGGTCGCTGGAACGCCGATGACTTCATGCTCCACGATCCGTCCGGTGACCGCACGACGGGCGCCGGTGACCCGAATCACGACGTCGGCCTGACCGGCTTTGCCCTCCTCGCCTTCCTCGGTGATGGGCACTCGCTCACCCGCGGCAAGTACCGGGACGTGGTCGCCCAGGGCGCCAAGTTCCTGTCGCGGTCCCAGGATCACGAGACGGGGCTCATCGGCGAAGCGGTCGGACAGAGCTACATCTACGACCACATTCTCAGCACCCTGAGCCTGTGTGAGATCTACCGCGTCGACCGTTCAATTATTCTCAAGCAGCGAGCCCAGAAGGCGATCAATTACGTGTCGCGGCATCGCCAGCCCTACGGGGTCTGGGGCTACCAGCCGCCGCCCTCCGGCGACACCGACACGTCCGTCACCGGGTGGGCCATCTTCGCCATGAAAGCCGCCCAGGACTGCGGGCTCGACGTGGACCAGGAGGCGTACCAAGCGACGCTCCTCTGGCTCGACGAGATGACTGACCCTGGCACCGGCCGAGTGGGCTACACCGAGCGTGGCAGCCGTAGCTCGCGCGTACCGGGTATCAACGACCAGTTCTCGCCGGAGCGCGGCGAAGCGCTCACGGCCGTCGGCCTGCTGGGCCGCTTCTTCCTCGGGCAGACCCCGGCGACCTCCCCCATCATGGAGACCCAGGCCGATCTGCTGCTCCAGTCCCTGCCGCGCTGGAACCCAGAGGCTGGCGACTGCGACATGTACTACTGGTATTACGGCAGCTACGCGATGTTCCAGATGGGCGGGCGCCACTGGAAGGAGTGGAATCATGCGTTGAAGAGCGCCGTGATCGACTCACAGCGCAGCGACGGCTCCGCGGAGGGCTCGTGGGATCCAGCGGGCCCCTGGGGGCCCCAGGGCGGCCGCGTCTACTCCACGGCTGCCATGGTGCTGTGCATGGAGGTCTACTACCGCTACGCCCGCCTCACCGGCACGAGGTAGCGGGCTGCCCGGCCTGTAGGGTCCAATGGGGCGATGATCCACGAGTTCATCGTCCGGCAGCTCGAACACCGCTACCGCGTGCTCGAGCGAGCCCTCCGTAACGGCCTGACCGAAGAGCTCGCGTGGAGGCCCCTTGGGGGGCGCCCACCCATTGGCTGGCACGCCTGCCACATCGCCGAGGCCATCGCGAGCACGGCCGAAGCGATCGCCCTCGGGCCTGGCTCGATGGAGCTCGTGCCCGAGGTCCAAAACGGTGCGATTCGGCGGGGCTCAAGCCCCTCCCCGGAAGCAGCTTCCTATGAAGAACCTGGGGTTCAAGGCCTGATCACCGAACTGAATCGGCTGTCCTTGAAGCTACTGATCGCGCTCAAGTCTCTGACGGATGCCGACTTGGAGAAGCCGCCCCTTGTCGAGGTCCACGCGGCCTTCCGATCGACCCTCGTCTCTCGTATGGTCTTCCTCGAAGGGCACCTATTTCACGTGTCCTACCACCTCGGAGCCATCGGCCTCTTGAGAGCTGAATGGCACCTGGAGCCCTGAATAGAGGCGCCTAGACCTGCTTGCATCCATGGGAAGAGGTCTACCCCAACATCTTGTGGCCGAACCACGCAGATGGGCTAAAAACCACTACTCCGTGTAGTTCCGGGGTTGTCCGGCGTGCCTCGCTCTGATACTCTGGTTGGAAGCCGTGGCCCCAACATGTTGGGGGTTACGGCAACAACAGCGCATAGATCTTGTACCTCCAAGACGAAGCAGACATCTCCGCTCCCCTCTGGGGTCCTCCTGGGCTCCTCCTGGGCCGGAACGGCTCGCCAGTCAGTCCACTCAGGGCTGCCTCCGAGCTGCCCACCTGAAAGCAAAACGCACCTGAGCAGGCCGCTCCTTCAGGTGCCGACGATCGGCTGTATCCGCTTCCTGGATCCATCTCCTGGATCCACTCCGGGTTCAGTCACTGCCTTGGCTCAGCGCTCCCCGATGGCGGGGTAGGCGGAATCGGGCTCGACTCCTCTCTCTCTCTCTCTCTCTCTCTCTCTCGTCGCCAACCGCACCCCCTACCCGCCACTCGAAGCCAAGCATGGACCGCACCCACGCTGACGCTCCGGTCGCAAGCCCGACCGGAACCATCACCCCCCCCTCCTCAGCCTCCGACTCCGGTGGTAGAGAATCGTTCGCCAATGACGCCGACAATGCCCCGGGCATGAAGGTTCAGAAGCGCAGCGGGCAACTCCAGCTCGTTGACCTCAACAAGATCGTCAAGGCCGTCAGCCGGTCCGCTGAAGGCCTCGGCAGTGTGGACGCGATGCGAATCGCCACCCGCACGATCAGTGGCCTCTACGACGGCGCCACCACGGCCGAGCTCGACCGCCTATCGATCCAGACGGCGGCCTCTCTGACCGCTGAGGAGCCCCAGTACAGCAAGCTGGCGGCGCGCCTCCTGGCGACCTACATCGACAAGGAAGTCCAGGCCCAGGAGATCCATTCGTTCAGCCAGTCGATCAAGGTCGGCGCTGACATGGGCATCATCAACGAACGCACCGCAGCGTTCGTGGCCAAGAACGCCCGGAAGCTCAACGACACGATCGAGGCGGACCGCTCCCACCTCTTCGAGTACTTCGGGCTCCGGACGGTCTACGACCGCTACCTGCTCAAGCACCCCGAGACCCGCAAGGTCACGGAGACGCCCCAGTACTTCTTCATGCGCGTGGCATGCGGCCTGGCCGAGACGCCGGGTGAGGCGCGGGACTTCTACCGACTGATCTCGTCGCTGCGTTACCTCCCGAGCTCCCCGACGCTCTTCAACGCAGGTACGGAGCATCAGCAGCTCAGCTCGTGCTACCTCCTGGACAGCCCCCAGGACGATCTCGAGTCCATCTACGACCGCTACCAGGACATCGCGCGACTCAGCAAGTTCGCCGGCGGAATTGGAGTGGCGTACCACCGCGTCCGCAGCCGTGGCTCCCTCATCCGTGGCACGAACGGCGAGTCCAACGGCATCGTTCCGTGGCTCAAGACCCTCGATAGCTCCGTGGCCGCCGTCAACCAGGGCGGGCGCCGCAAGGGCGCAGCGTGCGTGTACCTGGAAACCTGGCACGCCGACATCGAGGAGTTCCTGGAGCTCCGCGACAACACCGGTGACGAGGCGCGTCGTACCCACAACCTCAACCTCGCGAACTGGGTCTCCGACCTGTTCATGAAGCGCGTTGAGGCCGACGGGATGTGGTCGCTCTTCGACCCGAAGAAGCAGCCGCGCTTCACCGACACCTTCGGCGACGAATTCGAGGAGCTCTACACCGCGGCGGAAGAGCGCGGCGAATTCGAACGCCAGGTCAAGGCGCGAGATCTGTACTCGCGAATGATGCGCACGCTCGCCCAGACCGGCAACGGCTGGATGACGTGGAAGGACACGAGTAACGCGCGCTGCAACCAGGCCAAGAAGCCCGGCAACGTCGTGCACCTGTCCAACCTGTGCACTGAGATCCTGGAGGTCACGTCCAAGGACGAGACCGCCGTCTGCAACCTCGGATCGGTCAACCTCAGCAAGTTCGTGCGCACGGCGGACGACGGCTCCAAGAGCTTCGACTATGAAGCCCTCGGCAAGGTCGTTCGCACGGCGGTGAAGTACCTCGATCGCGTGATCGACATCAACTTCTACCCGACCGAGGACGCGGCCGCGTCGAACAGTCGCTGGCGCCCTGTGGGCCTCGGCTGCATGGGTCTCCAGGACGTCCTGTTCCAAATGCGCATCGCCTTCGACGCGCCCGAGGCACAGGAGCTGACCGCGCGCATCCAGGAGCACCTCTACTTGAACGCGATGCGTACGTCCGCGAAGCTGGCCGCCGAACATGGCGCGCACAGGGCCTTCGACGACACGTGGGCGGCCGACGGCAAGCTTCAGTTCGACCTCTGGGGCGTCGAGCCGACGCTCAAGGAAGAATGGGCCGAGGTGAAGGAGATGATCGCGAAGACGGGACTCCGCAACTCGCTCGTCATCGCCATCGCTCCGACCGCTACGATCGCGAGCATCGCGGGCTGCTACGAGTGCATCGAGCCGCAGGTTTCGAACCTGTTCAAGCGCGAGACGCTCTCCGGCGATTTCCTGCAGATCAACAACTACCTCGTCAACGAGCTGAAAGAGCGGGGCATGTGGACCGAGTCCATGCGCTCACGCATCAAGAAGGCTGAGGGTTCGATCCAGGACATCGGCGAGCTTCCGGCGGAAGTCCGCGAGCTGTACCGGACGGCATGGGAAGTGCCGCAGAAAGCACTGATCGAGATGGGCGCCGCGCGCGGTCCCTTCATCGACCAGAGCCAGTCGCTGAACCTCTTCATGGCCAGCCCGACGATCGGCAAGCTGAGCAGCATGTACCTGTACGCCTGGAAGAAGGGCCTCAAGACGACGTACTACCTGCGCTCTCGCCCCGCGACGCGCATCCGTCAGTCGGACGGTGCCACCGCCGCAGTGGTCGACGTGACCGACGCCGAAGCCGTTGCATGCTCTCTCGAGAACCCCGAGAGCTGCGAATCCTGCAACTGATGTGACGAGCGGCGCGAAGGGTCAACCCCTTCGCGCCGCGTCCCGTGCCCACTCCGCACACCCCGCCGCCCGCTCACTTCCTCAAGGCCCCCCTCAAGGGCCAGCCGCAAGGCACAGACGGACCCGAGACCATGATTCTAGACCCCGGATTCGACCTGACCCTGCGTCCGATGAAGTACCCCGTGTTCTTCGACATGTATAAGGATGCGATCAAGAACACCTGGACCGTCGAGGAGGTCGACTTCAGCACCGACACCGTCGATCTGCAGAAGCGGCTTGAGCCTGCCGAACGCCACCTGGTGAACCGACTTGTCGCCTTCTTCGCGACCGGCGACTCCATCGTCTCGAACAACCTCGTGCTGTCGCTGTACAAGCACATCAACTCGCCAGAGGCGCGGATGTACCTGTCGCGCCAGCTGTACGAGGAAGCCCTGCACGTCCAGTTCTACCTGACGCTGCTCGACACCTACATCCCGGACCTCGAGGAGCGAGAGGAAGCGTTCTCCGCGATCCAGAACATCCCGTCCATCCGGCGTAAGGGTGAGTTCTGCTTCAAGTGGATGGACACCGTCGACACCCTCGAGGCGTGCCACACGCCCGAGGAGAAGCGCAGGTTCCTGCTGAACCTCATCTGCTTCGCATGCTGCATCGAGGGTCTCTTCTTCTTCGCGGCGTTCGCGTACGTTTACTTCCTGCGGAGCAAAGGCCTCCTCAACGGCCTCGCCTCGGGTACGAACTGGGTGTTCCGCGACGAGAGCTGCCACATGGCGTTCGCGTTCGAGGTCGTCAAGACGGTGCGCCAAGAGGCCCCGGAGCTCTTCGACGAGGCACTGCAGGGGCAGGTCGTCGAGATGCTCAAGGAAGCCATCGACTGCGAGATGCAGTTCGCCGAGGACCTTCTGTCGGGCGGCGTCGCTGGTCTCAGCCAGAAAGACATGCGGAGCTATCTCGAGTTCGTGGCGGATCAGCGCCTCGCGAACCTCGGCATGCCCTTCTACTTCGGTTCGAAGAACCCGTTTGCTTTCATGGAGCTCCAGGACGTCCAAGAGCTCTCGAACTTCTTCGAGCGTCGCGTGAGCGCCTACCAGGTGTCGGTGACCGGCGAAGTCGCCTTCGACGAGGCCTTCTGAGCCGGAAAGGGCCCCCCGAGAACTAGAGAACGACAGATAGCGTGACCCACAGCGGCTGCGGTAAATGAGAAGGGGGCGGTTGCCAAACCGCCCCCTTCTCGCGTTCGATAGCACCATGCTGCTCTCATCTCTCCTGGTCCTGACTCAGATCGTCGCTCCCCTCCCGGATGCCAGTCACGAACTCTGGTACGACGAGCCGGCCACCGGCTGGAACCAGGCGCTGCCCATCGGGAACGGCCGACTCGGCGCCATGGTCTTCGGGGGCGTGAAGAGCGCTCGACTCCAGCTCAACGAGGACACCGTCTGGGCGGGCCGTCCGGGCGCGCGGAACCGCCAGCCCAAGAGCGACGTGCTCCCGAGGATCCGCGAGCTCCTCTTCGAGGGTCAGGTCGTCGCCGGCCAGGCGCTCGCGCAGAAGGAACTGATGAGCGACCGCTGGGTCCGGTCCTACCAGACGCTCGGCGAGCTAGCCGTCGGATTCGACCACGGGGAAGGTGCGGAAGTCAGCGGCTACCGACGTTCGCTCGACCTTCGAACGGCCATCGCCACCACGAGCTACACCGTGGGCGACGTCACCTACACGCGGGAGACCCTGGCCAGCGTGGAGGACGGGCTCCGGTTCACCGCCCGAGCGTCGGCGCCGGGCGCGCTGACGGGCACGCTCCAGCTGGACCGCCCGGGCGAGACCAGGGCCCTCCAGTGGCGGGCTATCGACAACCGAACCCTGCGCGTCGAGCTCGTTGACAAGGCGCAGAATGATCCGAAGTACGGCGGCGTGGCACTCCGCGTGGTGGCGTTCGTCACCGCGCTGGGACCAGGTGCCACCATGGAGATCCACGAGGGCGAAGGCGGCTGGTTCGGGGGGGCTGATGAGCTGCGTATCGTCCTCGACGCGTCGACTAGCTATGCAGAGCTTGACGCACCACCTCCGGCGGTAGAGCGTCCGAAAGCTGCCATCAAGCGGCCCGAGGGCGAAGCTCGTGCCGAACACGTCACCAGCCACCGCGCCTTGTACGACCGCTGCTCGCTCGACCTCGGCGGACACGCTGCGTCATCGCGCCCCACCGACGCCCGCCTCAAGGCCTACCAGGGCGGCGCCGAGGACCTGGCCCTCGAGGCGCTCTATTTCCACTACGGTCGCTACCTGCTCATCTCCTGCTCCAGGCCGGGCACGATGCCCGCCAACCTCCAGGGGCTCTGGTGCGAGCACACGGAAGCGCCGTGGAACAGCGACTATCACATCAACATCAACTGCCAGATGAACTACTGGCCGGCCGAGGTCGCGAACCTGGCCGAATGCCATGAGCCCTTCTTCCAGCTGATCGATGGCATCGCTGCGAGCGGCGAGCGAACGGCACGCGAGCTCTACGGCGCGTCCGGCTGGGTCGCCCACCACACGACCGACGCATGGTGGTTCACCGCCCCGACCGGCCGCACCGTGTGGGGCCTCTGGCCGACTGGGGGCGCCTGGGCCACGCGGCATCTCTATGAGCACTGGGCCTTCGGCCGCGACGCCCAATTCGCCCGCGAGCGCGCGTTCCCCCGCATGGCCGGCGCCGCGCGCTTCTTCCTCGACTACCTCACGGTGCACCCGAAGACGGGCCTGCTCGTCAGCGGCCCGTCGAGCTCGCCCGAGCACGCCTACGTGCTCGCCGACGGCCAGCGCGCGGACGTGTCCATGGGTGCGACCATGGACCAGGAGATCGTCTGGGACCTCTTCACCAACCTGCTTGAGATGGCCGAGGCCGAGTCGATCGAGGACCCGATCCTCGCGGAGGTTACGGCCGCGCTCGAGCTCCTCGCTCGCCCCCAAGTCGGCAGCGACGGCCGCCTCATGGAGTGGTCCTCCGAGGTCGCCGACTCCGAACCAGGCCATCGGCACATCAGTCATCTCTACGGTCTGCACCCCGGACGACAGTTCGGGCCGACGATCAACGCCCAACTTACCGCCGCCGCCCAGAAGTCCCTCGCTACGCGCCTCGCCAACGGCGGAGGCCACACAGGCTGGAGCCGCGCCTGGCTCATGAACATGTCGGCGCGCCTCGCAGACGGTGACGCCGCGGGTGAGCACCTGCGGCTCCTGCTGTCGAAGTCAACGCACCCGAACCTGCTCGACAACCACCCACCGTTCCAGATCGACGGCAACTTTGGCGGCACCGCAGGGATCGCGGAGATGATCGTTCAGAGCCACACCGGAGCACTCATGCTCCTGCCCGCTCTCCCAACGCGCTGGAGGACCGGTTCAGTCCACGGCCTCCGTGCACGCGGCGGAATCACGGTGGACGTTGAGTGGAACGAAGGCGTCCCCACCGCGGTTAGCGCGCGCAGGCTCCCTGCCTCGCCTGCCAACAAGAATCGATAGGCCTTCGCCCAGTCCACGCTCACGCTCTTGCGCATGCTCCCAGCGGCCCGTTCCCCGCAGGACGACGCCTCGATTTCGGCACCCGCTCGATGAAATGGGCGCGTCGCCTCAAATGCGCGCATGCTCCTCATCCGCGTGAAAATGCCGGTGAGGCCGCCAAATACGGCGTTCCAGGACCTGATTCGCTAGGTGTTTGTAGCTAAGAGGAGCCCGATCACTCCGTTTCTTCGGCAGAGATCTGGATTCATGCAAAGATCATGTACAGCAGGATGGTGCAAAGCAGCGCCACTGCGACGGACAACAACGCGACTCTTCTCTCATCTCTCGACCATCAATGAAGCAATTATTCACTCTCCTCGGTGCGGCCTGCCTGCTCGCCTCGACAGGTTTCGCCCAAGGGGCGGATGACTGCGCGAACGCGACGCCCATCTCAGGTTTTAGCTCCTTCGCCTTCGACAATACCGGCGCGACCGCCAGCGGCATCGCAGATTGCAACGGCGTGGCCACACGCAAGGACCTCTGGTTCCGGTGGATGGCCCCGGTGACCGGACCGGTCCGCTACGAGACGTGCGGAACCAACACGAACTTCGACACGCGGATCGTGGCCTATGACGGAGTGAACTGCTCCTCCCTGTCGTTCCTCGGATGCGCCACGCAGTCCTGCATGGGCCTCTCCAGCATGAGCTTTAACGCAGTGGTGGGTCAAGAATACCTGCTGCGCGTCGGCTCTCGCATGGTCGGCGCGAGCGGCCAAGGTTCTATCCGCGTTCGCACGGAGCCATGCCCCGCCACGAACGACGACAACTTTGAGGAGAACGATGTCTGCAACGAAGCAGTCACGCTCACGGACGGCACGTACCCCAACCTCTGGTGTGCCAAAGGAGACAACGACTGGTACGCATTCTGCGTCCCGGGCGGCGCGACCCTCACCATGGATGTCCTCTTCACCACGGTCAACGGTGACATCGATATCTTCGCGCTGGACGGATGCACCGCGGGTGCCGCGAACCTTGGCGTTGGCGGCTCCGCCACGGACGACGAGCAGCTTGTCTATGTCAACCCCAACCTCACGCCGACGACGGTGTTTCTCCGGGTCGAACTCTGGGCCGACGACCCTACCGAGGACTGTAACGACTACACGCTTATGGTGACCGGCGCCAACGGCGGCTGCAACGGCGTCACCCTCGGCACCAACTACTGCATGCCCGTCCTCAACTCCACGGGCTTGGCAGGCTCGATCTCGGCGATCGGGTCCGACATCGTCGCCGACAACAACGTCACGCTTGGCGGCGAGCAGCTTCCCGTCAACGCCTTCGCGTTCTTCATCGCGAGCCAGACCCAGGGCTTCGTCATGAACCCCGGCGGCAGCTCAGGCAACCTCTGCGCAGTTGGCAACGTGGGCCGCTACGTCGGCAGCGGTCAGATCCAGCAGGCGAACGCCGGCGGCACGATCTCCCTGCCCATCGACCTCACGCAGGTCCCCCAGCCCATGGGATTCGTCTCCGTCTCGGCGGGCGAGACCTGGAACTTCCAGGCCTGGTACCGCGACTCGAGCCCCACGGGCCCGACCTCGAACTTCACGGACGGCCTTGAAATCACGTTCATGTGATCGACGAGTCCGATGAAGGACATGGGCGGCGGCCCGTCGGCTTGACTAGCC
>JBLIHL010000151.1:0-11245 GCA_047635895.1 Paracoccaceae bacterium | reverse complement strand
TGGGTGCGCTCGTGATCGCGCGCACCCTGCCGTTCTTTCTCGCGGTGCCGGATCGTCCGGCTCCAGGCGACTATCGGTCGGAGAGTTTGAAGTCCTCGCCGACGAGCTCGCTTCCGTTCTGAACCGTCATCGAGCGCTGGGTGTTCTTCAGGTCGATGTTTTCCTGGAAGGGGTTGTCCGCCGCCGTCCGGGGCCTGGTCGCGTGGATCTTGTAGGAGCCTTGGCGGATGTTTTTGATCCGGTACTCACCGTTCTTGTTCGTCTGAGCGGTGTAGGTCTTGGCGTTCTGCGTGGTCGGGAACATCTTGACCGTGGCGCCCGCGAGCGGGTTGCCACCCGGGCCGATCACTGTGCCGGCGATTCTAGCGCCCAGCGGAAGCGTGCAGTCAGCGACGCGTGACACCTGGCCTTCCGTCACGGACAGGTCCTTCACGATGTCTTGGGCGTAGTCCCGATGGCGCACCACGATCTGGTACGTCGCCGGCGTCAGGAATGGGATCGAGTAGGTGCCGTCGGCGGCCGTCCGGACCGTGGTCTCGGTCGCGGCGCCCGGGGCACCAGCGCCCAGCGAAGCCCAGAAGAGGTCGTCCGACCACTCCTTGTCATGGGTCGCGACCGTGGCGCCCTCGAGGGGCACACCGCCGGCTCCGAGTATGCGGCCGTTGAGCGTGCCGCCCTTGGTCATGCGGACGGTGATCGCCGGCGCGTCCACCCCCATCGTGGTCGTGAAGACTTCCGACGAGGTGTTGGCGTAGCCGCGGCCAATGCCTTCGACCATGAAGTCACCCGAGCGGGGGACGACCATTTCGAAGCGACCCTCGGGGTGCTGGATCTTGAGGCGCGATGACGGGTCGGCCGTGGAAAGGTTGTTCTGGCCACCGGGGACCGTCTGGCGCAGCTGCACCTCGAAGCTCGTCAGCGGCGCGCCCGTCGAAACGTCGACGACCTGGCCGGTGACCCTCGGAAGGGGTTGAAGCTCGATCGTGACGTTCATATCGCCCGACTTCGCGCGGGAGCGCGAGTCCGCCTTGTAGAGCGGGTGGCGCGCGACAATCTGGAACTCGCCCGGCGGGATGTCGGTGATCTCGAAGAACCCTGTCTCGTCCGTCCGGGTGTTTGAGTTGGTGCTCGGCTTGCTCTTGTCGATCAGGTAAGCCTGGATCTTGACGCCTTCGATCACCTCACCGTTCATGCCCGTGACGAGCCCGGCGATCATCGATGCGACCTCGAGCTGGACGTCGTGAAGCGTGTCATCGTTCTCGATGACGGCGAGGGGCGGAGTGTTGATACCACCGTACCCGTCGGCATCGACCTCGATGACGTAGTTCTGGCCCGGGGAGACGTTCCGGAACTCGTACTTGCCGAACTTGTCGGTCGAAACGGTAACGGCTTCCGTGTCTGCCTGGGAACCGTCCAGCGACGCCATCATGATGTTCTCGTTGAGAACGAGCACGGCGTTCGGGACCGCGTTGCCGCCGGTGTCCGTGACGGTGCCGTGGATGCGGCGACCGGGGACAAGGATGAGGGCGGGGGCGTCCGTCTGGGAGCCATCCTGGACGATGACGCTGGAGTTCTCGGTGCGGCTGTAGTCAGGGTGGGTCGCGATCAGCGCGTAGCCGTCATAGGCTGGGACGCGCTCGAAGGCATAGGAGCCGTCGCTGCTGGTCGTAGCCACCACGTCGGTCGAGCGGTCGATCTCCTCGAAGAAGAAGGACTGGCTGCCGAAGCGGGTCAGCGTCACGCGGGCGTTCATGATCGGGGAGCCCTTGGCGCCGGTCACGAGGCCCTTGATCTCGCCGAAGCCGGCCGCTGCGTTCACCTCATCCAAATCGGTCTCGACGACCGTGGGCTTCACCGTCGTGGTGGCCTCCATGCGGTCGGCGGTTGTGTCGATGACGGCGAGGTCCGTATCGGCCTCGGAACCCGCGTTCGCCGGGGTTTCATCCGGGGTAGCGGGGTTCATCACGGGGAGACCCTGACTGTCCTGGCCCGACTTGTCGCTCTCCTGGAGGACGAAGAAGAGGCCAACTGCCGCGGCTACGGCGGCGATGAGTACGAGGAGAGGCTTCATGGGATCGCGTGAGACGAAGTGAGGAGGGTCGGTAGCCCAGGGGAATCGGCCGTCAGCCGCTAGTTTGGAAGAACTTCAGATCTATCCGTCCTGGGTTCGCGTCACCCCGGAAGGGGTAGCGCTGAGGAACGGACGTGCCGTCCCGGAGGTTCTTCCCGCCGAGGAGGAAATCGTTCCTCTTGGCGGGCCCCATGATGGGGCAGATGTATCAGGCCGGGGCCGGGGTGCCCCGGTCGACAGCCTCGACGGAGGTCGGAAGGGCACTCTCCCAAAGAGCGAGCCCGCCGATGAAGTAGGCGAAGATCAGCAGCTCGAAGTCGATCTTACGGAAGGTCGAGATCTTGGCGGAACGGCTGAACAGCCCGTGGTCCACCTTCGCTACGACGCCGGACTTGGCGCCCACGATGCGCCAGCCGCGACCGAATTCGAGTCGCGGGACGAGGCGCAATGGCTTGCCGCCGGTCCACATCTCGATGGTGCGGCGGGCGACGCCAGGGCGGATGGATGATCCGAGCCACTCGCGGGCCTCGGTCCAGACCGCGAATTGGGCGCGCAGGAGGCCAGGATCCCTACGAATCTGCAAAACCTCACCCTTGGCGGGCTTCCAGTCGGCACCGATGATCAGGCCCAGGCGGCTCCGCTGGACTTCGAGCACCCCGAGTTCCTTGCCTTCCTCGTCGAAGACGGTGTGGCGGGGGCGCAGGAAACCTGAAACCCGCGTCGTGTAGTTCTTGTGCTTGGGGGCCATGGTGGAGAGTTCGGGGACGCGTGCGGGAGGAGCGCTTACAGGCGCTTGGGAAGGTTACTCCCAGGATCCCGGCCCTGCTGGAAGTGTCATCTAATTAGGGGGGGCTTACAGAGCGGTTCTTCACGCCTTGAGCGCCGCCAGGGCGGAGTAGGCGTCCCGGACCCGTTCGGCGCAAGCCATGACGTCTTCTTCGGCTACTGCATCGGGCATGCCCGTAGCCGCAATCGAGAATCTGAGCGCGGAATGGTGAGACATAGTGCCGCACCTCCGTGCCTTCAGGAGCCAGCGCTCGATTCGACCCGCCTCGGTCGAGCTGCCGCAGATCTCGCGGCCGGCAGCCAGCAGGCTCGGGGATGGCCTCTATAGGCTGTGAGGGCTCTTTTTGCCCGGAGTCG
Source organism: Paracoccaceae bacterium (assembly GCA_047635895.1). Lineage (GTDB taxonomy): Bacteria > Planctomycetota > UBA1135 > UBA1135 > Saltatorellus. The sequence continues at coordinate 8,031 of JBLIHL010000151.1, read as the reverse complement.
GGGGTGTCCAAAGCAGGCTAGATGGGAGGCCGAAGGCCGGTTTGCTAGGGTCGGAGAGAATTTGCGAGACTGAGGCAGCGCCTCTCCTTCGGCCGGGGACCTTTTAGGTGACCATGACCCCCAATCCCCAACACTCCGGCCAGGGTGACCCTTCGGCCAGCGCCCCCAGGACACCCAGCACTCCCGGGACACGCAGCGCCCTGAGCTCAGACGTCGTCCTCGAGCATGCGGACTGGCTACGAAGGCTCGCCCGCGGTCTTGTGCGCGATGTGCATGAGGCGGAGGACCTCGTACAGGAGGCCTTTGGCGCTCTCGCAACGGCCCGCGGGCCGATTCGGGATCTGCGGGCCTACCTGGCCCAGGCTCTCCGGTTCCAGGGGGCCAAGCGCTTCCGAAGCGACTCCCGGCGCCGGCGGCACGAGGCTCTGAGCGTGGATATTGAGCCGCGGCATCAGGAGCCTTCCGATCGCCTCCCGGAGCGCATGGATGCCATGCGCGTCGTGCTCGAGGAAGTCGGGCGGCTGCCCGCGGCCCAGGCCCGCGCGATCGGACTTCACTACGTCGACGGTCTCACCGTCGCAGAGGTGGCGAATCGCCTGGGCGTGGAGGCCTCCACGGTGCGGTCGCAGCTCGCCCGCGGGCGAGCTGCGCTGCGGGCCAAGCTGGATACAGAGTGTGGCGGGACGGCGGCATGGTCTCTCGCGTTCGCGCCCTGGTGCCTCCCCGACTTGGCGTCGGCGGGGGCCATGGGCATCTCGGTTTCCCCAACTACACCGACGACGGGTGCCGCTATGGGCGGCACCGCCGTAGGTGGATTCGCACTTATGACGCTCGCAAAGTCCCTCATCGTGATCCTCCCTGTTCTTGTGGCGGCCGGCTGGTTCGCCCTGCGCGACCCCGAACCAGCTGCGGCTTCGAGTAGTGCACCACCCCCGGCCACGCCGGTGTTTATGGAGGACCTCGGCGAGCCCAGCGCGGTGGCTATAGCCGCCGCGGAGCCCAGCGCCTCGGAGCGCGTAGCTCTTGAGCCGCAGGATAGGCCCGTGCCATCTAGCCCCGCAGCCGAGTCCTTTCCGATCCAGGGGCGTATTGTGCGCGCCATGGACGGGACGGCGCTCGCGGGCGTCACGGTTCGATTCTTCCCCGTGAAGGGAGCCGTCCACACCTCGCGTGCGACGGTCGACCCGCGGCCGGAGGCCGTCACAGACGAGAACGGCCGGTTCCTAGTGCCCTCCCAGGCCTGGACCGCGCGCACTGTGAGAATTGTTGTACAGGACGGTTCTTACTACTTGGACCTCGAGCAGGAAGAGCTCGCGTTTCCCTTCGAAGGGGACATCGAAGTTGTCTGCGGGCCCACATTTGAGCTTCGTTACCGCGGGGAGTACGTGAATCCAAGGCTGCCAGCAAATGCGACGGTGTCCGATTCGACGACAAACTACTCTGTGGCGACTCGCGAAGGGACGCTCCCCTGGGTGCGCTTCATGGTGCCCTTGCCAACGGATGCCGAGGAGCTTCGAGTCGAGGCCGAGGGGAACTTCGTGTTCGGGCAAGGCCGGATCGACGACCCGTCGGGCGCCAATCAGGGGCCCATCGACATCGAGTTTGAAGAGGGCGGTGCCCTGGAGTTCCGCCATGTGGATGGCACGCCTCCGCCGATGATGCGGGTGGTGCTGCGCAAGCTCGACTCCCCGTCGGCCTCGCCCGAGGAGGTTCATTTCCTGAAGCGGACGGGCCAGGCCGAGAGGCTCGCCCTGGCGACGCACCTTGTCCCTGGCAGCTATCGCTGGGATCTGAAGTTCGGCGCCGCCGACGTCGGCGGCGTGGTAGAGGTCAAGCCCGGCGAGTGGACACGCCTCACCGTGGGCGCCGACCTGGCCGCGGCGATGGATGCGACGGTGGAAATCGATGTGACGAACGCGCCTGGCGTGGATTGGGAAGGCTGGGACATCGGCGCGTTCTTCGAGGGAGATCCCTCCCAGGGAATCGGTCGCGTCCCCAAGCCCGTTGCCTCGGACAAGCCGGGACGCTGGGTCGTTCGGGTTGAGGATCTGCCCGAAGGCAAGTGGCTGCTGTTCCTCAAGGCCCCCTCGGGATACGAGGTGGCACCCGCTCTCGTGCCGCTCGTCCCCGGCGGCGCTCCCTCCCAGGTGACGGTGACCCTTGCGGCTCAGCCGTGCCCCGTGACGATTCACGTCGTGGACGCCGCGACAGGCGAGCCCGTGATCGGAGCCGTCGTGGCTCACATGGACGATCTCACCGTGGCGGAGGTCGAGGCGAGCGACGAGGTCCCCGGGGGATTCGGCCCTCACCCGGCACCCTCCAATCGCGCGAGCCTGTTCTTCGTGCAGGCCGAGGGATACAAGCTGACGGAGTGTTCCTTCGATCCTGCGCGCCTCCCCCAAATCAACGCTGAAGCCAACGCTAAAAATAGCGCTGGGGAAAGCGTGATCGAGGTGCGCCTTGAACGTGGATGGCGCACGCGAGTCTTCGTGGTCAACCTCGCCTCACAGGCGATGATTCCTGGCGTCAGCGTCCACGTGGACGGCGAGCATGTGGGGGAGACAGGGGACGACGGCTGCTTCTGGCTCAACGGCGTCGAGCCGCCCAAAGAAGTGATCGTGGGCCGTCTGAACGAAGAACTCGAGGTCGTGATGAACTCGTTCGAGGCCATGAAAGGGAAAGTGAACCCGTCGCCGCTCGGCTATCCCATCATGGTTCGGCCGCGATAGAAGGGAGCGTGACTCCGTAGCGATTTGCGGACGGTGACGGAAGTCGGCCGCCCTGCGAATCGCCACTTCTGTGGCGGGCTGCCAACGGGGCGGAGCTGGGTGGTGAAGTGGCGAACGAAGGCTCAGGCTCTGAGGGCTGCGAGGGCCAAGTAGGCGTCCCGGACCCTCTCAGCGCAGGCGGTCACGTCCTCTTCGCTCGCCGTGTCGGGCATGCCCGCGGCCGCGAGGGAGAATCGCAGCGCGCAGGAGGCGGATAGATCATCGCACCCCATGGCCATAAGGACCGGCGAAGGGGCCATTTTGGTGGAGTTGCAGGCTGAGCCGGCGCTGACCTCAAGGCCGCCGTCGTGGAGCATGCCGAGGAGCGCGGTGGCGTCCAGGCCCGTTCCAGCCAGGTCGAATCCGATGCTCGACGTGTTGGTGGCCCGGCGGCCGGCGCCGACACCGTGCACGAAGGACCCGGGGCAGCTCTCGAGGATGGCGGCTTCGAGGTGATCCCTTCGGGCGCAGAGCTCGGCCTGGGAGGCCTCGGAGGAGGCCCGCTCGGCGGCGGCCTCGGCGGCGACGCCCAAGCCGACGATGGCGGGGACGTTCTCTGTTCCGGCGCGGCGCTCGTTCTCCTGGGGGCCGCCGAGCATCAGCGGCGTGACCGGGGCGCCGGGGCGAACGTAGAGCGCCCCGATTCCCCGCGGCCCGTGGAACTTGTGGCCGGAGAGGCTCAGGTAGTCGCAGTCGAGTGCTGCTACGTCGATGGGGGTCTTGCCGGGGGCCTGGACGGCATCGATATGGAGAAGAACGCCCGCGGCGCGGGCGGCTGCGCCGAGGCCCTCGAGGTCACTGATGACGCCGGTTTCGTTGTTCAGGAGGATGAGGGAAAGGAGGGCCGGGCGCTGCTGTAGCGCCGCCAGCGCTGCTTCTTTGTCGAGTTCCCCGTGGCGATCCACCGGGATCTCGATGACCTGCCCTGCTATGCGCCCCGCTGAGGCCGCTCTGGCCGCGCACTTGCGGGTCGCGCTGTGCTCGGCGGTGCTGATGGCGACGTCGGCACGGGCGCCGCCGGGGTCCAGCGCGGCGGCTGCCATGGCGCTTCCGAAGGCCATGGCCGTGCTCTCCGAGCCGGAAGCGGTGAAGACGATACTGGCGGGTTCCGTGGCCCCAATCATGGCGGCTACCTGCGCCCGGGCATCGCGAACCGCGCGGCCGGCGGCGCGGCCGGATGGGTGGGTCGCTGACGGGTTGGCGCCCGGTCGGCCCAGCCAGGGAAGCATGGCGGCGATGACCGGATCGGAGGCGGCGGTCGTGGCGTTGCAGTCGAAGTGGAGAAGTTGCACGCCCGGAATTATAGGCCACTGGGGCCGGGCAAGCGGTACCTGCCTGCCCTTGCTGAGCCTGCGGGATCCCCTCTGTCACTCGGCCAGTCCTTGGCCTATCTTCTTCTCCGATCTCCCACCCAGAAGGCGCAAGCCTCCAGCCTCCACCCTGCCCATGTTCTTCGATCCTGTTTACTTCCTCTTCGTCCTCCCCCCGATGCTCTTCGGCATGTGGGCCTCGTCGAAGGTGAAATCTACGTTCAAGGAGTACGCCCAAGTCCCCGTCAGCAGCCGCATGACCGGCGCGGAGGCCGCCGCAGCCGTTTGTCGCGCAGGCGGTGCCAACGTGACGGTCGAGCGCGTGGGGGGCTTCCTTTCGGACCACTACGACCCGCGAACGAAGACGCTCAGGCTGTCGCCTGAGGTTTACGACGGCCGCTCGATCTCCTCGATCGCGGTGGGCGCCCACGAGGCGGGCCACGCGATCCAGGACGTAGAGGGCTACCCGTGGCTGGGCTTCCGCTCGGCCTTGGTCCCAGTGACCAGCTTCGGCTCGAAGTTCTGGATCTGGCCTCTGTTGGCCGGCGGCCTTCTGTCGTTGCCGTACCTGATCTACGCAGGGATCATTCTCTTCGGTGCGACGGTGGTCTTTCAGCTGGTCACGCTGCCGGTGGAATTCGACGCCTCGAACCGCGCCAAGGCGGTCCTGAGCCAGGCCGGGATCGCGCGCACCGACGCGGAGCTTCACGGCGTCTCCAAGGTCCTTGGGGCCGCGGCCATGACGTACGTGGCCAGCGCACTCTCGTCCATTGCGACCCTCGCCTACCTGATTTTCCGCTACGTCGGCGGCTCCAGCAGGGATTGAGCGGCGGATCGACCGTTCTGGAATAGAGAGAGGGCCAGCGCTGGCCCTCTCTCATTCCTGTGGACTCCGCCCGCTCCGCGGATTCGCTCACGGGGTGCTCACGTAGTGCTCACCGGGCCTACGGGCCCGCTTCTGCTCCGTTCGCGAATCTTCCTGGCCACAGCGCCGTTTAGACGCACTGGTGGTTCCATCTCGTGAATCATGCGGGCTAGGCTTACGCGCTCGTCACGTCCCCGTCCCCCCAGACGCCCCGAAGGAGCCCTCCAGTGGATCGCCTCACCCTCGACTACACCCACGTCCTCGAAGCGGCCGTCGGCCCCGATCACGGGCTGACTGCCAACGACCTTGGAGGCATCTCTGCCCAGGCCGAAGCAGGAATGAAGGCTGTCCAGGCGCGCCGGAGCAAGGACCTGCGCTGGATGGACCTTCCGCACCAGGACGCGGTCCAGCAGGACGTATTGGACTACGCGGCTTCCATGCAGCCGCTCTTCGCGTCAGGCCAGCTTGAGAACGTCGTCGTCCTCGGGATCGGCGGCTCAGCGCTCGGCAACCGAGCGCTCCACGCGGCGCTGTCCAGCCCGTTCCATGACATCTCGCCGCCGGCAGGCCTGCCGCGGCTGTTCGTGTTGGATAACGTCGATCCCGATTTGGTCGGTGAGTTCCTCGACACGGTCGACGTGTCGAAGTGCCTCTTCAACGTGATCTCGAAGTCGGGCTCGACGGCTGAGACCATGAGTCAGTTCCTCGTGCTCCGTAAGCGGCTCATCGACGCCGTCGGGGAGGAGGAGCACACGCGTCATATCGTGGTGACCACCGACGCCGAGAAGGGCGTTCTTCGCCCGATCGTCGACGCCGAGGGCTACGCCTCGTTCATCGTTCCGGACGGAGTTGGTGGTCGTTTTAGCGTGCTCTCCCCGGTGGGGCTCGTGTCGAGCGCACTGGTCGGGATCGACATCGCTGGCCTGCTAGCTGGCGCTGCCGCGATGGACGAGCGGTGCCGCGACGCAGCGTTCGCTGAAAACCCAGCGCTCGTCTATGCGGCGATCCAGGCGCTCATGCAGCAGAAGAAGGGCAAGCCGATGGCGGTTACCTTCGCGTATAGCCAGCGGCTCGCCTCGCTTTCCGACTGGTATGCCCAGCTTCTGGCGGAGTCGATCGGCAAGCGCAAGTCGCGCAGCGGGGCCGACGTGTTCGCCGGCCCGACGCCGATTTCGGCGGTCGGCGTGACGGACCAGCACAGCCAGTCCCAGCTCTACATGGAAGGGCCGTTCGACAAGTGGTTCACGCTTCTTAGCGTCGAGCGCGCCGACCACACGGTGGTGATCCCCAAGCAGTACGCGGACCACGACGCGCTCAGCTACCTCGGCGGGCGCACCATGAACGAGTTGTTCGCAGCCGAGCGTGAGGGGACGCGGATCGCTCTCACGGATGCGGGTCGCCCGTCCTGCACGATTCAGTTCCCGAGCGTCACCGCCCACGCCGTCGGGCAGTATCTCTATCTGATGGAGCTTTCCGTCGCGGTGATGGGGGAACTCTACGACGTGGATGCCTTCGATCAACCTGGCGTCGAGGCGGGTAAGGTCGCTGCGTATGCCCTGATGGGGCGTGCCGGATTCGAAGAGCGGCGAGCCGAGATCGAGGCCGCGAGTGCCACCGAGACGAGGACCGTCTGAGTCCTCTCCTTTCGTGAACGAACTACAGCGAATTACCGTGGGCGTGGGCCTACATCCTCGAACGGGGGTACCCGATGTCGGCTCGATGCGTGCCGCACATCAGGCCGCGTGGGTGGCAGCCCGAGTGGGTGCTGAGGTCACGCTTGTGCACGCCGCATGGGCCGACGACGGGAGCGGACCGATCGACGTCGCTCCGGGTGCTGAGGCCGAGCTGGAGGACGTCTGTACGTTGATGAGGGCGGAGGGTGCACGAGTGTCCTACGAGTTCGCCACGGGGCATCCCTGGCACGTGCTCGTGCGACGAGCCCTCGCTGGTAAAGCGGACTTGATCGTGGCAGGCAAGCGTTCCACAGCGGAGCGCAACCGACGGCGCGTAGGCAGTACGGCCATGCGCGTCTTACGGAAATCGCCATCGCCTGTCTGGCTCGTCAAGCCCGAGCATGACCTGACCCACCGACATGTCCTGGCCACGACGGACTTCTCGTCAGTCTCCGAGCTTGCCGTCGAATCAGCAGCCTGGATCTCATCCCAGTCGAAGGGTGAGCTGCACGTGCTTCACGCTTGGAACCTGAGCCCCGAGCAGCAGCGCGATTCGTCCACAATGGCGGAAGCGGAGTACAAGCAGATGGTGGAGGAGACCCGTGCCCAGGCCCTGGCGGCGCTGGAGCATTCGGTGTCGGGCCTCGAGATCGACCCTGAACTCCAGTTGGAGCGCGGCGTGGCTCACCAGCAAATCATGAAGGAGGTCGAGGAAGAGCATCCGGACCTTCTGGTGATGGGCAGTCTCTCGATCGGTGGCCGGCATGGCTTCCAGATGGGGACCGTTGCTGAGCGTGTGTTGGGGCAGGTCGACGAGTCTCTGCTGACGTTTAAGCCGGGCGACTTTGTGTGTCCGGTGACTTTGGACTGACGGTGTGCTCGCCCGCATGGGCGAGTGTTGTGTCTTGTGTCTTGTGTCTCAGTGACGAGCCCGAAGCCGTCCCGCGCGTCCGTAGGACGCCCGGGCCATAGCGCGTGCCCGTAGGGTGCGTGCGGCTCGGCGCGAGGCTCGCCCTCGCGGCCCCTCCGGCGAGGAGGCCCGTGCGGCAGCACGCCTGTCCGGCGAGGACGCCTGCGCGGCGAGCGCCAGAGGCATAATCGCTATTTCCCCGTCAGGGGAAATGCCATAAATACAGCGCGGTGTCACAGCGATCGGGCGGTTCGGCATTCAGTGCCTTGGTAGCAGTCGTGACGGGTACCGACCTGTCCGGTACCGACTTCCCGCGACCGACCCGCTGCCGTCGGCGCGCAGCGCTCGACGCGTGGGCGGCGTTGAGTCCGATGCCGACCTGCCCGCGACCGACCTGCCTGCCGTCGGCGCGCCAGCGCCCGACGCGTGGGCTGAGACTTCAGTGCTGCCGTCGTCGGTATCGGGTTACCGGGTACAGGGCGGCAGCTGCGCGGCGGGGCACAGG
>JBLIHL010000150.1:0-11278 GCA_047635895.1 Paracoccaceae bacterium | reverse complement strand
TCAGGTCCGACTCATCCTCGAGCTCAAGGCGCAGGGCGGGAAGGCCACGGACCTCCGTGCGGGACGTCGCGGTGACCTCTTCGGCGCATTTGCCGCTAGCCTTTGCTTCGGTCACGACCGCTCCGCTGACCTTGCTGCTGAGGGACACGTTCAGAGTGCGCTTCTCACCGGGGTCGAGCGCGCCGACATCCCATGCCACGCCCGTCGAGCTTGCGCGGGACCCTTCGGACGAGCTTTCGACCTTGGCACCCTTGGGCAGCTTGAGACGGACCGAGGTGTCGTCGGACACCGCGTTTCCAGTATTCGCGACGGTGAGGACCGTATCGATCGGGCGACCCGCGGTCACGCGCTCGCTCGCCGACATCTCAAGGGTCAGAATCGGTGCTCGCAGGACCGTCTGGATCGGTGCTGCGGCCGCGACGAGCCCACCCTTCGCTTCAGCGCGAGCCGCGTGGATGTAGGTGCCTTGGCCGACCGCCTTGACCATGATCTTCTTCTCCTTCGCCTGCCCGCCGGCGAGTGTGCCGAACTCCATCTCGATGCGACGCTGGCCGGTGAGGGTCAACAGACCCTCGGGAAGCTCGTCGATGACGAGGACGTCGCGCGCATCGCCAGTACCGGCGTTCGTCACGGTGACAGTCAGGTCGAATGGGTCGCACGCGAGCCCGAGCTCGGGGGCGCTGAGGGCCACCTGGAGCTCGGGGGAAACCACGTTTGTCGAAGCGCAGAGGCTCGACTCATAGGCGACCGAGGCACACGTCGCGACGGCACCTGGATTAGAGGCCTGGGCGTTGATGACGAGCGTTTTCTTCGAGCGAGCCGGGAGCACTCCGAGGTTCCAGGTCGCGTAGCCGCCAGCCACATCCGCCTTCGGCTCGGTGCTGTTCACGGTGAGCGAAGCCGGAATCTGGTCCGTCACGCGCACCGTATCGAGGGCGTGGTCCGTGAGGTTCTCGACCATGATCCGATACTCGAACGGAGCACCGAGGATCACCTCGGTCGGCATCTCCTTCTCCAGCATGACCGCGCTCGTGCGCTTGTCACCCGTCGGGAAGGCCATGCTTATGCGTCGAGCGTCAGGAAGGGGAGCGAGCGATTCTGACGCAGGGCTGGACTCGTCACCAGCACCCATTAGGCCGAGCGTCGCATCGCCTTCCGATCCTCCTTCGACGGCGTCGCTGGACGTGAGCGACGGCCCTCTGCCTTCTTGGGAAGCGTCGCCGTAACGGCCGGTGGCGCAGCTTGCCACGCCGAGAACGGCGAGGCCCACCAGCAGGGCGCTGTGGCGACCGCTGGGGAGCGCCGCGATAAACGGGTTGGAAGGGAAGCGGAGAGTCATGCCAGTCGTTACGGAAGAGGGAGGCTGTCCGGAGGAGTCCGGAGCGAATGCAGGGATGCGGCGGGCGTTGGGGCTGCCTCCCCAAGGGGAGGCAACCAGGCAGGTCAACACCCGGCAGCGACCATGTGTCAAGCGACACGCGGTAGGCGACACCGAATCCTACGCCGCTGGACAAGGGGAACGCGCAGAAGTCCGGGCGACAAAGCCATCAGGTGGCTCGTCCCGACCCGACTTTGCCGCAAAGTGGGCCGAGAACTGGTGACCGTCCCGACAGGAGACTCGATGGAGGACGTCCGGGCTTGCGAAAAGCCTCAGACGGGCGCCGAGCGGGTGACGGCAGCTTCATGGGGCGACGCGCCATCATTTCTGAACCACTGCCCAAATGCCGCTCGGACCCGCGGGAATCACCCGATACCCTGTCCGCCATGGACATCGCAGTTATCGGCGGAGGCCCCGGTGGTCTCTACGCGGCGATCCTGGCCGCCAAGAAATTCCCCAGGGCCAGCATCAACCTCTACGAGCGCAATCGGGCCGGAGACACCTTTGGATGGGGCGTTGTTTTCAGCGATGAGACGCTCGGGAATGTGGCGGATGCCGACCCCGAGAGCTTCGATAAGATCCGCTCCGAATTCGCGTATTGGACGGACATCGACACCTACATCGGTGACGAACTCGTTCGATCTACGGGGCATGGTTTCTGCGGCCTAGCGCGCAAGACGCTGCTGGGGATCCTCGACGCGCGCGCCCGCGAGCTGGGCGTGAAGCTGCACTACGAGACCGAGGTCATCCGGGCTGAACTCGAGCAGACCGCGGACCTTGTCATCGCAAGCGACGGCCTCAACAGCCAGGTGCGGAACGACGCAGCAGAGAAGTTTGAGCCGAGCATCGACTGGCGCCTTGCCAAGTTCTGCTGGCTTGGAACAGACAAGCCCCTCTCTGCCTTCACCTTCATCTTCCGCGAGAACGAACACGGCACGTGGAACATTCACGCGTACCCGTTCGAGCACGGTGACGCACCACTTTCGACATGGATTGTGGAGGCCACCGAGGAGACGTGGAAGCGCGCAGGCCTTGAGAACGCAACGGAGGAGCAGACCGTTGCCTACGTAGGTGCACTCTTCCAGGATCACCTTGAGGGCTACAAGCTGCTGACCAACCGCTCGATCTGGCGCACGTTCCCCACCGTTTCCTGCGAGGCATGGGTCGACGGCAAGACCGTGCTGCTTGGCGACTCCGCGCACACCGCGCACTTCTCCATCGGGTCCGGCACCAAGCTGGCCATGGAAGACTCCATCGCGCTCGTCGATGCGCTGGACGCCCACGCTAGCGAGGCCGGGGATGCCGCGCGTACGGTCGACATACCCGCGGCCCTCGGCGCCTACCAAGAGTCCCGCCGCGTCGACGTGATCAAGACCCAGAAGGCCGCTCAAACGAGCCTCGAGTGGTTCGAGCATTCGGACCGCTACATGGCCCAGGATCCCGTCCTGTTCACGTTCAACCTGATGACGCGATCGAAGCGCATCACCTACGAGAATCTAGGCAAGCGCGACCCGGAGCTGATCGAGCGCACCCGCCGCGCCTATGCGATGAGCGTCAATGCCGACCCCGAGACGCTCAGCTGCCCCGCCTTTGCTCCGTTCCGCGTTCGCGACCTCACCATCCCCAACCGCGTCGTGGTCTCCCCCATGTGCCAGTACAGCGCGGCGGACGGAACGCCCGAGCGCTGGCACGATGTGCACTACGGTGCGCTGGCGGTCGGCGGCGCTGGGCTCGTCTGGACCGAGGCAACGAACGTCTCAGCCGTGGGCCGCATTTCGCCCGGCTGCACCGGAATCTACACGGACGAGCACGAAGCCCGGTGGCGCGAGATCGTCGCATTCGCCCACGAGCACTCGGCCGCCAAGGTTGGGATCCAGCTGGGGCATGCGGGCCGCAAGGCCAGCTATTCCACCCCCTGGGACGGGGACGCGCCCCTGACAGGTGCGGGCGCCTGGGAAACCATGGGGCCGACGGACAGGCCCTTCCGCGAGGGCTCACCCGCCCCCAGGGCCATGACCAGGGAGGACATGGACCTCGTGCTCGAAGAGTACCGCCAAGCAGCGGAGCGCTCACTGCGGGCCGGTTTCGACCTCATCGAAATCCACGCCGCCCACGGCTACCTTCTCTCCAGCTTCCTCTCGCCAGCCGTCAACGACCGCTCGGATGAGTACGGTGGCGAAGAGCTCTCGGACCGAGCCCGCTTTCCGCTCGAGGTCGTCGACGTGGTGCGCTCGGTGATGCCGAAAGGGATGCCGCTGTTCGTACGGGTCTCCGCTTCGGACTGGCTAGGAGAGGATGGACAGACGATCGAGGACTCCGTCGCGTTCGCAAAGCTCATGAAAATTCGCGGCGTAGACGTCGTCGACGTGTCCAGCGCGGGGAACGTCCCCACGTCCCGGCCCGACTACGGACGGATGTACCAAGTCCCGTTTGCCGAGCGAATTCGCTACGAGGCAGACGTTCCTGTCATGGCGGTGGGAGCGATCCAGGGGATCGATCACGTCAACACCGTGCTCGCTGCGGGCAGGGCGGACCTGTGCGCCCTGGCGCGTCCCCACCTGGAGGATCCCCACCTGACGCTTCGGGCGGCCAACGAATTCGCGGCCGCGGAGCAGCACTGGCCGAAGCAGTACGCGGCCGCTCGAAAGCAGCCCCGAAACTAGCGGGTCGTCGCGCCGCACCCTGTGCCGCGCGACACCTTGTCTTTCAGCGATCGTGCCGGAGCTGCACGTTCTGCTGGCCCATCTGGCGGAGTCGCGCCTTGTCCTTCTTCAGGCCCAAGGAGTGTGCTTTCGAAACGATGCTCTTCACCGAACGCCCAAGCGTCTTCGCGATCTCCAAGTTGCTGGCTTTCGGATAGATCTCGCGGAGCTGATCTAGCTCCTCGGCTGACCAGCGCGGCATCTTGGTTCGTCCAACCTTCCCCGCCTGACGCCGCATAAACCCCTTGTCCTTGGACAGGCAGAGTTCAGCCGACAAAGCGCGAATGACGCCGAGTTGACGGTCGAAGATCAGCGCTAGATCCGCGTCTGCGCGCGTTCCATAAAGGCGTTTGAAGTCCACATGAGCGCGCGTTCCGAGCTCCTCATCCTTCAGGTCGGCCGCTAGCTCAACGAGCTTGGCATCAATAGAGTCGATGCTGCGACCGATCATGCGAGCGATTAGATCCGTGTCCACTGCGCCCAAGTAGCGCTTGAGGGCATTCACGTCCCCAGGGCTCCAAGGGCCGGAATTCACATCCACAGACCGTGCGCCGTAAATGCGACGTGCTTCCGCGTGGAGTTCCTCCGGCGTACAGCCGACCTCGCGTGCGAGCACGCGATGATCCTTGAGACCGAAGTTCTCGAGCAGGTGGGTCTTGTCCGAGGCGGACCACTGGAACTCCAAAGGAGCTTCCTGGCGCTCATGCGGTGATGGCGGGGCCGGAACGGGTGAGGTGGCGAGTGTCGACGCGGCCGTCTCCCGGGGCACACGATCTATAGAAGGGCTGATGGCGCCATGACTGGCATCAGCAGCCGGAGCGGCGGAGGTGACGTCGGACCGATCCGAACTTCCTGGGGAAGCGGATGCAGCAGCCGAGGCGTCAATGGAGTGGGGTTGATCCGTGGGAAATCGCACAGGGTCCTGGGTATGGCGAGGCTTGACAGAGCGAGATTGGCAGACCCTTAGTCTATCGGCAAGTCGTCGAATTTTGATGAGTAGGGAAAATCACCTTCCTTCGTCAGAGAGGATCGCGGCCCCTAGCCGCTCCCTGATCACATCCAGGCAAGCCTTGATCTCGGCAGCATATTGCAACTTCATAACCCCAGCCACGAGCTCCTTGGCCTCTCTGAGAGGAATTGTGCGGAGGGCGAACTTCAGGCCAGGAAGGAAGCTAGGGGCCACGCTCAGGGAGTCGTAGCCCATCCCTGCCAGGAGGACGGCTACGGCCTCGTCCCCCGCGATCTCACCGCAAACGCACACGCTCTTGCCCGCCCTCGCGGCCGCAGCGCCGATCTCGGCCAGCGCACGAATCACCGCGGGGTGCATCGGCTCGTACAGTCCAGCAACGAAGACGTTGTCACGGTCCACCGCGAGGAGGTACTGAACCAGATCGTTCGTCCCCACGCTGACAAAGTCCACCTCGGCCAGGAGATCGTCCAGGATCCAGAGCGTCGAGGGCACCTCGATCATGATCCCCACGGGTATGTCGGGCGCAACGTCGTAGCCCTGCTCGCTGAGCTGCACGCGCGTCTCATCGAAGATCCGGCACACGCTTTGGACCTCGTCAAGCGATGAGATCATCGGCACGAGCAATCGAACAGGACCATGTGCGCTGGAGCGCATGACGGCACGAAGCTGGACCCGCAGGAGGTCCTGCCACTCAAGGGTGACGCGTGTACCCCGCCACCCGAGTGCCGGGTTCGCCTCCTTGGGCGTCTTGAAGTAGGGAAGCTGCTTGTCGCCTCCGATATCGAGCGTCCGGATCGTCACGGGCCGCCCCTGCATCGAATCAACGACGCGCCTGTAGAGACGGAATTGCTCTTCCTCGGAGGGAAACACCGTCCGCTCCATGTACAGGAACTCTGTACGAAGAAGCCCCGTACCGTCGCAATGCGTCACATCGAACGTATCGAGGTCGCGCACGCTCTCGAGATTCACAAGAACGTCAATCTTCGTTCCGTCCGGCGTGACGGCCGGCTTGCCCGCGTGGGCGCTCAGGGCTCGTGTCCGTATAGAACGCTGATCACAGCGCGTCATGAAGGACGCGATCGTCTCCTCATCGGGATTGAGGACGATGGTGCCACGGTCCCCATCGACCAGGACCTGCATGTTCTGCTCGAGTCTTGCGAGCAGGTTCGGAATCCCGACCACGCAGGGGATGCCGAAGGACCTGGCGAGGACGGCACCGTGGGAAAAGCGTCCGCCGGCCTCCGTGATGACGCCGAGGATTCGTTCGCGGCCCAGGAAAGTGACGGCTTCGGGCGTCAGCTCCGCTGAGGCGATCACGACCTTGTCTTTGCTTTGGGCAAAGGTCTCCTGGTCGGTCTGCATCAGCGAATTCATCACGGCGCGCCACGGCTCCGTCACGTCCGCCGCATAGCCTCGAATCGAGTCACCCTCGAGGCGCCCCATCGTCTCCTCGAGCTTGTTGATCAGGCGATCGACCGCAGCCTCCGCATTCAAGCGCTCATCGCGGATCGCGCCATCCACGTCAGCACGTGCTCCCGGATCCCTGAGAATCATCTGATGGACGCCGAGGATTCCGGCGTCCCGCTCCCCCACGGCCTTGGCCACGTCCTTCTGCCGACGCCCGAGCACATCGATGACATGGTCGATCGAAACGTCGAGACGGGCAATCTCCGCTTCCGTCTCGTCCGCGCGAAGCGACCAGACGGGAGCGGAGTCGAGCCTGGCACGTACTACGTGCACGGGTCCCAGTCCAAGACCGGGGGCGACAATGAGTCCTTGAATTTGCGGCATGTTGATCGGTCCGACGGCACTGCGCCGGAACGGGACATTCTAGCGCCAGCGAGGGACGGTTCGCCAAGTGCGCACGAATCGCATCAAGATCGCCCCGGAACCGCGCCGAAGTGCCCGCTTAGGTACGCCACAAGCACTTCGGCGCGAAGTGCGGCTGCCTGAATGCCAGACGGTCCTGTCACGTGAAGCCCTTGAGGGCCATCGTCGGAACCCGATTGGCGATCCAGCAGACGGACCACAGCAACAGATGTCGAACACGGGACCAGCCAACTTCTCCGGAGCCAAGGCCTTCAACAGTGAGAGCGCCAAGCGCTCTCCCGGAGCGATTCTTCCCCTCGGATTCCTGGCCTTCGGTGCCAGCTCCATGGGCCTCGCGGTCATGACCGCACTCTCGCCCCCGTCCGTCGCCGCCATCGGGAAGGTCGCCAGGATCCTCGATCAAGTGGGACTCGATAAGGGCCCTCTGCTCATGTTCGGAGTCCTGAGCACGGCCATGGGCTTCGCCCTCTCCCGCATCGACAGGGTCGGGAAGAAAGGTGACGCGGCGTTCAGCGCCGCGGACTTCGCCCAATCGAACGCCAGCAGCATCGAGCTTCAGAGCGAGATCCTAGGCTCCGTTCAGTCAGAGCTCGGGCAGATCCGGCAGGAGATTACGACAGGACGGAATGAGGCCGCCGAGGCTCGACAGCAGTCGAACGACAGCAACGGTGAGGCCAGCGACCCGCTCTTCCGCCTCGCAGCAAGCCTCGATCAGCTCGGTGCACAGATCGACAAGCGCATCGATAAGGCACGGCGGGAAATGATGGACGCTATCGCGAGCGTCGCCAGCGTCGCCGAGGTCAGTGCTCAGCAGCGCGAGGCATCGTTCAATACCGTGGTCAGGGAAACCGACTCGGTTCGTATGGACATCGCCGATCTACGCGCCCAGCTGACGCGTATGTCCGGCGAAGTGACGAGCACGAAAGGGGCCGTTGCTGATATCTCGACGCGAATGGAGTCCACCGCAGGCCATACGGTCTCCTCGGAGGCTAGCCCTGTGAGTAGCCCTGTGAGTAGCCCAGAGATCAGCTCCGAGGCTCCCTCAGTGCTTGCCTTAGTGCCTGCCACAGGGCCCATCACAGAGGACCAGCCAACGCCGAGCGCCTCCTCAGAGCCGGAGCCTCAAGTGGAGGCGCTGCCGGCCGAGACGGCCCTCACGACCCCAAAACTAAGCAACCCCACGCTTCCGCGTGAGCTCAGTGAAGAGGCCCCTGTAACGGAGCCGACTGGTCCACTGCCCGTCGCCCCCCCGCAAGAGGCCAAGACGCAGGAGCCCACGGCTGAAGAGCCCCAGTACACCGGCTATCAGCACGAAGCCGACTCCACGGAAGTGAACTCGACCGAGGATCAGAGCCCGGCGAAGCCAACACTCGGCGTGAACATGGAGAGCCTCGGCTTCCCAGAGCCCCCGGCGCCCATCCCTAAGCCCAGCGAAGGCCTCTCTCTCATCGACGAGATGGGTGAGGATACGGCTCGCCGCAACGATGCGACGCCGCCGCTCTTCCCGGACGTATAGGCCAGCTACGAACGGCCAGATCGCAGCGGCGACTCCGCCCCATGAACGCGGCCCCGCAGGATCACTCCTGCGGGGCCGCGTTCGTTCACAAGCTGAGCCGGAGTCAAGCAAGCCTGACTCCGGAGTCACCGGCGCCCTGAAGACTACTCCTGGGCGGACCCGGCCGACGCGTCAGGCGTCGCCTCGGGTGCTGGCGCTGGCGCGGCTGCCGGTGCGGCCTCCGAGACTTGCGGCTTCGGCTCCTCAACCTTCGGCTTCTTAGCCGGCTTGGCCTTGGGCTGCTGCTTCTGCTGCGGCTTCTCTGGCTCATCAGCCTTGAAGAACGAAGCAAACGGATTGTTGGCAGGCGTTTCGGCCGCCGAGTTCAGCTTCTTCAGGTCGACGCGCTCGCCCCGATCGAAGCGATCCGAACCACCGCGACGAGCACCGCCACGACGGGCACCGCCGCTGCGGGTCGATGCGCCGGCCGCGCCGTCGCGTCGATAGATCCGACCAGCGGGTCCTTTAGGCTGAGCTTCCTCGCGCGGCTGACCGCGACGTGGGCCGCCCGAGCCGCGCGTACCTCCGCGCCTCGCGCCTCCACGCCTCGCACCGCCGCGATGGGATCCACCACCGCTATCGCGCTCGGGTGCAGGCACGTCCTTGAGCGACAATGCCATGCGTGCGGAGCTTCCGTCCACGATGCGACACCGCGTCGTAGCTCCGATGGAGAGCAGCTCGCGTGCATCGCGAACGTAGCGGCTCGCGAGCTCCGAGATGTGGATCATCGCGTCTTGCTTCGTGCCGACGTCGACGAACGCACCAAAGCTGGCAACGTTCGTCACGACGCCCTCGATCACGCGCCCCTTCTGGAGGCGAACCGGGTCCGTGTCGTCGGTGATGTAGGCTGGAACGCGGTTGCGCCCCCGGGGATCACGCCCAGGGAAGCTCAGCTCGCGCATGAGATCCCGCCAGGTGAACTCGTCGACTTCGAAGGACTGACGTCGCAGACCTTTGGTCGAACCAGGACGACCGAGTGAGTCCTCGACGCTGCCGCCGGCGCTTTCCAGCAGCTGACGCGCAAGCGCGTACTGCTCAGGGTGAAGCGACGTCCGGTCGAGCGGCTCCGTCGACTGGCGGATCCGGAGGAACGCAGCCACGCTGATCCACTCCGCCTCGGTGAGAATACCGTCGCTGCGAATCTGCTCACGGGACTCGATTTCGCCCGCGTCACGCTTGTCTGCCAGGCGCTTGGCGGATTCCGGCGTGAGGCCTGGAAGCGCCATGAGGACCGAGCGAGGCGCGGTGTCGAAGTCACAGCCACCGAATGCGATCGCGGATGCGGTCGACTCGTCAAGAACGCGACGCAGGTTGGCCTTGCTGACGAGTCGCTGCTCGGCACCGAGGCTGAGCTGCTTGGCGTCCACCTTGAGGAACTCCCCCATCGGGTCCTGGAGCCTGCGCCCCATGGTGATGGCGAGACGGATGGGCACGGAAACCTCCGCCAGTTCCTCGCGGGCGAGCTGGCCGTTCGCGTAGCTGGTCGCACCGGCGTCGTTGACCACCATGACGGGCAGCCCAGAGTTCACCGCGCGCAGCGCCCGGCGAACCTTGTGACCGGCCGCACGTGCGGCCTTGCCGCTGCCGACTGCGATGGCTTCGGGAACATGGGCTTCGCTGAGCGCCATGATCTCGGCCCCGAGCGTGGCCTCGTCCTTCTCACCCACCTCGATGCGCCCCTCGGCGATCATCTGGCTGTGCATGTCGAGGAAGGCGAACGCGAGGTCACCCTTGGCGCTCACGTCCATGCCCACTACGGGCAGACGGCCAAAGAACGGCGTGAGGAGGATCTGGCGCAGGTGCGATCCGAGGAAACGAAGGGCTTCCGAATCGCCGCGCTCCTTCATCTCCAGACGCACATCAGCCTCGACCACCGGAAGGAGTCGCTGGCGGAGCGCCTTGCGCGCCACGTCGGTCAGGAGAGCTTCGAACTCAGGGCGCGTGTACTTGCCAAGCGAAGAACGAACGCGACCGATGACCTCCTTGGGGTCAAGCTCGACAAACGTGTCGATGATGCGCTCTTTCTGGGCCTGACGGATCGCGGTGAGGCGATGGCCTTGGAGCTGGCGCAGCGGCGACTTGACCTTGAGAAGGTTCTTGTGACGGCCGGCCTTCTTCTCGTCGACGATGGGCTTGACCCGAAGGATGCCCTTCTTACGCATGACGCGGCGCACGTGGCCGCGGAGGCGCGAGTCGCGACCGATGCGGTCCGAAAGGATGCGAATGGCGCCGGCGAGGGCCTCGACGTCGGTGTGCACGCCCTTGTCGGGGTTCACGAACGGCTCACAGAGCTTGGAGAGCTCGGCCGTCATGACGAGCGGCTCGGGCTGGGGCGAGGGCCCCTCCTCCGCTTTGGGTTTGGAGCGTGCTGCGGACTTAGGCTTTGCTGCGGGCTTAGGCGCCGCTGCGGCCTCGGGAGCACTCGTCGGAGCGGCCTGACCTGCAGTTGCCTCTTCAGCGGGTGCTTCTGCTGCAGGTGCTTCTGCTGTGGGTGCTTCAGCTGTGGGTGCTTCTGCTGCAGGTGCTTCTGCTGCAGGTGCTTCTGCTGCAGGTGCTTCTGCTGCAGCCACCGGCTCAGCGGGTGCTTCTGCTGCAGCCACCGGCTCAGCGGGTGCTTCCGGCACCTCGGGAGCGGGCTCGGTGGGCTCGTCGACCTCACCTGAATCGCCTTCCGGAAGGTGAACCTCGTGAAAGGAGGTCGGCGGCGTCTCGATGACCCGCGTCTCCCCGTCTTCGCCAGATGCCTCAGCAGCAGTCTCAGCTGGTGCTTCAGCAGTGGGCTCAGCAGTGGGCTCAGCAGCGGGCTCAGCAGTGGGCTCAGCAGCGGGCTCAGCAGCGGGCTC
>JBLIHL010000149.1:0-11446 GCA_047635895.1 Paracoccaceae bacterium | reverse complement strand
CTCGCCGCGGCCCGGCCCATGGCACTCGCCACGAACCTCACGTCGGACATGACCGCGGCCCTCGCGATCGACCCGACCTACCCAGAGCTTTTCGAGACCGCGTTCGGCTCCCCCGCTATCACACCGGTCCGGATGGCCTTCGCCCTCGCGGCCTACCAGCGCACCCTGGTCCCCGACCAGTCGAAGTTCGACCGCGTCATGCGCGGCCAGGCTCAGTTCAACCAGGCTGAAAACCGCGGCCGTGGCGCCTTCGGCAGCACGCAGTCCCGCTGCGCCCAGTGCCACTCGGGCTCGCTCTTCTCAGACCGTCAGTTCCACAACCTCGGGCTTCGCCCGGTGGCCGAGGATCGCGGCCGTCAGGACGTCACGGGCTTGTTCAGCGACCGGGGCCTCTTCAAGACGCCCTCCCTCCGCAACGTCACGCTGCGCGATCGCTTCTTCCACACCGGCGCACCCGGCATCAACAGCCTGAACGGCCTCCTCGTGTTCTATGACAACGACGGCGGCGCCTTCCCCCAGAACAAGGACCAACGTCTCACCGACCTCAGAGTCCCCCCGCAGGTTCGCGGCGACATCATCGCCTTCCTGGGCACGCTGACGGACCCGCGGGTGGCCACCGAGACCGCTCCCTTCGATCGTCCGACGCTCTGGTCCCAGCGCGCAGGCGCCAACCGGAACCCGCTTCCGCTCGGCACCGGCGCCGTCGCTGGCAGCGGAGGCTTCACGCCCGGCATCATCGCGACCTCCCCGCCGAAGGAAGGCAACCAGGGCTTCCGCGTCGGCGGCTTTGACGCGCTAGGCGGCGTCTTCGCGCACCTGCACGTGGACCTCCTCAACATCCCCGCCGGCGCCACAACCATGGACCTCCGGAACGGGCTTCCGCTGGCCGCCATGACCCAGGGCATCGGCGCCGGACAGGGCACCATGACGTGGATCGATAGCGAGGCACTCGAGCCTGTGCTGATCGGTCTCTCCTACGAGGCCCAGTGGTGGATCCGGGACTTCGGCGCGGCAGGTAACGTCGCCAAATCGGAGCGCGTCCGCATCACGATCGAGTAGCTACTCGCGGACAGGCTGCTAGGGCTCAGGCGGCCCGGCGAACACCGTTCGCAGGCTCGCCGAAGGCAGCCTCGCCGAAGAGCGCGAGGTTGGCGATCAGCCAGGAGAGCTTCCAATGTCGGATCGGGTCAGACTCGACGGCACGAAGCGCTTCTGGCTGAATCCATTCCTGGACAAACTGCGAGCCGGCCGCAGCCCGCGCGTGTGAGGCGGACCAGCGCTCGAACGGCATCGGGAACGAAGCCTTCGGCCGATCGACAATGGTCGCAGGAAGCTCGGATCGGAACGCATCACGGAGCACCTTCTTCGAGAGGTGCCGCCCTTCCGCCGACGCGGTGAACTTTGCGCCAAAGGGAACGCCGTCCGCGAAGGCCAGGACGCGCTCATCCGCGAACGGAGTGCGGCCCTCAATGCCTGCGCGCATCGTCGCCGCGTCAAGGCGTTCAAGCAGCGGCGTGAGGTTCATGGTTCGCTGGAGCCGCAGGTGAGCATCGAGGTTGCTTCCGTACTCGCCCGCGGCTTCACGAGCCTCGCGGAACGAGACATCGTTCACCCGTACGAGGGAGTCCGCAATGGCGCTGGCATGCTCACCTCGCATCACCTGGCCGAGCGCGGCTGGCGACACCCAGGACGACATCTCTAGGTGGAAGCGCGCGGCCTCGATCGGTGGGGCCTCCATGCTAGAGTGAGCCACGAAGGCCGCGAGCGCCCCGTCGTAGCCGCCGAAGAGCTCATCGGCTCCCTCACCCGACAGCGCGACCCTCGCACCTGAGGCGCGGATGGCGCGAGATGTCTCGGCGATCGCCACCTCGTTCGGCGTAGATAGCGGCTGCCACAGATGGTCCACGTGCGCCTGCCACTCGCGCAGGAAGGCGGATTCATCCGTATGGACGTCGGTGTGCGTTGATCCGATCCGCGCTGCGAAGGCGCGAGCCATCGGAGGGTCGGGCCCGAGCTCTTCCCCGTTCTCCACGGCGCTCGCGCACCAGGTAGCGAGGGCACCCGCGCCGCGACGCTTTCGCTCTGCCGAGGCGAGCTGGGTCAAGATTGCGCTGTCGAGGCCTCCGCTCAGGAAGGCGCAGACGGGCACATCGCTGATGAGCTGGCCCAGGAGTGAGTCTTCGATCACGTCCCGACAGGCGCCCGCGCTAGCGGGTCGGTCCGCCACGGGTCGAGCCTGCCTGGACCCGCTGAGGATCTCGACGGGTCGCGGTTGGCCTGAGGCGAGATCGATGCGCAGCACCGAGCCCGGCGTGACGGAGCGAACGCCCGCGAACATCGTAAGGTCCCCGAACGTACGCCGGCTCGTCACCAGGTAGGCCCCGAGCATCTCAGGGTCGGGCTGGCAGTCGATCCGTGGGTGCTGGAGAAGCGCGCGAGGCTCGCTGGCAAAGGCCATCCCGCCGTCACGCGTCGCGGACCAGACGAGCGGCTTCACACCGAGCGGGTCCCGTGCGAGCAGCACGCTCCTGGAGTCAAGGTCCACAAACGCCAGTGCGTACATCCCCCGCAGCCGCTCTATGGCGTCTGCGCCGTCGAGCGCGAGCGCCCAGAGCACAGTCTCCGCGTCACACTGGGTCCGGAATCCTTCGCCATCCGTCGCGCGAAGGACCCGCGGCAGCAGCTGGGCACGGAGCTCCGCGTCGTTATAGAGCTCGCCGTTGTAAACGAGCGCATGGCGCCCACCAGGGGTCACGATCGGCTGGGACGCAGCCGACGCAACGATGTCCCGAATCGCCAGCCTTGTATGCCCGAGGAGGACATTCTCCCGACTCCAAACACCGCGACCATCAGGGCCACGATGCTCCATAGCGTCAAGAATCCGCGCCACGGCGCCCTCCTCAACGCCATGGGCCTCACCGAACGCAGCGATCGAGCCGAAGATTCCACACATAGACCCTGCAGCTATCGACGGGCCCGGCAGATCGCCCAAGGACTATTCGGGAGCGCGGGCAAATTTCGATTCTGGGGCGGCCGAGCCGTTGCGCGCCGGTGGAGCCAGCACAAGAACGAGAGAAGCAGCAGGCCCAGCCCCGTGATGCCCCACTGAAAGCCGCGGACCACGTCGATCCAATCCCCCGCCACGTTGTCTGCGACAGGCACCGCTCCCAGCTGAATGTGCGAACCTTTGAGGCGAGGCGCAGGGGTCGCTGGCCATCCTTGGCTGAGTACACCCGCACACTCCACCGTGGAAGCCCCTGATCCTCGGGGCCCGTCGCCCCTTCGCCGCCATAGAAGTTCCGCAGCTAGATCTCGACAGGCCCCTCGCTCAGGACGAACTCGTCGCTGGGAATGATCCAGGTCGTCTCCCCGGCGACGGAGAAATCGACGGACGGGCTTATCATCTTGTTGCGGAGCCGAGCCACCTCCTGCTCGATCCCCGCGAGGGCCTGATAGTGGGCCAGGGCGATGAAGGCCGCGAGAGTGAGTGAGGAACTGACCGCCAGCTTCCCTATCAACAGGCCGCTGGGTCAGAGCCCATGGACCGCGTGATCGTGCCAGTGACCTTCCGTCTCACGAAGAAGTAGCGGCGCGGAGAGAGGAGCACGCCCCCTGGACAGGGTAGGCTTCCGGGCGCGGCATGGAGGCCGCGCCCCTCCCCCCTACGCCCATGATCCGCGACCTCGACAGCCACGACGGCGATCTCCCCGAGTACGACGTCTGCATCATCGGCTCTGGCGCCGCTGGCGGCACCGTCGCGGCGGAGCTGGTCGGCTCCGGGCTCAGCGTCTGCGTTCTGGAGAGCGGAGTCCAGCGCGTCACGCGGCGCGGCGACGAGCTCAAAAAAACCCGCAGCAGCGGCATCCACGTCAAGGACTACTCCCGCGAGCGCGTGCTGGGCGGCGCGACCACGACCTGGTCCGGGCTGTCCAGTCCCCTCGACCCCGCGGATCTCGAGCCCCGGGCCTTTGTGGAGCATTCAGGCTGGCCCCTCAAGCGGGCCGAGCTGCTGCCCCTCTACGAGGAAGCCGCCGAGCGCTACCGGTTCCCGCGGCTCGAAGCCTTCACGGTGGAGGGCTTCGGCTCCCTGCGCGCCAAGGGTGACCTGGCGCCGAAGTGGAGCGTGGTCGAAGAGAAGATCTTCCTGGCCGCCGACGATCCCCAGAACTTCGGCAAGGAGGTCCGCCAGGTCTACGAGACCAGCGGCGCCGACCTCTGGCTCGACGCCTCAGTCGCCCAGCTCTGCGGCGCAGCGCAAGCGGTAACCCACGCCGACGTCCGCACCCGATCGGGCCGACAGGTCCGGCTGCGGGCCAAGACCTTCGTCGTGGCGGCCGGCGGCATCGAGAACGCTCGCCTGCTCCTGAACTCCCGTGAGCTCTGCCCCGCCGGCCTGGGCAACGAGCACGACCAGGTCGGACGGTTCATGATGAACCACCCGAAGAACTACTGCGGCATCCTCCACCTGGCGAGCCCCGTCCGGTCGCTCCCCTACTACTTCGGCTTCCTGAGCGAGGGCTTCGCCGGCTACGGCGGGCTCCGCTTCCCCGAGGATGAGCTCGCGCGCCGCGGGCTCATGAACAGCTACGTGCGCCTCGAGCCGCTGTTTCCATGGTCCGATAGCGAGGGCATCGAAGCGCTCGTTCTGATCGCGAAGCGCTCGAAGTTCTTCGTGGACCGGATGCGCAAGAAGAGCCGAACCGAAGTCGTCGAGCTCCGTGACTACGCGGAAACCGGTGATGATTCCGACCTGCAGAACCAGCGCCGCTCGCTGTTCGGCTTCGTGCCGCTCCTCTTCACGATCCTGTTCGACGCGCCCAAGGTGACCCGCTACCTCTGGTCACGCACCGTCTCCCGCAAGCGCCCGCAGATCCGGCGCGCGCGGCTGCGCAACTTTATGGAGATGGAGCCGCGACCGGAGAACCGCGTTCGGCTCGACGAAGAGGTCGATGCGCACGGCATGCCGCTGCCGCTCGTCGAGCACGACACGACCGCGCTCGATCGGCGCTCCCTCGTCGAGCTGCAGGGCGTGCTCAAGGAGGAGTTCGAGCGTGCGGGCGTCGGACGCCTCGAGACCGATCTCGCCGGCGCTGACCCCTGGCCCATCACCCAGGACGCATCGCACCACATTGGGACAACCCGCATGGGTACTGACCCTGCCACGTCGGTGGTCAACCCGGACCTTCGGCTCCACAGCGCGGGCAACGTCTACATGGCGGGCTCCTCGGTTTTCCCGACCTCCGGCTGTGCCAATCCGACCTATACGATCGTCGCGCTATCGATTCGTCTGGCGCGGACGCTCCGCGCGCGTTACACCGAGGGCTCATGAGCCGTCCTACTGAAGTCCTGATCGTCGGCGCGGGAGGGCGCGTCCAGAGCGCGGCCGTCCCCGCGTTCCACCGCGCCTCCAACCTCTACTCGATCCGGCACCTCGTCGGCCGCGAGGAGCGCGAAGAGGTTTTCGACGGCCGTTCGTATCCGGTTCGGGCGCTGAAGAGCCTGACGCCAGCGGACCTTGAGGGCATCGGGCTCGTGTTCCTGTGCGTTTCGAAGGAGTCCATCCCGACGGTCCTCCAGCAGCTGGCAGCGCTGAAGCCCGCCCATGCGGGTCTCCTGATTGACACGCCGGTGCTGCGCTTCAAGCACCTCCGCCACGCGCGCCATCTGCGGGCCTTCCGAACCGTCTCCGTCGCGGAAGACTGCTCGACGCTCCCCTGGCTCGACGTGGTCCGCGCATCGATCGCAGCCGGTGACATCGGCGAGCTCCGCAGCGCCGTGTTCTCTCAGTCCGCGTGGGCCTACCACGGCGTGGCCATGGCCAAAGCCGTCCTCGGATCAGGCCGCGTCCGCAGCGGAAGACGCCGCAAGCACGGCGGCGAATTCGCGTCCCGCCGCCTCGTGGTCGGCGGCAAGGAGGCCCTGTTCCTGGAACCTCGCGACTACGCGAACGGCCGCCTGGCCATCGTCGGCACGAAGGGCGTCATCAGCGACTATCCCATGAAGGCCCACGGTGCCCTGCGTCTCGAGTCGATCATCGAGTCCGGCGCCTGCCTTGGTTTCCGCGTAGGCACCCACGAGGTCCGCCTCGACGAGGCCGAGGCTTCCCTGATGCAGGAAGTACCCGAGGCCGCCTCAGCCACCGCGCTCATGGAAGCGGCGAAGCCTGTGGGCTTTCTCCGCCTCCTTCGCGCCCTCCACGCGGGCGAACCGGGCTATCCCCTCGCGGACGGACTCGATGACATGATCATCGACTACCACCTCGAGAAGGTCGGCCGCTACGCGGCGAACCCGTTCACGAGCTCGCGATCCCCCATGGGCCGCCTGCTCATGGGAACGTGACCCCTGTACGGTTCCGCAGTACCGTTCCGCAACCAAAGCTGCGGGAATGGGAGCAGCGCTGCGCTGAATAGGAGATCAGCGTCCAGTGGATCCGGTCGAACGTGGCCGAATAGGACTTCCAAGCCGCCACTGCGCTGGGGCCCCAGGAAAGCCTGAGGCGCCATTTTGCGGCAACACTCTCCCCCACACCATCCAAGCTGGACGACGATCCGCGTCGTTCGACGGGTACCGCCCGTTGGGAAAGTCGCTCTCCGTGAATCCGAGCGGCCGCTGGGCCATCTCCGCGGGTGACCGCGTGATCGATGGAGGCAGGAGACCACCCCTCAGGGCACAGGTGTACGACCTGCACTACGAGCTGCGGCGGAGCGCGCTGTGGTCGGTCCCCCATCGAATCGATCTCGAGGTGGCACCGTTCGCCAACTCGACGTTGCCCCGTTGATCGTTCCAGTGCGTGACCCAGGCCGTGAGCGATGATGCGGCCGCGCGGTCAATGATCTCAACGGCCTCCGACGGCGCCTCGAGGGCGAGGCGCGACCTTAGCGCGCTACCACGTCGAGTTTGCCCTTCAGGCGGAGCTCGTCACCGGTGATCAGAAGTTCGTAGCTCCCAGGCTTGACGAACTCGACATGGCCCGTGAAGTAGGGCTTCGGGCTCGTACGACGCTCTTTGACGAGATCCCACCGGAGCTGGTTGAGGCCGACCCGCCCCGCGATTTCCTGCGACCAGACCGTGCCGCCCTGGTCATCCAGGACCGCGAGCGTCACGGGGGCGGCGCGCGTCAGTGTGAAGGTGATGGGCACGCGTTCCTCGAAGGTCCGCCGGGGTCTCGGGACCGTGTCATCGACACGCGGCAGGTAGGCCGTCGGTGTCTCGAGCAGTGCGTTCGTCCAGGCTCCTCCTTCTTCACGGGTCCGATGCAGCGGCGTGAGGTCCAAGCGATAGACACCCCGCCCGTGGGTCGCCGCGAGCAGGTCGAGTTCGCGCTCCTGGATCACTAGATCTGAGATGGCGACGCCGGGCATGCCGCGCCCGAGGAGCGACCAGCTTGCGCCGCGATCCGTGGAGACGTAAACGCCGCGGTACATCCCTGCGTACAGCACGTCCTCGAAACGAGGGTCTTCGATGATGGTGTACGCCACCTCATCCGGGAGCCCCTCCATGATCGGCCGCCAGGTCTTGCCATGGTCCTCCGACGCGTAAAGGTAAGCGTGGAGGTCGTCGTGGTTGAGGCCTGTCACCGCCACGTACAGTCGCGACTCACTGAAGCGTGACGGGCAAACGCTGCGGATGTAGTGCGGCGGCAGCCCGGTGGAGCACTCTCTCCACTCCAGTCCGTCGTCCTCCGTGACCCAGAGGCCGCCGAGGTCGGTGCCGCAGTACAAGAGCCCCTGGCGAATCGGCGACTCTGCGAGCGCGCCCGCGCCCACGCCCGCTGCGCCCTCCGCTCCGGAGGCGGAACGGGTGAAGTCGGGGCTGATCACCTGCCACGTATCGCCTCGATCGGGGCTGCGGAGCACGTAGTTGCCGCCGTGGTAGAGCGCGCGGTGGTCGTGCGCCGAGACAAGGTAGGGCGCGACAAAGCTGTGTTGCAGGCGCCCCTCGTGTCCATCAGGAAGGCGAGGGCGGATCGACTTCGAACGGCCGGTGCTCACGTCCTGACGGCGGAGCCCCCCGTGCTGGCTCGAGAAGTAGACCGTGTTCGGGTCCTCGCGGTCAGGGACGGTGTAGCAGCCATCGCCTCCCGACCAGGGATCGAGCCAAACGTACTTCCAGGAATCGGGCCTGCCGGGCCGCATCTCGCGCGCCGGTCCCCGCACGGAAGCGTCGTCCTGGACTCCGCCATAGATCTGATACGGGTCCTGGTCGTCGACGGCGATGTCGTAGAACTCTCCGACCGCCAGGTTGTTGTGGTGCAACCACGACTGGCCCCGGTCGTGGCTGACGAAGATGCCGCCGTCGTTGCCGAGGATCAGGCGCTCGGGATGCGCCGGATCGATCCACATCTCGCAGTTGTCGAGGTGCAGACTCTCCGCGGGGCTCGGCACGAGGTGGAACACTTCGCCTCCGATCAAGTCGAAGGTCCCACCACCATCACGGCTGTGCGCGATTCGCACCCCGAGCGCGTAGACCTCGTCGTCGTCGAGCGGATTGACGTGACAGTCAGCGAAGTACCAGCCGATGCGGGAGAAGACCTGCAGATCCTCCTCGTGCGTCCGCTCCCAGCTCTGACCACCGTCGAGAGTGCGATAGAGCTCGGCCGGGTTCTCTTCACGGTTCAAGTTGTCGACCAGCGCGTAGACCTTGTCGGGATTCGTCCACGACACCGCCAGACCGATGCGCCCCGTGCGCGGGCCATCCGGCAGGCCGCCGGCCAGCCTCACCCACGTACGGCCACCATCCGCGCTACGGTGCACGCCGCTCGTCGGACCGCTCTCGCCAGGGTGATTCGTCCACATCGAGGCGTAGACGACGTCCGGCTGCGACGGGGCGATCACGACGTCGCAGGCCCCCGTGCGTTCGTCAATGAACAGCACGTGCTCCCAGGTCTGTCCCCAGTCGTTGGTCCGGTAGACACCTCGATTCGGGTTGGTGGACCAGAAGTGGCCGAGGACCGCGACGAGGGCGGTGCCTGGGTCCTCCGGATGTACGGCGACCTCACCGATGTGCCACGAGTCGTGCAGCCCGACGTTCGCCCACGTCTCGCCCGCGTCGCGTGAGAGAAACACGCCCGTCCCCGGCATCGTGAAGTTGCGCGGCTTCTTCAGGCTCTCGCCCGACCCGAGCCAGAGAACGTTCGAATCCGACGGTGCGAGCGCGATGTCGCCGATTCCGAGGGCTGATTGCCCTTCGAAGATCGGCCTCCAGGTGAGCCCGGCGTTCACGGTCTTCCATAGGTTGCCCGAACCGAAGGCGGCGAACATGGTCCCTGGCGAGTCGGGGTCGCCCTGCACGGCCTCCACCCGCCCCGAGTTTAGAACGGGCCCGAGCGGCACCCACTGGAGGCCGAACTCGGATTCGCCCTGGGAACGGACGTACTGTTCGAACGAGTCGAGCAGCGGGCTCGTCGGCACCTGGGCCAGACTCACGGAGGCGCACGCGAACAGCGCGGCCGCGGCGGTGATTGTGCTCTGCATCATGCTCATTTCTGCTTGAGCGCCTTCCAGTCGGGCGCTTCGGATCGAACTTCTCGCCAGTGCCCCTGCATCTTCATCCGCAGCCGTGCAAACAGATCGGGCTGCGCGCTGCTGAGCTCGTAGCTCTGCGAGATGTCGATGGAGAGGTCATAGAGAGCGAACCTGTCGAGCTTGGTCGACTTGACCCACTCCGAGTTCCCCTGCTGAACCGTCTTGGGCACGAACCAGCCGACCATCACGTGGTCGCCGTCGCGCATCGCCATGCTGGGCAGGTAGCGATAGTCGTAGCCGACCGGGAACATCCAGCACGCAGGGATCTCGCGCGCGACTGGATCCCCCTGTAGCCCAGGCATCGCGTCCACGCCATCGATCACGCGATCGGCGGGCACAGGTGTTGCGGTGATCGCACAGAGGGTCGGCAGCCAGTCCGTACCGTTGATCAGTGCGCCGGAAAGTGAGCCAGGCTCGATCTTGCCCGGCCAGCGGACGATTCCAGGCACGCGGTGCCCACCCTCCAGCACGAACCGCTTCATGCCCTGGAAGGGTCCGGGGCTACCGAAGCATCGGTCGCGAATGGGATCCTCCCACTGGTTTTCCGACTCCTCGACGGTCACGGGCGTCTCGGGTCCGTTGTCGCTGGTGAAGAGCACGAGAGTGTTGTCACGCTCCTCACGGTCGTCGACCGCCTTCATCAACCGACCAAACGCAGCGTCGAGCTGCGTGACCGTGCCGTAGTAGTACTTGCTGTTCGAAGAGATCGGACGCTGTAGCGGGCGGTGCACCTGCCCGTACGGGACCGTCTTCTCGAGCTCCGCAACCCGTGTCCCGGCATACATGTCCGAGTACGACTTCGGCGGCCGGATGGGTGTATGCGGTTCATGCGGACAGACGAGGAGAAAGTACGGCCGGCTTTGATCCGGGCGGCTCTTCAGCCAGGCCGTCGCCTCCTTCACAATGGCGTCGCAATACCAGTCGCCGACCGCGCCGACCTTCTCCCCGTTGCGCACGAACTTGCCGGGATCCTCGGGGCCATCGAAGGCGTTGACCTGGGTCACGAACCAGTGATCGAAGCCGTGCTCGCCGGGGTTCGGCTGGCGACCGGACGGGTCACCGAGGTTGCCCAGATGCCACTTGCCCACGATGCACGTGTCATAGCCCTGCTGCCCGAGGAGCTTGGCGAGCGTGACCTCCTGCGCGCGGAGGTGACTGCCCTCGGGGCCAGCGATGGTGTAGAAGCCCACGCGATAGGGCGCGCGACCCGTCAAAAGCGCGGCGCGCGACGGCGAGCAGACCGTCCCACCGGAGTGGCAATCCGTCAGCCGTACGCCCTCACTGGCAAGCGCATCGATGTTCGGCGTCTGAATGATCGGATGCCCGTAGCAGCCCAGATCGCCATAGCCCAGGTCATCCGCCAGGAAGACGATGATGTTGGGCTTCTCCTGCGACGCGGCCGGGACGGACGTGAACAGGGCGAGTAGAGCGGCAAATGTGAATCGGAGCATCAGGCGCAGTCTAAAATCAGAGGTTGAGAGAGCGGCCAAAATACGACGGATAGGTCGCCGATGCTGGCGGCCTGCACGGGCCCCACGGTAGCCCAAGTACCTCGCCCGTAAATCCCCCTGGGCTGGAACGCTACGTAGCCACTTGCAGGCCTCGATGCACTGGATCACCTCGAGGTCTGCACCGCTCACAAGCTCGACGGAGACCAGCTTGGTCTCGCCGTCGACTCTGCGTCGCCTGGCCAGTGCGATCTCTCGGATACCGTCACCGTTCAAGTCGAGAACCAGGCGTGGGCAGCCAGAGGCCAATCACGGCAAGAGTGAGGCGCAGGAGAGGCTGGGTGTGAAGGCTCATCAGGTGGCGGGCAGCAGGTCGTTAGGGGCGAAGACACCGGAGGAACGTCCTCGGGTTCCCCATCGATGACAGGATCCCGCCTGCTTCTCTTGGGCAGGACCGACCGGCAGTGCCGCGGT
>JBLIHL010000148.1:0-11540 GCA_047635895.1 Paracoccaceae bacterium | reverse complement strand
GCGTGCTAGCGTTCATCCCCAGCTCGCTCGCCGATGGGGACTACCGAGTCGCCGCGAGGGCCTCATCAATCGACCGGTAAAGGCCGTCCGTCCACGGGGGCGCACCATCAGGTACGAGGAGCGGTTCCCGCGGCTCCGGGTCGTAGGGCGCGAGCACCACAGAGATGGCGTCTAGCCCTACCGTGGCGGCGAGGACAAACAACTCTTCGATCGGCTCGTCGCCGATGGCCAAGCAGCCCACCGAACGGCTCTTGCCGTGGATAAAAATGTCGCTGCCCGGTTCCGCTCGCCCGTCTTCGCCGGCGCGCGCGAGGTCGAACGCGTTGGGGTAGCTCACCTTCATGGAGAGGTGGAACTTGCTGTTCGGGTTGAGGTACTCGAGCCCGTACAGCCCCTCGGGGACCTGACCGTCGCCTTCCCGCAGCTTGGGCCCCGGGACGCCGCTGGCTGCCTTCACCTTGTAGCTGTGCACGAACGTCCAGGGCTCCACGTCCTCCGCAGAACCCGTTGACTTGACCCAAAGTTCGAGGCGTTTCTCGCGCTTGAACCCGACGAGTCGCACCGCGGATGGCGGAAGCACGGCGCCGGCTGCCTGGAAGCGTGGCTCAAGGCGCTCTTGGACCCGGGCGCCCATGCGTCGGGCGATGCCGTCGACGGACTCGCCCCCCGCGATCAAGAGGCGGGTGGGTCGATGACCCCAGATCAGGAGGCTCGCAGTGATGCAGCTCCCGAGAACCAGTTGTGGCAGGCTGGGTCGTCGCATGCGGATGACCGTAGCAACCGCAAGCGCTCTGTTCACTCTTCCTTGAGCGGTACCGTGCGGGGTGCATCGCGCGGGGCTCAGGCGCTCCGCCCACAGCCTATGCTCTAGGGATGATTCCTTTGATCCTAGGGCTAAGCCTGGCACTCCAGAACCCTGCCGTCCCTTCAGTTCCCGCAGAAGCAGACCTCTTCGACTTTGCGCGCTTCCCGGCGGAAGGCGTCCGACTTGTGGGAAAGCTCGAGCACAAGATGGTGCCTGAGTCCCGCGAGCCCAGCCAGTGGCGCTTCCAGGACGGCGTCCTGACGGCTTCACCCGCGTGGGACAGCGTCGTGACGCCTGGCGCCTATGCCGACTTCCGCATGCACGTCGAGTTCAGCGTCAACATGACAACGGACGACTCGCGCGAGAAGAGGGGCAACTCGGGCGTGTACATCCAAGAGCGCTATGAACTGCAGATCCTCGACTCGTTCGGCGTCTCTCCTCTCGACTATCAGGACTGGGACTGCGGGTGCCTCTATCGGCTGAAGCAGCCCGACCAGCTGGCGAGCACGCCAGCCGGAGCGTGGCAGACCTTCGACATCGTGTTCCGAGCCGCGCGCTTCGAAGGAGAACGCAAGCTCGAGAACGCCCGTATCACGGTGTTCCACAATGACCGGCTGATCCACGACGACGTCTCTTTGGCTCGAAAGACGGGTGCGGGTAAGCCCGAGGGTCCGGAGCCGCTCCCTATCAAGCTGCAGGGACATCACAACGAAGTCGGTTTCCAAAACGTCTGGATTCAGGCGCTTGATCTGGCGGCGATGCCGCCCGTTCCGAAGGAGGATCCGAGGCGCGTACGTAAGGTACTTCCGCGTCCCGGGACGGTCTTTCAGGTAGAGGGCCGCACGGCGTTCGTCATCGAGCCCAAGGCATCCGCTCGCCGTGCCGGCCCGATGCCCTGGGTGTGGTACGCGCCGACGCTCCAGGGCTTGCCGGGTCAAGAGGAGGGCTGGATGTTCGACCAACTCCTTGACGCCGGGATCGCGATCGCCGGGGTCGACGTCGGTGAGTCCTACGGCAGCCCTGAGGGCACCGTGGGCATGCAAGCGCTGTATGAGCGACTGACTACGGCGCGGGGCTATGCGGCGCGGCCCGTGCTCCTCGCCCGCAGTCGCGGCGGACTGATGCACTACGGCTGGGCGGTCCAACACCCTCAGCACGTCGCTGGGATCGCGGGAATTTACCCAGTCTGTGACCTCACGAGCTACCCGGGCGTGCCGGGAGCTGCGAGTGCGTTCGGGCTGAGCGCGGCTGCCCTGAGGAATGCGTTGAGTGAGCACAATCCGATCGAGCGCCTGGCTGCATTGGCGAAGCAGCATGTCCCCATCTATCACCTTCACGGTGACCGCGACACCGTCGTACCCCTCAAGGAGAACTCCGCCGCACTGGCGGCCCGCTACTCCGCGCTCGGCGGCCCGGTCGAGGTCTTAGTCGTCGAGGGGCGCGGGCACGACATGTGGAGCGGGTGGTTTCAATCACAGGAGGTCACGGACTTCATGATCCGCAGGGCTCGCGCCGCCACGCCAGCACCGGCTGACGTCAAGTGATCCACCCAAGCGCGAGCGACGCGTAGCCAGTCACGCGCAGGCCGAGGACTCCGTCCATGAAAACGACCCCCCGCGCTCCGATTCTGGAGCACGGGGGGTCGTTCAGGACCCGCAGTGGATCCGTCACTCAGAGCCTCTTCAGATTAGAAGAACGTGACCTGAAGACCGTTCGTGAAGTTCGAGGTGGCACCGCCGCCCATGAGCGAATCGCGGTACCAAGCCTGGAAGTTGAACGTGTCGCCTGTGTTCGCACTCAGGAAACCGGTCGGAGACGGGATCATCGTCAGGTCGAGAGCCAAGTCAAACTCACCCATGGCGTTCGCCTGCTGGATCTGACCGGGACCGACGTAGCGACCGACCTGGCCTGAGAGGCAGAGGTTGCCCGAGCTACCACCGGGGTTCATCACGAAGCCCTGGTTCGGCGAAACGATGAAGAAGCCGAAGGAGTTGACCGGAAGCTGGGAGCCCAAGAGCGTGACGTCGTTGTTGGAGATCCCCACGCTGCCTGCTGCACCCAAAACGCCCGCGACGCCGGTGGAGTTAGCCACGGCCACGCAGTACGGCGTGCCGATACCTGTCGTACCGATCGTGCTACCCGGGTTGCTGTAAAGCGTCGCGATCTCGCCGGCCGAGAGCTGCCCCGCGTAGACCTGAACGTCGTCCATGCGGCCGTTGTAGAACTGCGGGATCGAGAAAGCCGGATCCCACGCGCCGAGGAACCACGTGGAGTTGGCGTTGCGCGCAAACTCTTCACCCAGCTGGACGGTGCCTGACTGGACGCCGTCGAAGTAGAAGGTCACGTCGGCGAGCTCGCTCATGACGATGCCGATGTGGTGCCAGGTGCCCGGCACGACAGCGCCGGGGTTGGCGCCATAGTCAAGGACCGCGTGGGTCGTAGCGCTGATACCGAACTGACTGAGAGAGAACGACCAGCTACCGTTCGGGCCGTCGTTGCTGAGGATCCGCATGCCGCCCGTCGGCGCCTGGTCCACGTTCACCCAGGCCGTCGCGGTGAAGTCGTAGCGAAGCGCTTCCAGCGCGGGTGCCGAGATGATCTCGACGTACGACGTCGACCCATCAAAGTCGACGGAGTTACCGGCGATGCCGGGCTGACCGTTCGTTGTGCCCACGTACGTGCCGACCTGTCCGTTACCGGAGAGGTCCGCCGCGACGGCGCCCAAATCGTCAAGCGGGTAGTGAGCCGCAAGGACGGGTGGCGAGACCGGAACGATCTCTTCGATGAGAAGGACACCGATGCCCTGCGCTCCGGTAACCACACCCCAACCGCCGGCGCGAACGTAGTACGTGGTGCCAGCCGTGGCCTCGAACGCCACGATGCTAGTGACACCACATGTGTCGTCGTTGCACGCGACGACGGTCTGGCTACCGCATGCGCCCTCGAGAACCTCGAGGACGGTGTCGAACGTGGAGCCGCAGAGATCGACGAGGTAGGTCGACGTGCTCGGCGCCATGAACGAGAACCAGACGTCTGCGCGGCCCCTGGTCGGCTCGCAGGTGTACGCGGGCAGGCTATCTGTCGCCCCGATGTTGTCGTAGTTGGTGCTTCCCACCATGATCGGCAGGGCGGTGGCGCATTCGTCGTTCACCGCTTGTGCCGAGGCGACACCAGCGAGAAGGGCGGCGGGAAAGAGCGTGGAAGCGAGAGTCAGTCTCATCGGTCTCCGTGATTGTTGCACGAGAAAAAGGGACGCCAGCAGGCGCGGCGCAGGTCGCCAACGGTAACACGCATCAAGACACGCCGCATCCGGCGTACGGCCTGCCCACCGATCGACTTTCCGAAGCCTTCCCTGGGCTTTACACGAGCAAAACAGGACCGCATGCCCCACCGTTTCATCCAGCTTGCAGGTGCTCTTACGGCACTTCTCACCCTCTCGTGCGCGGGCCCATCCCCGACGGCAGAGTCCCGCATTGAGCCGACACCGCCCCTGCGTTTGGTGACCTACAACATCAAGCACGGCCACGGCATGGACGGCGTGGTGAACCTCGACAGAATTGCGGCCGTCCTTCGTCCCCTCGACGCGGATGTGATCTTCCTCCAGGAGGTCGATCAGGGATGTGCGCGTTCCGGTCAAGCGGACCAGCCTGCCGCCCTGGCCGGGGCCCTGGGTTTGGAATCACGCTTTGGCGCGTTCCGCCCGTACGACGGTGGACGCTATGGAATGGCGATCCTCACCAGGCTCCCCGTCCGGCGGGCCGAGGTCATCGCGCTCCCCCCAGGACCCAACCCGCTGACCTGCCTCGAGCTTGAACTCGACTTCCACGGCACCTCGATCACCGTCACCGGGCTTCACCTGGTCATGACCGAGGCCCAGCGTCTCGCACAGGCGCGCTTCCTCGCGAACCGCTACCGCGACGCCAGCCGCCCCATCATTCTGGCCGGCGATCTCAACTCCGAGCGCGAGTCCCCAATCCTGGAAGTCCTCGGCGCGCAGTTCGACTACCCGGCCAAGCGCGCCGCGCCCCTCACCTTTCCATCGGTCGACCCCGTGAAGGAGATCGACTTCTTTCTGTTCGCCCCGAAGGGAGCCTGGACCATCGAGGAGCACCGCGTCGTGGACGAAACGGTGGCCTCGGACCATCGCCCAGTCTCCGTTAGCGCGAGGCTGCCAGCTCTTCGATCGGGACGTTGAGCAGCGACTTCTCTTGCCAGCCGTCGGCGTCGAAGTGCCACCACTCCGAAGACAGCACCGCGAACCCGTGCGCCGCCATGGCCTCGATCAAGCGATCGCGGTTGCGGCGCATCGGCTCCAGAACGGCCGCGTCCGCGCGGGCCTCTGGCACGAAGGCGTCGAACTGAGTGGGCATCGGAAGCGCACGGCCGTTTGCGTCGACTAGAGCGAGGTCCACGGCCATCCCGCGGTTGTGGCGTGAACCCTTGCTCGGGTCCGCCACGAAGTCCGGATCCCCGATGACGTCCCACATGCGCTTCGTCACGGACCATGGGCGGTAGCCGTCGAAGACGAGCAGGCCGAGCCCATCAGCCTCGAGGTCATCCTGGACCCTGGACAGCCTCTTCATCGCGGACTGACGCAGGTAAATTCGACCGACGGGGTAGAGCGTTTCGCCGACGAAGTTGTCGGGCGTCGCATAGACCGCTCGCACTCGGATCCGAGGGTCCTCCGCCGCGATCTCGACCATGGGGTCGTCGGTCGGCGCCACCAGCACAAGGTGGAGGTCCGCTGGGGCCTCGCCAGGCGCAGGGGTCGCCGCGCAGGACGCAAACCCCGTGGCGAGGAGCCCGCCCGTGAGGAGAGTCGTGAGAAGGGTCGTGATCATCGGTAGAGCAGGTAGGGCGCACGGAGGCGCAGGAAAGCATCGACATCGTCGGACCAGGTGGCAGGAATCTCGCGCCAGCTGGAAGCCCCCATGAGTGATTCGAACGTGCCGCCCGAGAGCAGTCGCGAATCGCCCCGCGCCGCGTTGAAGTCCTGGCCGAAGAGATCGTTCAGGAGCCACAGGACCGCCATCCCGGCGGCCACGGGTTCAAAAGCGTCCCGGTCGACCACGGTGATATGAACGCCGCCGCAAACCTCACCGTCGAACTTGGACGTGTCGGGCGTGATGCGAATCGCAGTGAACTCCAGGCCGGGCAGGTTCTCTGCGCGCAGCGCGTCAACCATCCTCTTGCCGTCGATCCACGGAGCACCGAACAATTCGAACGGTTCGTCAGTCCCGCGCCCCACTGAGAGGTTCGCTCCCTCAAGCAGCCCTACGAAGGGATAGAGCACCGCCTGCGTGGGGTTGCGCATGTTCGGCGACGGGTTGACCCACGGAATGCCGGTCTCCTCCCACCACATCCCGCGGGTCCAGCCGTCCATGGACACGACGCTGAGCTCGCATCCGATCCCACCCCACTCCGCGTTGAACATCCTGCCGAGCTCGCCAATTGTCATGCCATGGGCGAGCGGGATCGGCCGCCAGCCGATGAAGGAAAGGCGGTTATCGTCGGTGAGCGGGCCGCTCACGCGCGTGCCCGTAATCGGATTCGGTCGATCCAGGACGATGACCTCCACCCCTGCGGCGGCGCATGCCTCCATCGCAAGGCCGAGGGTCGACGGATAGGTGTAGTACCGAACGCCGACGTCCTGGATGTCGAAGACGAGCGCGTCTAGGCCGTCGAGCATCTCGGGCGTCGGCTTCCTCGTCTTGCCGTAAAGGCTAAAGACCGGCAGCCCGGTCGTCTCGTCGGTCCCGTCGCCGACCTTGCCCTCCAGCTTTCCGAAGAGTCCGTGCTCCGGCGAGAAGATCCGCACCAGGTTCGCGTTCTTCGAGTCGAACAGAACGTCGATGGTCCGGCGGTTAGACGCCGTCATTCCCGTGACGTTGGTGATGAGGCCCAGCCGCTTGCCACCCAGTCGCGCGCAGTCCTCGGCCTCCAGAACGTCAATTCCGGTCTTCACCGCGGACGCCAACTGGTGCGCGCCAACGCGTGCCTCACCAGCAACCGCGTCGGCCGTCGCCCGGCGCAGCGCCGACAGGGAAGGCGACTTACCCTTGCGCTGCAGCCGGCTCGCCATCAGGACGTACCAGACGTCAGACTCCGCATCGATCCAAAAGCAGGGACCGGTGAAGCCGGTGTGCCCAAAGGAGCGGAAGCGCGGAAAGCGTGAGCCGCGCGGTGAGGAGTAGCCCGTCTGAACGTCGAGGGCGAGTGCCCGCGCCGTCCCGTGGTTCGCGTTGTTCCGGGAGGTCGCCACCTTCTCGACGTCGCGCTTCGGCGAAGGCACGAAGCGTGGGCGAGTCATCAGCGCGACGGTATCTGCGCTGAGCGGAGACGACTCATTGGCCGTAGCGCCTGAGATCAGCGCGCAGAACCGGCCGAGGTCCCGCGCCGTGGAGAAGAGCCCCGCGTGGCCCGTGACGCCGTCCGCCGCTCGACTGCGCGGATCGTGCACGACGCCCAACGGGGTCCCCGGCTCGGTGGGCGCCGTTCTGGCGAGGCGCTCCGCATCGAGCGGGCCGAACGAGCTTGACGTCATGCCAAGGGGCAGAAGCACTTGCTCCCTCGCGAACTCGTCCAGTCGCTGGCCGCTGACGCGCTCAACGATCTTGCCGAGCGTGATGAAGCCGAGGTCCGAGTAGGCGAAGACCGTGCCGGGGACGCTTCGAAGCGGACGCGCCGCAAAAGTCCGAATGGCCCCTTCCAGCGGATCCGCATGGCCCTTGAAGTCAGAGAGCGCGTTGGCCGGAGCCAGGCCGCTCGTGTGCAATAGGAGATGCTCGACGGTCACGGGAGTCTCCGCGCCGCCGAAGTCCTTGGGGACAAGGTCCGGCAGAAGGGCATCCACGCGATCGGTCAACTTGACCTGACCGTTCTCGATGAGCTTCATGATCGACCCGCCCGTGGCCACCGATTTGGTCACCGACGCCATGTCGAAGACCGTATCGACGGTCATGGGCACGCCCGGCGCCCGCTCGCCCATGGCCTCTGCGCGGAGCACTTTGTCGCCGCGTCCCACCAGCAGCACGGCGCCTGGGATCAGGTCTTCTTCAACGGCCGCCCGCACGACCAAGACCGCTGCCTCAAAGCTTGCGGCGTCGGTGTTTGGCTCGACGGATGCGAGCTGCGGCGCAGCCCAGGCGAGACACGCTATCGTCAACGATTTCATCAGCATGCCGCCAAGCTTGCGTCATTCCCCACTGGATAGGGAGGACCTAGGAGCGTGTCGCGCATAGATGGATTCGCGTAGTGCGTTGCCCGGATTGCTGAGCAAGACGCTCCGAACTCGCTTCGTAACCGTAGCTACGTGCGGGTTCGGGCAACGCAGCGCAGCGATTCGGGCAATGCGCTATGCGGATTCATCTATGCGCGACACGCTCCTAGCTCGATGCGAACGTGGAATTGACAGGCGGCTCGCTATCTCCCGAACACGTGGCGCGTAACCACCTCGCCCAGGTCGGCGAAGAACTTGTCCGCGCGCGGATAGTCGTACACGCCGTCGTTGAGGATGCCGTTGGGGTTCAGGTAGATCGTCGCCGTCAGGAAATACGAACGCCCCGTGCGGTGGTCAGTTACCTCAGAGTTCGTCGTGCTGAAGCCGTACGCACGCCCTACCTTGTCGCGAATCGTCACGTCTTTCTTGGGACGGACGCGCCAAACGCCAGGGGCCAGGAACTTCGAGTAGTCGTCCGGGTAGCTCGAAGCGTCATAGAGCGGGTCGCTGGAGGCGCCAGGCGTCTCCGCCATCACCTGGGCCATGAAGGCCCGATCCTCGTCGCGTAGCGAAAACCCCGCGCCTTGCGGGCGGCCTGAAATCGCGATATCCGGACGCAGAAGCATGATGTGGAGGTCCTGGAGGTCACGCAGGCTGATGTAATTCTTCTGCAGGAACGACATCGGGCCCTCGACGAGATCGTCGCCGCGCGTGTGCCCGACGCCGATCGACGTTCCCGAGAGGTCCTGGTTCGTGAGCGTGATGCCACTCGAGCGCTCGGGAATGGCGACGATGGGCTCCCCGCTGCGGAGGAGCTCGATCCGCGGCGTCCGAAGCTGATCCGCGGGGCTGCGGAACTCGGAGAGTCGATGGAAGATCCGTGCAGAGGTCAAGCCAGCGCGCTGCATCGTCTCGTTCAGGTAGGCGTTGCCCGCGAACTCATAGAGATGGTTATAAGCCGCGTTGTCTGACACGAGGAACACCTTGCGGATGTCATGGCCGAGCGTGATGGTGCCGCCGTCCAGATGGCTCGGGTCAGACTGCTCAACGGTTTCGCCCTCGAACAGGGGCTGGAAGCGAAGCGGCGCGTCGAGTCCAAGCTCTCTAACGGCGGGAACGCGCTCTTGCAGCTCGCGCAGCTGCAGAGCCGCCGCGATCGCCGCGCAGGTCTTGACCGTGCTCGCAGGATAGTAGTAATCGGGGCCCGCGTCGAAGCTGTAGCGCTCCAGCGACGGAGGCCCATCCTCCCCTTCCGTGACGATCGCCAGCTCGATCTTGAGCCTGGCTTCGTCCGCCATGGCGAGGATGTCTGCGAACTGATCCGGACGGGGTGCGAGCAGGCCCTCCTTGAGAAAACTGACGGGCGTATCCCTCCAGCGAGGCTCGCTATGGCACCCCATGGAGGCGAGAACAGCGCACGGGATGAGCGCGAGCAATAGGAGACACTTCACTTGGGTTCGAAGAGCGTTTCAGCCCTTCCCTTGGCGGAGAGAAGCTGAAAGAGATTCCGGTAGAGCCGATCGCTCTTCATCGATCAATCGCTTGAGATCGAGGGCAGGTCGGGCGAGGTGAGCTTCGCCGTCCAAAGTCAACACGACCTCCGCCGGCAGTGGACGCGAGTTGTAGCAGGACGACATCGATGCGCCGTAGGCTCCGACGTCATGAATCGCGAGCAGATCGCCAGAGGCGACTTCGGGGAGCGCCTGGGGTGCGGGCTCGTTGCCCTTGCCCTGGGTGAAGACGTCAGCGCTCTCGCAGAGGGGGCCTGCGACCATCTGGAGCCGGGTCGGCGCGTCTCCCTTGCCCAAGGCTGAGATCCGGTGGTACGAGCCGTAGAGGACCGGTCGCGCCAACGTATGGAAGCCTGCGTCGACGAGGATGAAGGTGTGCCCTTCCGGACCATCCGCGCCCGAGGTCCGCGTGTCGTTGATCCCGCAAACCTCCGTCAGGAGTACGCCGGACTGCGCGACCAGATAGCGACCTGGCTCCACTTCTAGACCGATCGGGCGATCGAGTTCCGCAGACCAGCGCTCCCGCGCCGCAAGCCAAGCCTGCGCGAGCACGGCGACATCGAACTCCGCTTCGGTGTCGCGGTAGGGAATCGACATACCGCCCCCGCAGGACACTCGCTGAACCGTGTCACGAAAAATCTCGATCGCGCGCCCCATGGCATCGATCGTGTCCTGGAGGCGATCCGTTCCGATCCCTGAACCGATGTGCACGTGCAGCCCGGTCACCGCCAGCCCATGGGCCGCTGCGCGCTCGCGTGCGTCCACCAGCGACTCATGCCAGATGCCGTGCTTGGAGTTCGGGCCGCCGGTGGTCACCTTCTGATCGTGCCCATCGCCGAACCCGGGATTGATACGAAGGGTGATCGAATCAAACCCACCGATCTCCCCCACCTGATCGATCATCGTCAGGCTGCCCGCGTTCACGTGAAGACGGTGCTCGGCCACCGCGGCCTTCGCTTCACGGTCCAGGAGGTCGGCGGTGTAGACGATCTCGTCAGGCCTGAACCCAGCCGCGAGAGCCCGATCGACCTCGCCCCTGGAGACAGAGTCACAGTGCGCGCCGGCCTGGCGCAGCGCGGAGAGCACCGCCAGATTCGGGTTAGCCTTGACGGCGAAACGAGCGCAGTCGAAGGACGAGAAGGGACGCAGCCGCTCCTGGATAGAACGGAGGTCGTACACGTAAAGGGGCGTACCGAATTGGCACGCCAGGTCGGCGAGGCGCTCATCGCTCGCCCAATCAAGCTGGTTGTTCACCCAGGGAGTGTGTCGGAGTGCCAGTTTGGGTCAACCCACCCCCTGGGAGTTATCGGCGGATAGCCGCCGCGGGGGTGATTCGCAGAATGGGGTATCCTGGGAGCATGGAAACACGCACCTCCCCCCGCCGGCCTCGTCTCACCGCTCGATCCCTGGGCGTTCTCGGGACCCTCGGGAGCGCTGCACTGTTCGCGGCCCTGCCAAGCGGCGCCGCGTCGGTCGGCTCCGGAGCTGGCGGCTCATCCTCCGGGTTCCTAGGCGGCGCCGTCCGCGTCGTCATCGACCCGGGGCATGGTGGCACGGACCCCGGCGCGATCGGCAACGGCATCGTGGAGAAGGAGATCAACCTGGCCGTCGGCCTGCGACTGCGCGAACTGCTCGAACTCGACACGCTCGACACGAACGGCGGCGGCGAGTGGGAGGTCCTCATGACGCGCGATAACGACGCGTCAGTCTCACTCACGGCTCGTTCGAACCTCGCGAACAACTGGGGTGCAGACCGATTTATCTCCATTCACCACAACGCGTTCAGCATGTCCTCTGCCAATGGCACAGAGACGTTCTCCTTCGCAGACGGGACCATATCGGCCAACCTCCGGGACCGGATCCAGGAAGAGCTCCTGGTCGCGCTCGGTCTTCTGGACCGCGGATCCAAGACGGCGAACTTCAGCGTGCTGCGCGAGACGCTGATGCCCGCCGCGCTTTCCGAAGGCGGGTTCCTGACGAATCCCGGTGACGCCGCGGTGCTTTC
>JBLIHL010000147.1:0-11585 GCA_047635895.1 Paracoccaceae bacterium | reverse complement strand
CATGATGCTGCGCCAGGGCGCGCGCGTCATCGTCGTTACGCGCTTCCCGAAGGACGCGGCGAGCCGTTATGCGCGCGAGGAAGACTTCGCCGAGTGGGGGCATCGCCTGGAAGTTCACGGGATCGACTTGCGTCACATCCCGAACGTCGAGGCGCTCTGCACTCACCTTCTGGAGAACCACGATCGCCTCGACTTCATCATCAACAACGCGTGCCAGACGGTACGCAGGCCACCCGGGTTCTACGGGCACCTGATGGAGGGCGAGCTCAACGCCGCGCGTGAGCTCGGTACCGAAGAGAAACAGATCCTGCGACTCGACAGCGGACTGGCGATCGTAGACCACGGCCCCGGTCTCCCGGCGGCAGCGCTCAGCCAGGTTCCGCTCGTCGCGGGCGACGACGATCACAGCGACACCCTCTTCCCCAAGAACGCCTTCGACGCCGACCTCCAGCAGGTCGATCTACGCGACGTCAACAGCTGGCGCCTCAAGATGGCCGAGGTGCCCACTGTTGAGCTACTCGAGGTGCACCTCGTGAACGCCGTGGCGCCGTTCATTCTGAACGCGCGGCTCAAGCCGCTGATGATGGCGACCGGCACGAACGACGCTCACATCGTCAACGTGTCCGCGATGGAGGGGCAGTTCTACCGCACCTTCAAGACCGACCGCCATCCGCATACTAACATGGCGAAGGCGTCGCTGAACATGATGACGCGCACCTCGGCGATGGACTACGTCGAGGACGGCATCCACATGAACAGCGTCGACACGGGCTGGGTCACCGATGAGGATCCCGCGCGCCAGGCGGCGATGAAGCGCGAGATGCACGGCTTCCATCCGCCGCTCGACATCGTGGACGGCGCGGCCCGCATCGTCGACCCAATCTTCGACGGCCTGCAAACGGGCAAGCACGTCTGGGGTCAGCTACTGAAGGACTACCGCCCGACCGACTGGTAGATAGCGCCGCCGCTCGCTTGACAGGAGGGCTCCCTGCCGGGGATGGACCTTCCATCATCCTCGGGGTCCCCGAAGCCAAGATCTCCGGCGGTCGATTCCCTGTGGTGAAGTATTGGAGGTGACGACGTTGGAATGGGTCTGCAAGGCGGACGCGTTGCCGGCGTTGGAGGACGGAGGCATCAAAAAGAAGCGGTGTGGAGTTCAGGTGGTGTGAATCGCCGCAGTTGGAGGGCCTCTGGGGATTGGGGGCCAGAATACTCCACCGGATCCGCGTACTCTGACCATGGCAATGCCTCTTTGAGGCGGCAGCCGAGCGCCAGCCACTCCAACGATCCTCCGACCGAGACGAGACCCATGACCCTACTCCCTACCCTCCGGCGCAGCGCCGTCGCCCTGGGCTGCGCAGCCCTTGCGCTTGCTTCGACGTCGATCGTCCTCGCCGCAACGCCCACTGGCCAGAAGGCAGAGTGGACGGCGGAGATCGAGGCTGCTCTCGAGCGGGCTGCTGTCGAGCGCCGCGTCGTGATGCTGGCTCTTGGGGAGGTAGGCGAGGGGCGCAGCGATTTGCACCTGAAGGAGGTTTATCGCTCCAAGACCGTCGCGCCCTATCTCGAGCAGTTTGTCAACGTCGCAGCGTGGTCGTT
Organism: Paracoccaceae bacterium; assembly: GCA_047635895.1. Lineage (GTDB taxonomy): Bacteria > Planctomycetota > UBA1135 > UBA1135 > Saltatorellus. Next base: position 9,986 of record JBLIHL010000147.1, on the reverse strand, counting down.
CGACCCAGAGGAGCGTGACGATGCGCCGGACATCGGGGGGATGGTCCCAGGTCACCACATCGGCAATCGTGAGGCGATCAAAGGGCGATGGGTCAGCCCGAACGAGTCCGGAGTCATCGCTCTGCCGCAGCACCTCTGGCTCTCGCCCGACGGAGAGCTGCTCCTGTCGTGCCCCTGGGAGATCGATGCCGACGAGTTCGCTTGGTGCTCGGACGAAGCGCTCCGCCGTGCGGAGGTCGAGGAGCGTCCTGAGCTAGGCGATGACGCGCGGCCGCCGCGGAGGCTCCTTCTCGGCGAGACGTTCCGAGTGCTGGACGAGGACAAGCTAGGGCGCGGGCTCAAGCCTCAGGAGCTCGAGGACGTTCTGAAGAAGCTGAAGAAGCGCTTCATGACGATGGGGGACCGTGCCGAAGTGACGCAGATCTTGTTCACCGACGACGATGACGCCGTCGACTTCATGGAGAAGCAGCTCGGCCTGTGGGACATGGGGGGCGCGGGGACAGGCGGTGTGGTGGACCTTACGGTCGGGCTCGTCGGGCTAGTTTCCCCCGCGAGTTACCTGCCCGTGCTTGAGGCCCAGGCCGGTGACAACCGGGAGAGCCGGCGCCAACAGGTCGCGATCGCCTACGAGAACATCGGCTCGCCGGATGGGCTCAAGGCGATCAAGAGAGCGTGGAAGAAAGAGAAGGATGAGGCGACGCGCGCGGACTGGGCTCGGGCCATGGGCGCTTCGGGGCGCGGGGAGAAGTCCGTCGCCAAGGTGCTGATCCGTGCGTCCCAGAAGGAAAAGAGCGCGCGCGTCCGGCACAGCTCGATGATCGGCCTTGGGCATGTCGTTCCTGAGCCATCCGCGCTCGAGTTCTTGCTCGATACCGCGGAGAAGGGCGGGGGCTTTGAGCGCGAGGCGGCGATCCTCGCGCTCGGCTTGGGTCGAGTGCGGGATGCGCGTCCTATGCTCGCAAAGATCAAGGAGCAGGACCTGGCGGACACCACGAAGGCGGCCGTCGATGCCGCTCTCGCGGTGCTGGATGGTGGGAACCTTGCGCTGCTCGAGCCCGAGGTCAAGCGAGTGTCGATGAGCGAGGGGACCCGCGGGCGGCTCTTCTTCCGCGCGATCACGCCGCGACCCACCGAGGGACGCTGAGACTGAATCAGGCGCTACGGATCGGCAGATCGCGCCCAAGGGCCCCAGCGGCGGCGCTCCTGCAGTCACACTGGACTAATCGCCTAGGGCCGAAATCGCTTCTTCCTTGTTGCGCTTGAGCCGCTGGGCCTTGAAGGGGCGGTTGAGTTCGCCGACGGTCTCGATCGTCAGGTTACGCCGTTCCGCGGTCACCTCGAAGTCTCTGACGATCTCCAGGATATCGTGGTCGATGTGGATTGCATTGGAGGCGTCGATGGTCACCTCGCTGTTGTCAGGGATCCTCTTGAGCTCGTTCAGCAGTGCACCCTTGTGGAGGAACGTTACCTCCTCCGCCAGCACCATGCGGACCTTGTGAGTGCCGCTGGCATCGTCCGCCGTTTCAATGTGGAGGAAGTGCGAGTTCTGGTAGTGAGCCCGGAGGAGCATGAAGATCGCCACGGCCATACCCAGGGCGATACCGCTCAGCAGGTCAGTGAATACGATGCCAATGATCGTGACGGCGAACGGCAGGAATTGCTCCCAGCCCTGGTCCCACATTTGCTTGAACAGAGCCGGCTTGGCGAGCTTGTAGCCGACCACCAGGAGGACAGCGGCGAGGGACGCCAGCGGCACGAGGTTCAGCACTTGGGGTAGCACGAGCACGAACAGCAGGATGAGGCAGCCGTGCAGGATGGCCGACATTTTCGACTGGCCGCCGGATTGGATGTTGGCAGAGCTGCGCACGATCACCTGGGTAATCGGAAGGCCGCCTATCAGGCCTGAGAGCATGTTGCCCGCGCCCTGCGCTACGAGCTCACGATTCGTGGGCGTTACCCGCTTTTGGGCGTCGAGCTTGTCGGTGGCCTCCACGCACAGGAGCGTCTCAAGGGACGCCACGATGGCGATGGTGACGCCGGTGATCCAGACGGCCGGCTGGTTGATGGCAGACCAATTAGGGGACGAGAGGCCCGAGACGAAGGCATGGAGGTTCTCGCTGATCGGGACCTGGACGAGGTGCTCCCGGGCGAGCGCGAGGCTCGGCTTGAATTTGGTCGTCAGGACCTCGAAGAGGATGCCGAACACGACGGCGACGATGGGCCCTTGGATAACCTGGAAGAACCGGCCCTTCTTGGAGAGCACGGTGTCCCAGAGGATCAGGAGCGCGAGGGCACTCAATGAGACGATGATCGCGCTCAGCGAGAAGTCGTCCATCATGTGCCCCAGTGCACTCAGAGTGTTGTCTCCGTCATCTTGGGCGAACGCCATATCGCCCTCTGGGTCAGAGTCGTGCCCGAGCGCGTGGGGGATCTGCTTGAGGATGATGATGATCCCGATGCCCGAGAGCATCCCCCTGATCACCGAGGAGGGGAAGAAGTACCCGAGCACGCCGGCTCGTGCGATGCCAAGCACGAGCTGGACGGCTCCGCCGATGACCACGGCCACCAGGAAGGTCTCGAAGCTCCCAAGCTCATTGATGGCGGTCAGGACGATGACCGCAAGGCCGGCCGCCGGGCCGCTGACACCGAGGGGCGATCCACTGATGGCTCCCACGACGATACCGCCGATGATGCCCGCGATCAGTCCGGAGAGGGCAGGGGCTCCACTGGCCAGCGCGATCCCGAGGCACAGAGGGACGGCAACGAAGAAAACGACAATGCTCGCGGGAAGGTCATCCCGCAAGCTAGCAAAAAACTTCATGTTGACTGTGGTCGCCGTGGCGACAGGATCGGCTCGAGAGTGGACAGAATCGCGCGGGTCCCTGGCCTCTGTGGACTGGAGGACGGCGGGACGGCGGCCGCCCACCCTAACGATGGAGTCGGTCGTCGGCACGGAGTTGACGCGACTAGGTTCCGTCGAGCAACCTCATGCCCTCTTCAGGCTGGAGGCTGCGACGTATTGCTACACCTTTGGTCCCGTAGATCGGGTCCGGAGGAGCGCGCGAGGAGAACCGGTGAGTGTCGTCAGTGCACCCGGCGACGTCTAGTCCTTCACCGATTATTCATTAGGGGGGGGCGCGGTCAATTCGAGTCACGCAATGGACAACGTTGCGGCAATGGGGCCTTGCGCCCAGAAGGAGCAGAGCAGGGGTTTTCTTTTAGGAGCATCGCGGCGCTCATGAGGCTTCGCCAAACCCTCCCAATGCAACGCATGCTCGCAGCAGCGTCGCGGGGAGCGAGCCCATCAGCTTCGGCCTTCCCGGCCTACTCGCCATGCTCAAACCGTGCTTCGCCACGGTGGTCGTTCTCGTCTCGACCTCCACGCTCGCCCGCTCCCAGACCCCCAACTACCAGATCGTCGCCCTGCCCGACACCCAGGTCTACACCACTACGCCTGAGCTCGTCGAGATCATGCTGGAGCAGATCGACTGGATTCGGGCCCACGCGGAGACGGACGAAATCACCTTCGTCGCGCATGTCGGTGACGTCGTCGAAAGCGGAGCTACCGGCCCTAACCGGAACGAAGTGGGGTGGGAGCGCGCGGTCGAGGCCCTCGACAGATTGGAAGGAGGGCCTCCGGAATCGCAGCGGTCCCCGATGCCGTATAGCGTCGCCATCGGAAACCGGGACTACGACGTCATCTCGGATAAGGACCAGGGGACCTCGCGGTTCGAGGAATTTTTCAGCAGAGACCGGTATGTCGACGAGCCCTGGTACCTCGGTTCTTGACGGAACGAGCTCCTTTACGCCCAACGGTTTCAGACACCCGGCGGGGAGTGGCTACACATCGCCCTTGATTGGAAGCCTGCGGACGCCTCATTGCTCTTCGCCCAGGACGTGATCAACCGGAACCCGGGCCTCCCGGTGATGATGACCACTCACGAACAGCTCAGCTCTGGCGCCAACGCCCCCTGGCGACTCGGCGGGGCGACTCCCGATAGCTCCGGCGACAACAACCCGGAGCAGACGTACCGGAAGCTCCTGGAGCCCAACCCAGCGATATCGCTCCTGATTTGCGGGCACATTTTCGGCGCCGGGTATCGAACGGACACCACGATCTTTGGGCGGGATGTTCACCAGGTCCTCAGTGACTTCCAGAGCGACCCCCAATGGGGCAATGGTTGGCTGATCACGGCAGAATTCGACGCAGTTGAATCGAAGATCCGGTTCAAAACTCTCTCGCCCACGTACATCCCGGGCGTGACGCTCGGCCCCGACCGCTCCACCGATCCGAGCTCGAACTTCGAGCGCGACTATGACTCCACCGCCCATCGCCAAGAGCTGAGAGAGACTCGGACGCTTCATTTCCGCAACGGCTTAGGGGTCGATCGGCACGGTGCTTGGAATGGCGCGATCGATACGTTCCTTGGGAACGGTGGCGCAGGGGTCACAATGCCTGGCGACCTCCGCGACGGGTATGGGGACGTCGTCGTGGACGGCGATGGAGATCACGAACAAGGCCTCCGATCGTCCGATTGGTGCGGCGTGATGGAGCGGCCCCAGCTCACCGTCCAGTTCGAAGGAAGCTGCCACCCGCCAGCGCCCTAATGCGTCGCGGCTGCCAACTCCACGGGCAGCTCCGGCAGGCTGCGTTTCACAGGTTCTCCGTCCATGGCGGCGCTCGACTTGTCGCTGGCGATGGTCAGCCTGCCCCCTGCCGCAACGGCTCTATTGATCGGGGGGCTCTCGCGCGAGGCACGGGCGGTCGGAGACGGCCGGATCTGCGTCGGCGTTCGTTGTGTTGGTCGCGCCCGGCTGATTCGTGGTGTTGGCGTCGAGGTAGGTGATCTGAGTCTTGTACTTTGCGCTCATGTTGCCAGCAGGGAATGCGGGATGGGGGGAGGATATGGTCGCTGGCCGGTAAAGCGTTGGAGAGCGCGATCGCCGGGTCGCTTGGGCCGTCTGGGAGTCGCTGGGACCCGGGGTGCTGGGACCCGGGGTGCTGGTCAGCGCTGGGCGAACCTGCGAATCTCTGCCGCCGCTTCCGCGGGGTTCGTAGCCAGAGCGATATGCGGGCCCGTAATCGTGCGCACCTCGACGTCGGGCCGCATGCGCCTAATCCGCGCCGCGTTTCGCCGCGGGACGACTCGATCGCTCTTCGCCGCGAGATATAGGATTGGGACCGGGCACTCGAGCAGCTCCTTGCGCACGTCGACGGTCAGAACCTGCCGGACCCTCGCTGCCATCACGGGGGAGGGGACCGCGCTGTGGGCCTGCTTGATCAGTGAGTTGATCTCCTTGGAACCATGCCCCGCAAGGACGGTCTTGGCCACAGAGAGCGAGCCGGTAAAGCGGAAGAGTGCGGGCCAAGCGAAGAAGCGGGCAAGCTTGGGTACCCACGCGATGGGCTTCTCCACGAAGGAGGCGCACAGCACTACGCCCCGCAGGCGTGCGGGTTGAGTCGCAGCGGCCATCAGCGCGAGGGGGCCGGAGAAGGACCACCCAAGAAGGATGAAGTCCCGGTCCTGTGGGAGCGCTTCCAGGACCGCAGGCAGGAGAGTGGTGTAGTCGCTCGGCAGGCTCCGCGGGTAGCTAACCGTGACGGTCTCGGCGCCCCACTCGCGGAGCATGGGCTCGAAGAGAAACTTGGTGCCATCGAGACCGGGAAGTAAAACGAGCAGCGGCTCCATCAAAACAGTGTCGCTCCAGCGCCGCCGATTCGCCAAGGGACGGCCCTGATAAACGTCAAGCATAGGCATGCATGGAGATGCCATGGGGGGGGGGGCGAAATGGAGGCGCTGGGGCCTGCCGGCCAGGTTCGGATGCAGAGGCACTCTTGAAGTTCGGCGTGCTCTCATGTCGAAACATTCGCTGGTCGCCAGAGTTAGATAGAGGCGTTTTGCCCCGGAACAAGTGTTTCTCGTACGCGACGGGAGCGGTGTCCGAGATACTCGGATCCATCTATCCGCGACACGCTCCTAGCTATTTCACCCGATGCGCGTACTGCCTTTGCTCCTCCCCTCGCTTGTGGCCGCATTGGCACTGGGCTTTTCATCGGATCCTCGCCAGGAACCGATTCCCGTCTGGATCGATGGCGTCGCGTCGACCATCTCGAGCGACGGCAAGTTTGAACTGCGCTTGGCCTGCATCCCCGAAGAGAATTTCAAGGTGGGCTACCAGCTGCGCATTGCGCTCAGCCCGGACGCGGACATGGATGCAGGCGTAGACGCGGACAACCTGGTCATCGTGGACCACGTGCTGGATCCGCCTACGTCGAAATGGCGAGCCGGCAAGCAGGTGGACTACTCCATCCCGCTTCAGCTTCCGAACGATCACAACCTTGGGCCGGACGTGTACCTCGGAATCCGCGTCGCGTTTATTCCGCCGGGTAGCGCGCCGCTGCGCCCGCTCGGCGGGCGCTGGACCGAGTATGTCGACGAGGATAGCCTTACGGCGATCACGAGTATCGAGGTGCCGGCGTTCGCTGGAGCAGCCGGCGCGGCGCGTCTCGACGCGGCCTTCGCAGATGCAGATAATTTGCGCCAGTCGGGCGACGTTGCCGGCGCGTGGAAGCGGCTAGATCAAACGCTGCGGGCTGCACGGGACGATAGGATCAAAGCCCGCGTGCGGGACAAGCTCGCTGAGGTCGGGAAACTCGATCCTCCGAAGATCACGCCGGTTGAGGAGCAGATTGTCGGCCAGCGCATTCGGCGCGAGCAGGTGCGCATCTTTCGCATCGAGGCCGGTCGCATGTTCGACCGTGGCCAGCTCCACGGTGCGCTGAAGATCCTCCAGGAGATCGGCGGAGCGCTCGCCGTGTCGGCGGACGAGAAGGTCATTGGTGCGCTGGATGCGGCGGACCGTGCGATGGAGCGCGTCGACGACCTGCGCGATCGCCTTCTGCGCGAGCTAACGGAGGCACAGGAAGCCGCTGTCGCAGAGCTCATCGAGCGGCACGGCAAGACCGAGAAGCTCTTCAAGGTCGCGGGCGATCTGGCGGAGGAAAAGCGCTACGCCGAGTCCCTCGCTTGTCTCCGCACGCTCCAGCGAGTCCACGGCGTCGAACTCTACGAGAAGGCGCTAGTTCGGCTGGAAGAGGTCGGCGAGCTTCATCTGGCCAACGTCCCACCCGATCAGTTGGCCCTGGTTCAGAAGTGGATCGACCATCCCAGCTGGGCACGAACGTCCGTCGTCGCGAGTCACTGCTTTCTCTTCGTTGGACCGACGGCACTGGTCGAGGGAATCCCCGATCCATCCAAGCTGCGCTTTGATCTCGCGTACGTCTACCTCACCGACCTCTTCGGTCGGATCCCTAACCCGGACGGTGATCGCGTCACCGTCTATTTCAAGGAGCTCTTCGACTTCGGGGGCGGGATCGGCGGTGGCAAGATCATCGACATTGGCCGTGCGAACCCCTCACCGTCCAAGCCTGTGCGCGTCGACACGGGGCTCCTCTATCACGAGTTGACGCATTGCGTCGACGACACGCGTCCGACGCACGGTGGATTCGGGGAAGGCCTGGCGAATCTAGGCGCGGCGTTCGCGCACGAAGCGCTCGAGCAGAAAGGCGATGCGCTCCACTCTTTCGACGACAACCTGTCCGCATTCAAGCGCTACTTCCTCGACCGCGACCTCGAGTACTGGCGCATTCAGAACTATGGGCCGAGCGCTGGGCTGTTCCTTCACTTTGTAGAGAAGTACGCGTCGGTGAGGGGCGGCGGGCACGACTGGTCGCCTCTGCGGAGGTTCTTCCGTGAATACCGTGAAGCGCCGGTGCGCGATGGCCGCGAGCCTGCGGTCATGCGATCGGTGGCGCACTATCTCGTGCGTGCCTTTGGACCGGAGGCGTTTGACGACCTCGTCGGCTTCGGATTTCCGCTGGAGGAATCCGACCGCTGGCTGCTCAGCCGCGAGCTCGATGCCTTCGAGGGACGGGAGCAGCTAGAGTCGTTCGATGGGAGGTTCACGGCCTATCCGAACTCTCAGCTCCCGCGTGATGTAGTCGAGCGCCAGCTATACAGGGCGTCGGAGCGTGGGGATCTTGAGGATGCTGCTGAGCTGCGGCGCGAGCTCGGCGTTGTTATGGCGTGGAAGGTGGTCGGGCCTTTCTTCGCGAAGCGCGCGGATCCGGGCGCGAACCAGTTCCCGCCCGAGCTGGAGATCGACTTTGAGAAGAAGCCGCGGTCCCTGGGCGCGGGGCGCAGGGAGTTCACCCGACTCCCCTGGCAGGACCCGTGGCCTGACTGGCGGCCGGGCTCGTCGCACAAGAACATCAGGCTCTTCCCATCGGGTTGGCTGCGCTTCGACTACAAGCCGTACGGGGACGACAACGCGGCGATCTATGCGCTGACGCACGTGACGGTGTCGGAGGACGTGGACGTGCTCGTGCATGCACGTGCCGACGACGATCTGGTTGTGTTCGTCAATGACCGCCGCATCGGCTCGTACAAGGGGCGCGGAAGCAACGCAAGCTCTGACCTTCGTTGGCGAGGGCCCTACGAGGAGGCCGCGGATGCCATCAAGATGACGGCGCGCCTCAAGGCCGGCCGCAACAAGGTCCTCCTAAAGATTCGCAACCGAGGTGGGACGGCGGGCGCGGTGCTCGCGATCTCCAGGCCCGATGGGTCGCGGCTCGAGTTCCAAGAGGACGCCGGTCCGCCCGACGTCCCGGGCCCACGGCCGGCCGTGTCCGAGCCGAATTGGAAGCGTGTGGCAAGGCTCGACGACAGGTCCTACCGGTCGAAGACGAGAACCGAAGTTGGGTCGTTCAAGGCAAAGAACAAGGCGTGGTACGGCGCCGAAACGGAGGGCGGCGTCAAGTGGCGGTTCTTCACGGTCCGCCCGGGCTTCCCCAAGGACTCGCCGTCCAACCTTCTATGGTTGAAGCCGACTCTGACGAAGGGCGTCGACGCACAGCGTGTGGACGTCGAGTTGGACGGAGGTGCGGCGCCGAAGCTCGGGATCACGTTCCAGGGCGAAGGCGAGGACGACGGCCTTTCCGGCTGGACCCTGCTCGTGCTGCCAGCGGGTAGGGACGCGGTGCTCGCGCGCCTCGAGCGCTATGATCGATTGGTCTATCAGTCCGATCCGGTGCCGCTGGACAATCTCAAGGAGGGGCGCATGCTCTCGCTCCGTTACTGGGACGGCTGGTGCTCGGTGACCCTGGGCGACGTTCCTATGTTGGATCGTGTATCGATCGATCCGATTCCGGGTCGCCACCGCGTCGGTGTCAGCACGTGGGGCCCGACGACGCGGATCCGGTCCCTCGAATTCTTCAAGGGGCGCTGACGAGCTCTTGGGAGCTATCGACAACACCGGTTCTCGGGAGAATTGCCCGTGTGACCAGCACTGCCGGCAAGGATAAAGGCTGTGTCGAGGGCTTGGCAGATCAGATGGCCGGCACTCGATCAGCCCCTCTTCAGGGTGTCGGTACGGGCGGCCCGGCCCCCGTGGTTGGAGACTTCAACGGCGACGGCCGCGACGACGTGGTCTTCTACTCAGCGGCGGACGCCGCCCTCCGAGCGCGATACGGCTGCCGGTGGCGGAGTGGTTTCGAACTTCACCCAGGCGGTAGCGGTGGGCTTCTAGGAGCGTGTCGCGGATAGATGGATTCGCGTAGTGCGTTGCCCGGATTGCTGAGCAAGGCGCTCCGAACTCGCTTCGTAACCGTAGCTACGTGCGGGTTCGGGCAACGCAGCGCAGCGATTCGGGCAATGCGCTATGCGGATTCAGCTATTCTCGGGCACGCTCCTAGGCAGCCGTCACGCAGATCGCAAGCCGCGTTGGCCGGGGCGCGGCGAGCCGCTGCGCCCTGGGCACAAGCACGTTTCGCAGCCCAGGGTCCTGACCGCCTTCGCCCCTCGGGGCCATGGGCGATGCAGCGAGGCCGCTGAGCGCGAACGGCGTCATGCATGGATCGCCATACGCCCAAGCGACTGGTCGAGCGATGAGCGCACGGGTCCCTGGCCGGATGCTACCCGGCGAGA
>JBLIHL010000146.1:0-11674 GCA_047635895.1 Paracoccaceae bacterium | reverse complement strand
CGCCACCCTGGACACATATTGGAAATGGTGGCGCTGCGAACGGACCAGGTTCGTTCGTCGCGCTAGCACTTCCAATATGTCTCCAGGGTCGTCGGAGGAGAGCCTCGCTGCTGGGGGCTTAGTTGGCTTTTTGGCAGCGTTCCCAGCGGGTGGTGTCCAGGGGGGTGGCGGGAGTCTGGATTTGTAGGGCAGTGGTGGGGCGGGTGGACTCGTCGTGGATGGTCTGGTCGCCCAGCTGGATGACGGTTCTTGTGCCGTTTCTGATGGCCGTGAGCTGGTTGCGGCCACCCGCGTGCCAGTACTGGGAGGCCTTGAGGGAGATGGGAGGGGATTGGGTGCCGTCCTGGTAGTGGAGGATGGCTTGGGCTTCGTCGCCCAGGATTCTCGTGCGGATCGCGGGGGCGGACCCGAAGGTTGCTTGGTTGGGTTGACCGGGCTGGATGGGGATCCACTCGTGGTGGCCGCGGCGGATGACCGTGGGGTTCTTCCAGCGCATCTGGATGTCATCGTCACCGCCGTGGACCTGGAAGCCAAATTGGCCCATCAGGTCCTCGCCGTCCAGGAGGTTGGCGGCAGGGACTCCGTTGATCCAGGTTCGGAGGTGAGGGCCCTCCGCCTCGATCTTGTAGTGGTTCCAATCCGTCTTCTTGAACGACTTGCGCGCCGCCTCGTTGTTGTCGAGGTTGTTGAGCCAACCCCGGCGGCCTTCGTAGTAGATGCCCGCGGACCAGCTTCTTGGGCTTGGATCAATCTCGGCCTGATAGCCCGCGACACGGCCATCTTCCATGACGTAGCTACGGAACTGGATACCTGAGTTCCCTTCGACTTCCATCAGCAGATCGACCTCGAACGTGAAGTCGCCGAAGGACTCGTTCGACATCAGGAAGCTCTGCCTTCGGTTCGGACCCGCGGAACCCACCAGTGTGTCGCCCTCCACTCGGTAGATGGCATCGCCCAGGGGCCTCCAGCCCTCGAGGGATCCGGGTGCTGGCAGGAGCGGCATGCCCTTCTTTGCCTCGCCGGGATTCGACGGCGACGCTCCGTCGAGGCGGCGAATCCGCATGCTGCGGACCCACACCTCATCTCCGTGATCCTGCAGCAGGATCCGACCCGGGGCGGGCTGGCCGAAACCCTCGACTTTGGCGAACTTGCTGTCCTTCACGGCAGTCATCCACTCTTCGGACGATACGTCCGCGCTCGCGATCAACGCGCCGTCGAGGTAGTGCTCGATCTTGTTGCCGCGCACAACGATACGCGCGGAGCGATACTCTCCCCACGGCGTCGGCGGAGCGTCGGCGGCATCGACTACGTCGTAGATCGCGCCCATTCGATGCTCAGCTCGTTTTTCTTCGGCCGTAGGGTCAACGAGTTGGAACTCAAGGCCAATGGGACGCTCTGCGTCCGCCGGGACCCGGTACTTCAGGCCCGAGTTACCCGCGATCGTCGTCTTCCAATCGAAGGTGAGCTCGAAGTCGCTGAACACGTCGTTCGTAACGATGTCGCCAGCGCTTGCCTGACGCACGATGGTCTCGCCGTTGAAAACCCAGCCCGGGGGCGCCGCGCTTCCGCTGAAGCCTCGCCACTGATCGCGTCCCATCAGTGACACCCAGCCGGCCGCCTTCTCTGCATCCGTCAGCGGCGCGGGCGCCGTCCTCACGTCGCGAACCGTCCCTGTCGCCGCCCACTCTGTTCCACGGGTGATCAGCGCACGGAACTGCGGATCCCGGTGTGAGGCCTGCTGGGGCGCTGAGTTGGACCACACGTGACCAAGCGGCGTGTGGAAGACGCGGCCCTTGCCGTAGCTCTTCACCAGGACCATCGGCTCGGCGTTGCCGGTCCCGCCAGTCGCGGGGTCCGACATGGCGGTCGCGAGCACACGGCGCTCGACTCCGTGCACGTTCACGAGCTTGTGGTAGAGCTCATCCGGATGCAGCACCAAGTTTGGCAGTGAGTGCGTGACCGGATGATCTCGGTCCGTCATCTCAATGTCGAAGGGGTGGAAGCGTCCATGCCCTGTGCCTTTACGCCAGAGGTCTCCGACGAGCTTCTCGAACTCAACCCAGCCCGGTCCGTGATTGTCTGCCGCGTGCACGATGACGACGCCCATACCTGCGCGCACGGCGTTCAGGAACGCGCCCTCGGCCGCCTCGCCCCATCGCTTGCCATTGTAGTCCAGCACGACCGCGGCGTACTTCGCGAGGTTCTCCGCGCTGGCCAGGTCCTTCTCTGGCTCGTAGGTAACGGCTACGTTGAACTGGCCGGACTCTTCCAGCACCCGAACGAGAGAGGGCGTCGTCCAGCGCCATTCATGGTTGTTGGCGCCGGAGACAACGAGGACGGAAATCCCGTCGCTCAGCTCCTGCTGTGGTGCGGCGCTGGAAAGAGCGGGAGACGTGATGGTGGCCGCTAATAGCACGGCGCACCCCTGTGGGAAGATCGTTCTGAGCATGCTGCATATCAGTCTACAGGTGCTTCTCTTCGTCGGTGGTTCTGCCTCTGTACGCGCTTTCCCAGCGCCGCGTGGCTATCGAGCTCTCACTGCGTCGCGCTTCGGGCTGAGGATCTTGGTAACGATGCCATTCGCGCTTCGAAGCGCTCCGGCCTTTGGCCCGGCATCCGACTCGTCCAAGTCGACTAGGCTCGCGTCGAATACGACGACGACCCCCTCGCCGATCAGACGCACGTCCTCCCCGTTGAAGAACAGAGCCGTCGATTCCGAAACGCCGAAGCCTCGCACGCCGCCCGCATCGAGCACCGCAGTGAGGAGCCGGCCCTCCCGCTTCCGCTCACGGAAGTGCTGGTCGACGATCGTGTCCGCTAGAAGCCCGAGCCCCTCGCGCGCCTTCATCGCTCCGACCACGTAAGCCTCGGGTTCGGGCGATCCCGCAATGCAGTGGCTGCCAAGAACTGCCGCGCCAGCGCTCGTTCCACCGACCAGTGCGCCACGTGCGTGAGCGCCCTGGATGTCGTCGACAAGCTCCATCCTCTCCAGATCATCCAGCAGCCGGTTCTGGCTGCCACCACCCATCCAGATCACATCAGCGCCGGCGATGAGTCTCGCGGCCTCCGCGGCGTCATCGGGTGCCACCCGTGCCGAGGTAGCGCCTTCTTCGATCCACATGGCCGCGGAGCCCTCTCCGCGGTCGTCGAGCGATGAGGCGTACGCCAGCACCACTACGGTAACTTTTTCTGGGTGGTCGCTGCCCGCGAGTCGCAGGGCCTCACGGATTGCAGGCCGAGGAGTGGTGCCGCCACCGATTGCCAGCACCACTCCTCCGCCGCCGCCCGGCGCTGCCTCGATTGAGGAATGATCTATGGCGAGGAGGGCGCCCGTGAGGAGGAGCCCCAGGGCGACGGAATGAAATAGTGCTCTATTTGAAATCATGCGATGCAGATGCAGGTTTTGGCTGCGGGATGATCACTGGGTTAGCCGATCAGCCCTGGAGTATGAACCTGCTTGAGGAAATTCGCTTGCCCGTGGGGCTGGATGACGCCTGGAAGGCTGCCCTTGTTGGCGAGCTTGAAGAGGCCACTGCAGCCCTTCCCCAGCTGAGCTCGGCCGCCCTGGAGCTAGCCGAGCTTGCGGTGAACGGTGAATACGACGCCGAAGTCGTAGGAGCGGTGCTCGAGCGGGACGAAAAACTGCGCAGTCAGGTGCTCCGGCTCGCTAACTCCGCGCTCTACGCCGGTGAGAGCTACATCGAGAATACAGCCGCCGCATCCCAACGGATCGGTATGCGGGCCCTCTGGGAGATCGCGGTGATCGATGTCGCGCGGGTCAAGGTCTTCGGGCCGGCCCTGGGCCAGGTTCTCGGTGGCAGCCAGATGTGGTCCGTCGCCCGGCTCGCCGGCGCGATCTCACTTCGACTCTCCTCGATGAAGCTCGGCAAAAGCCGCGCCTCCATTCTCGCTGGCCTGATCCTCTGCGTCGGTCCGCCCCTGGCACATCAGCTCATCCGCCGCGTGGAAGAGCGCTCCGGCAAGACGCTGGCCTCGCGCGTCCGGCGGGAGGTGTCGAACCGGGTTGCGCCGATGCTCAGCGTCATCTTGATCCGGAGCTGGTCCCTCGCCGATTCCATCGAGAGCGCCGCGTCGTCGATGGCCGACGGCATGGGGGTCCCCCCCCCGGATCGTGAAGCGCAGGTCGCCGTCTTGTCAGTCTCGCTCGCTCGCTACGTCACGGCCCGCGGAACCGCCAACCTCTCGATGCCATTGCGCTGGCCGACGGCTGTTTCCCTAGGCGTGACACGTGCAGAGATGGAAGAGGTCGTCGGCGCAGCTGCCAGCATCGACGACAACCCGCTCACGCTCTGATCCCAGGCTACCCGCGCTCAAGATGCGGATGGCAGACCTCCTCTCGCGACCCAGTGCGTGCAGCAAGCTCGATGATGCTCTTCATGACGCTCATCGTTGCGGTCACCGCCATGGATACCGACGGGGTTCGCACGCGAGCGTCACGTGCTGGCATGGGGTCAGTGCTCTGCAAGCCGCTCAGCCGCGACGCCATCTGCGCGGTACTCGACGTTGGCTGAGAGGGCTCGGCCTGAGAAGCCTGCCGGGCACGCCGAGGGACAGGGACATGGCACCGTCATGCCACAACCCTATCCCTCTCGAAGACTCCCCGTTACTTCGCCCGGTAGCGGACGTTCCGGAGCTTCATCACGGTGCCATCGTGGTCACACCGGAATGCGAGGCCACCGGGCTCCGCGTGGTCGCCGTTGGAGTCGACCATGCGGTTCACTTCAATGCCGTTGAGCGAGACAATGATGAGCGTCTCGCCGCTGCCCGGCTCGGTCGTGGCGTCAATCTCAAGGTCGACCCACGTGTCCGGCGCGATCAGCTCGCTCTTGACCGGAGCGGAGGTCTCGCCCGCGCGAATCGACCCCATCAGCGCACCATCCTGGAACGAAGCGTTGAGCCGGACTGCATAGCCCTGGAACTCATCGCTAGGCGCATCCTGGGCCCGAACGATCACCGCGCCCGCGCCGTTAGCGTTGACCTGCACACGCGCCCGGACCGTCACGTTGCCGAGGTCCTCGAGCGGCGTCCAAAGGAAACCAAGCGCGCCCTTGCCGACGATTTCATCTTGGCCGAGCTCGAACGAAGCGTCGCCCATCACGTCCCAATCGTCCCACGTCTCGGCGGCATCCAGAAAGGTCCAGTCGCCATCGTCGGACGGGCGGTCCAGCGGTTTCACCTGGAGGTTACGCAGCCCCATGAGGGTTTCCGGTTCAAAACGAATCGGACCACGCTCCGCGGTGCCATCTGCGACCTCGATACCTTCGTGAATCGCGACGCCGTTCAGCAGCACTCGGTCGAGGAACGCGGGGGCGTCTTCTTGGGTGACGCGGTAGAAGATGTCGAGCTCCTGCCAGTCGCCCGCGCCCGTGTAGCTGGCCTGGCTCGGGGGCGTACCCGCGTACTCACCGCAGGCCTCCCCGCTGTCTGCGAGCTCGATGGCGCCCACGCCGGGGAGCACCACGCGCGCCTTGCCGCCTTCTGGGAACATGAACTCGGCGTGCACGTGCGCGTCACCGAAGCTGCCCTTCGTCACGTAGGCCGAGGCGTCCTCACCCGTGTTCACGAGCGCGCCGTTGCCCAGGGACGTCAGGAACGCCGTCTTGTCGTCAGGGTTCAGCCTTGCATCGACGAGTTCCCAGCCCTCGTGACTGAACTGACCAAAGGGGTCACCCCATGAAAGGCGCAGCACGCCGGCATTGGTGTCGCCGCGGCTGGGGGGTGGTGGAACGATCTTGGAAACGTATGCGTTGGTCTTCGCGCCGCTCGGCAGCTGGTTCACCGTGTACGCGATCTCGTTGTGTAGGAGCGGAGCACCGCCCTCGGCCTTGAGCCCGAGGAGCTTGATCCGAACGCACATGGCGGGGAACAGGTCGAACGAGCGAACCACGAGCTTGGTGCGATCTTCGGAAAGCGTCGCTTCCTCGATCTCCATGGTCATGGTGTGACGCTCGGGCGAACCGTACTCCCACCAGTAGTCGTAGTCATACTGGATGAACTCGATGTTCTCTGCGCTCGGCTCCCAGTCCTCGGCGACCGGCTGGCTGAACGCCAGCTCGAAGCCGTAAGCACCGTAGTCGCCGTCCTCGGTCTCAGGCTCCGGCGAGTCGAGGATCTTCATGTCCGCGATCTCCATCGGCTGGCGGCCCGTGTAGCGCACGCGCATCAGGCCGTCGGCGGGCGCGCGCCCGCCCCAGCCGCGGTTGGTCAACCCGCAGATCACGGTGCCATCAGGCATCTGGAACACGCGGTTCACCGAACCAATCTCCTTGCGCAGTGGCAAGATCCAGCCCTGGGTCTCGCCCTGGACTTCCTCGAAACCGGCGCGAAGAATCATGCCGTTCGTGAGCTCGGCCACGACGAACTGGCCCGATGGGACGCCGAACTTGCCGCCCGATGTATCTTCGAACAGGTTGCCCGTGGAGCGTGACCACTTGTAGGGGATCCAGATCGCAGGAGCTTCGCGTCCGACGGAGGCTTCCGCCGGTGGGATCTCGTCCTGGGCGAGTTTGCCCGCAGCGCGATAGGAATCGGTCCAGTCGAGGCTCTTCGGCTGGCCGTAGAACGCCCCTTCATGGATGTGATAGATCGGGCTCGAGGCGACCCAGTCGCCCTGGTTGTCCGTGACGAACAGCCGATCCTTCGAGTCGATCGTGATGCCGTTGGGGCTACGAACGCCCATGGCCCAAGGGGTCACTTCGCCGTCCGGCGAAACGCGCAGCACCCAGCCGCGGTAGGGGACGGTCGAACGCCCGTGCCACCACACCGGATCGCCAAAGCTGACGTTCAGGCTCATCCACCAGTTGTCCTCGCTGTCGCGCGGAAGCCCAAACGCGAATTCGTGGTAGTGGCCGCTGACGCCCCAGTCATTCGCCACGGTGGTGATCTCGTCACAGCGTCCGTCGCCGTCGAGGTCCACCAGCTTGGAGATCTCTCCCCGCTGGAGGACGTAAATCTCGTCGTCCTTGATGTTGAGTCCGAGGCCCTCCCAGAGGCCCTCGTGGAAGAGCGTGATCTTGGCGTCGTCGATGTTCTCCGCGAGCGGGTCCTCGACAATCCAAACCTGGCCGCGACGCGTGGAGATCGCGAGGCGTCCATCGCTGAAGCGATCAATACCACCGACCTCGAGGACACAGCCGTCCGGGGTTTTGTAGGACTCGATGGTGTAGACGTCACCCTCGGTCATCGGGGTAATCGTCTCGAGGGCGGCCACAGTGGCCGGCGCGTCCTGAATGCAGCCGGCGGCTGCCATAAGCGTGATGAAAATCATGATCAGCGTGCTCCCTGGATGTCGGCGCGAATAGCGGCCTCGAGTGATTCGGTCCACTCGGCTGCGTGCACAACGATGGGCGCGCCGCCTTCAAAAGTCATCGCGAAGAGACCCGGACAAAGCTTGGTCACGGTGAAGGTGGGGAGGGCGGGCTCGGAGCCCGGAAAAGAGAGTTCGGTGACGGCCTCGCCGCCGGAAACGTCGACGCGAAAGCCCTGGCTGGTGCCGTTCGCGAGGCAGGAGCGAAGAGCGACCGGCACGTTGTTGACCATCATGAACGAGACGAATTCCTGTCCGCCACCGACGTCGTTGCCGTCCGCGTCGAAGAGATCGAAATTGAGCCAGACTTTGTTGTCCTGAACGCGTGAGCCTTTGAATGCACGGCGCAGAAGCTCTTCGCCTCGCATGGCGTTGAACTGGCCGTTGCTGCCGCCTTCGCTCTTCCTCGGCGCGGGCTTCCAGGTCACTTGGCCGAGCGGCTGGAGCGCTGAGCCTCCGCGGCCACCCCAGTCACGTCGATCGAGGAAGTCTCCCTGGCGAATGGCCTGGAGTTCGCCCGTTCGCGCGCGATACTGGAAGGTCGTCCCGTTGGGAAACCCGACGACGAGGCTGCGCGGTTCACGGCGTCCGCCTTCCTTGAGGGCAGGCATCATCCCGTGGACGACCATGGGCCGATCACCGACGGACAGGACGCTCGCGCCTGGGGCAACAACGGTGCCCTCCGGGCCGAGCGCAATCACGTAGTTGGCGAGCACCTTGATCTGATCCTCAGACAGGGTGGCGCTGAAGGCCGGCATCGGCGTCCCGGGAATCCCGTGAACGATCGATCGCACAACCGCCGTCTCGGTGTTGCCGTACGAGTAGCCGCCATCCAGGAAGCTCCGGGCCGGCCGGTCGAGGTCCGCCGTGCCCTTGCCGTCGCCCGTTGCGCCGTGGCAGCTGGCGCAGTGGGTCATGTAGAGGGCCTGGGTGTCGGAGGCCTGCCAGGCGAGGCTTCCAGTGGGGCTCGCGACTGGGCTCGCGGGCGGGGCTCCGAGAGGGCCCCCAGGAGACAAGAGAAACGAGACGCAGAGCGAGGCGATCATGAAGTCAGCAGCGGAGGAAATAGAAACGATGAACGGGCCTCAGGATATCGAGTCCCCAGAATCGCGAGAGCATTTGCCGAGAGTGGATGGGCTTGATTGCAGGACCTGAACCGTGGTTCGGGCGATTTCCCCGAAGAGGCTCCTCAAGCTTCCTGAATGGCGTGTCGATACGGGATAGGTTCGGCGCTCTCCGCCCTTGCGTTCACAAGGGCCGCGGAGCTTCCCCTAACGCCCCGCATATCATGTCCCCCAATCCCCACTCTCAGCCCGCCAGCCGGCCGGACCTCTCGCCGGTTCGCTCCGCGGCTGCGCCAACGGCACGAGAACTGCTAGCCGAGCTACGTCGCGCCGTGGACCTCCACCTTGCAGGCAACTACTTTGCCTCCGAGACGCGCCTCCGAAGCGTCCTGAAGGCCGAGCCCATGCTGCCCCAGGCGCATCATCACCTCGCCGTCGTCCTGCACGCCCAGCGCCAATTCTCCGACGCGGTGCGCCATCTTTCATTGGCAGCAGACCTGGATCCACGCCTCCCTGGGATCCAGG
Source organism: Paracoccaceae bacterium (assembly GCA_047635895.1). Lineage (GTDB taxonomy): Bacteria > Planctomycetota > UBA1135 > UBA1135 > Saltatorellus. The sequence goes on along the minus strand of JBLIHL010000146.1, from coordinate 2,758 downwards.
AACGGCTCGAGTCCTACCGTCTGGACGCCGAAGGGCGCCGTTCTGCCTGAGAGGGAACCTGTGGGGGAGTAAGCTGCTTGGCAGCCATGCCGAACCCATACGCCACCAGCGGAGAAGGGGCCGAGATCCTTCCTGGACCGCTCTACCTCGTCGACGCGAGCCCCTACATCTTCCGCGCGTTCTTCTCGCTGCCCTCGTCCATGCGAGACGCGGACGGTGGTCCGGCCAATGCCGCGCGCGGGTTCGCCGACTTCCTCGCCAAGCTCCTCACCGACGAAGCACCTTCGCACGTGCTCGTTGCGTTCGACGGCAGCCTGACGAAGAGCTTCCGGAACGAGATCTTCCCGGCGTATAAGTCCAGCCGAGAGCTGCCCGACGAGGACCTCGTGGCGCAGCTTGAAGCGTGCTACCGAATCGCGGAGGCCCTCGGTTGCTACACCTGTATTGACGATCGGTATGAGGCCGACGACCTGGTTGCCACGGCTCGCGCGCGCTTCGACGGCGCCTTCGATAGCTTTGCGGTGGTCACCGCGGACAAGGACCTGACCCAGCTGGTCGACGGGCGTACGAGCTTCTATGACTTCGCCAAAGGGGCTCGACTCGGGCGTGAAGAGGTCAAGGAGAAGTTCGGTGTCCATCCGCACCAGATCCGCGACCTCCTCGGGCTCGCCGGAGATAGCGTGGACGACATCCCAGGCGTACGGGGCGTTGGGCCGAAGACCGCGACGGCGCTACTGGGTGTCTTCGAGGATCTCGACGCGCTCTACGCGGATCTCGACCGGGTCAAGGATGTGCCCGTGCGCGGCGCGAAGACCCTCGCCGCCAAGCTGAAAGAGCACCAAGACCTCGCGTTCCTCTCGCGCGAACTCGCCACCTGCGCCTTCGACGCACCCTTGTCTGCGAGCCAGCCGTCCGACCTCGCCTGGGCCGGGGTGAAGCGCGCAGATCTCGATGCGCTGGCCGCGCACCTTGGCTATCGTGCGGGCACGCAACGATTCTCCCATCTGAAAGACGCATGATCATTTTACTCACCTGTGCAGCCGCGGCTCTCGTCGTCTGCCAGACCTCCGCAAGCACCGTTGGAAAGCCGGTGCTCAACACTTCGGGCGGCGTTCTCCTCGAAGAGCAGGCCTGCTACGACGTCCAGCACTATCTTTTGGAGCTCGAGGTCATGCCCGCCAGACGTGCGGTCGAGGGCCAGCTGACGATGACCGCCAGCGTGCGAGAGCGTGCGCGCGAAATCGCCCTTCATCTGGATCCGGCGCTCACGATCGACGGCGTCTTTGGGGAGATCGACGGGGCGTGGAAACCACTCGAATACGCCCGCCCTGCAGGTGTGATTTTCATCCAGTCCGGCGCGCTGCTGGCGAAGTCGGGCGCTGAGTTCCGGGTTCAGGTGCGCTACAGCGGCAAGCCTCGGATCGCGCCGAACCCGCCGTGGGACGGCGGTTTCACGTGGAGTGAGTCGGGCGGCAAGCCATGGTTCGTGACGAGCTGCCAGGGGGAAGGCGGCGACATCTGGTGGCCCTGCAAGGATCATCCTTCGGACAAGCCAGAGACCATGGACCTGCGCTTCACGGTGCCGGAAGGCCTCGTCATTGCCACCAACGGCGCCCATGTCAAGACGGAGACCACCGACGGCAAAACGACCTCCGAGTGGCACGTGTCGACGCCGATCGCGAACTACGCCGTGGCCTTGAACGTGGGTCCTTACGTCGAGCTGAAGCGCACCATGGATAGCGTCGCGGGCGATACGATCCCGATTCACTTCTGGGTGCTGGAAGGCAACGAGGAGAAGGGAACCGCGTTCCTCGATGAGATCGTCGACCACCTCGCCTTCTTCGAAGACGTCTGCGGTCCGTACCCATTCCGCGGTGACAAGTACGGTGTCGTCGAGACACCTCACCTGGGGATGGAGCACCAGTCGATCATCGCCTACGGCAACAAGTTCAAGGGTGACCCGAACTTCGACTATGACTGGCTGCATCACCACGAGCTAGCTCACGAGTGGTGGGGCAACCTCGTGACAGCGAAGGACTGGGCAGACTTCTGGATCCACGAAGGGATCGGGACGTACATGCAGCCCCTTTACCTCGAGCGCAAGTTCGGCCGCGAGGCGTACGAGAGGAAGATGAAGATCGACCTTCTGCGCGTCTTGAACAAGGCCGCGATGGCGCCGCGGCCGCCACGCACGACCGATTCCATCTACTTTGCCCAGACAGGGGGTGATGCTCCCGCAGGAGACATCTACTTCAAAGGTTCCTGGGTCTGCCATTCGCTGCGCTGGCTGCTCGGTGATGAGACCTTCTTCAAGGTCCTGCGCCGCTGGGCCTACCCAGACCCGGCTCTCGAGAATACGACGGATGGTTCGGCCACGCGTTTCGCCACGACGGCCGAGCTTCAGGCCATCGCTGAGGAAGTCAGCGGTCGGAAGCTCGCATGGTTCTTCGACGTGTACGTGCGCCGAGGGCCTCTCCCGAAGCTGATCGAGGAGCGTGACGGCGCGACGCTGCGGCTGAGCTGGGAGGCGCCGGATGGTCTGCCCTTTCCGATGCCGGTCGAGGTCGCTGTGGACGGCGAACCGCGCAGGGTCGACGTGCCGAAGGGCGGCGTGACCTTGGACGTGGGGAAGGCGAAGGTCAGGGTCGACCCGTCGCGCCTGCTGCTGCACGACTGAGCCCAAGGATTGATCATGAGCGGCGGGGGGGGGGCCACCCGCCCACCCCCCCCCGCCCCCACCCCCCTAAAAAGAGCAACC
>JBLIHL010000145.1:0-11710 GCA_047635895.1 Paracoccaceae bacterium | reverse complement strand
CGCGCGTTCTCTGCCGGCGGAATCAACACCTCTGGCAACCAGATCTTCGTGGATCCGGACCAGGAGACGTCCGCCAACGGCGGCTTCAGTCCTGGGTCAAACCCGCCTGGCGCGCCGACGTTTGGGCGCGATAACTCCCTGATGCTCGGCGCTGCCGACTTCGTCGTGCGCAAGAGCCTCGCGCACACCGTCTGGGTCGATGCTGGCTCCGTCACGCTGAACCGTCAGTTCACCACCCCCGTCGCTTCGCGTCCCGCGGGCGAGCCCCTCGGCACGGCGGTCTCCATCGACGTCCGTGGCGCTTCCGAGATCGTCTACGACAACTCCGGCGCGTTGAATGACAACGACGGTAACGCCAACGGCATCGCTGACATGCTCGAGAACGCGTCGACGCTCGACCTCTACGGTGATTTCTATAACGAAATCGATCAGCCGAACCTGACGCACTGGGAGCGTGACCAGAACCCAGGGATCATGTTCCGCTCGCTGTCCAGCACGTTGGCCGAGGACGCCTGGCGCGCGAACGTTAACTCCATCGAGGGCGCTCGCTACGCCCAGCTGAGGCTGACGCTCCAGTCGGACATCGTGACCGGTGAGACCCCTTCCGTGGGCGCTATCGGTATCGCCTGGACCGAGTAACGGTCATGCGGTGCCCTTCTTGGGGGTGATAGAGGTCGCCCGTAGCGCTGAAGCTACGAGGCGGCCTCTTCTTCTTTAGCGGAGCTCTTGGTGGCTGCGTCCTTCTCGCCTTGCTGATCCGGGCCGGAGGCGGGTTCTGCGGACAGGATGCTAGGTGCATCCTCGAGGGCCCAAGCCTCCGTGACCTCGTCACCTTCGGGCTTGGCCGGGGCGAGCTGGGCCATAGCCGCGTTCAGAGCGGCGCAGAGTTCCTTGAGCTCGTCATCCTCGCGGATGTGGCACACCGTGACAGGCTCACCTGCCGCGATGCCCTTGCAGAATTCCGTCATCCGATACGCCGGGCCCGCCACGCGGTGGGTCAGGATGATGCCGATGCAGGTCATGAGAGGAATCATGGCACCGAGCGTCCACAGGACGTTGTCGAACATCATGCCGCGGGCCTGCTGGAGGATGAGGTCTCCGCCGCTTGGTGCGGACCGCGCGATGTTCAGCAGCCCGTTGTTCACGAGGACCACTTGGAACAGCGCACAGGTGCAGCCGATGGCGGCGAAGATGCCGATCATCTTCAGCTGAAGTGACTTGTCGACCAGCTTCTTCTTGCGTTTGAAATTTTGCATGCGGATGGGTGGGGCAGGGGCACGGTCAGGGAACGGGGGGCCAGGGGCGGCGTAGAATTCAGGGAAGGGAGCAGGGACGCGCTGTCGGTGCGAATCAGTTCGCGGCGGCGCCGTTCCTCAGGTACAGGACGGTCTCGAAGCGCTTGACGATCTCGCGATCGTTGACGTCTCCGAGGAGTGCGAACATGCGAATGCGGAGCCGGCCGGAAGCGGGCGTCCAGAGGAACATCGGGTCGTTGAACCCATCGCCGTTGAGATCGGCGCCGTAGTTGTCTTGTTCCTGGAGGAGAATGGGCGAGACCAGTTCGAGGCTCGACGTGCCGAGGTCCGGATCCACGGAATTCCATGCGAGATCGGTGATGCCACCGAGATCGAAGGTGTCCAGGAGGTCGCCGTCGTTATTGATGTCGAAGTTGCGCTCGGCTTCCGTGACGACGCCGATGGGCGAGAACACGAGGCAGGCGCAGCCGTCGCTGGTGTCGGCGCCGCCGACGGTCGCACCCCAGCGAATGTCACCAGCGTCGATGAACGTGCCGGTTCCAGCGGGGTCTACGGGGCGGCGGTAGGCGAATCCGACGCCGTCGCCGCGATAGAAGATCTGACCGCGGAGATCATCGGTTTGGCCGTCGAAGGTGCCTGCGGCCGGGGCCACCTGGTCTTCGATGGGGAAGGAGATACCCTCCCAAAGGACCAGGCTGTTGGCCGCGTGTCCGGTTGGGCCTGTGTCGCGTACGCCCCGGGTGAGCTGGGCCAGCTCGGAGACGTTGGGCGCAAGCGAGGTGTAGGTGACGCGCTCCTCGGAGGCGGTTCCTGGCTCGATGACGATGGTGCCCTCGTAGGGGAAACCGAGCGGCTCCTGAACGACGAGGCCTGTCGTTTCACCGCTGCTGAGGCCAGCGGCCAGGGTGGTCGTTGGGTTGATCCCTTGGCCAAAATCGACTCGCTGCTCGATCTTGGTGAAGAGGTCCTGGATCATCCGCTCCGAGTAGCTGAGCTTCTGGAGCTGGCTGATGCTCTCAGCCTCACGCTGGAGCGAGGCCGCCGTGGCCAGGAGAATGATGGAGACGATGGTCAGCGATATCATCATCTCGACGAGCGTGAAGCCCGCTCTCGGACGGCGTTTCCCTTGATAGTTGGTGCGCATGACTAGTATCGAAGGAGGTAGACGACCTGGGTGAGCTGCTGCTGGCCGGCCGTGCTGCGCCAGCGGATGCGGACGATGGCAGGCAGAAGAGCCGCGCTTCCGGTGACGTCTCCGTTGCCTGCGACGCCGTCGCCATCAAGATCCCGCGGCAAACCAGCGGCCACGCCGAGAGCGGCGTCGGTCGCGGTCTCGTCGGTGATGAGCTGGACGGTGGCCACCGTGGGCTCTCCAACCCATGGATCGAGGCCTTGAACCGGGAACGCGTTCCCAGGAACGCCCCCGGGCCCGTAGATGTTGAGGACGTCTCCAGCCCATTCTGCGGGGGAGTCATCGGCCTCACGGGCACTCGCGTGGAGGTCCTCCACAATGGCCTGCATGGCGGCCTGTGCCTGCTGCTGGTCCGAGGCGGAGCGGCGCAGGGAGTTCACCACCACGGAGGTGGAGGTCATGGCCAGGAGCCCCACGAGTAGCACGGAGGCCGTCACCATGACTTCGATCAGCGTGAAACCCGATGTGGGATGCCGTTGAAGTCGCGCATGGCGACTGGCGGCCCCAGGGCGGGGACGCCTGGCAATGCGTCCGGAGAGGCGATGGGTGATCTGCATCAGGTAGGGGGGGGCTTCGTAGTCGTGGGGCAGGCAGCGCCCTTGGGGGCCCGCTCGAGAGAACCACATCGACCGAGCTGGAAACGGGACTTCAGAAAATCCGTTCTCAAGGGATCCCCGTTGACGGTCGATCCCGCATTGATCCGCCGGCGGTAGACTTTTGGCCGACCGCGGACGCCGCGGGGACCACGCGATGAACCACAGCCGCCTCACACGACCCAAATTGGGTCTTCCACTCGTGCCCGTACTGCTTCCCTTGCTGTATCCACTGCTGGCGGTTCTCGTCGCCGGGAGCGCTCTTGGCGGGCCGACGGCTTCTGCTGCTGTTTCTGCTGCTGCGGCTGCAGACCCAGTCTTCTCCTATATCGGGCCGGGAGCCGGCTTCGCGGTTGCAGGCTCGTTCCTGGTGCTGCTCGGCACGTTTTTGATGGCCTTCGGGATCATCCTGATCTGGCCTCTCAAGGCGGTCTACAAGCTGGTGGCCAGGCGCGGGAAGAGCAAAGCCAAGGTCAAGCGGGTCGTCGTGATCGGCCTTGATGGCTTCGATCCGAAGCTCGCCGAGCGCTATGCCGAACGGATGCCTAACTTTAAGCGGCTTCGTGAGCAGGGCTGTCACCACTCCCTCGGCACCTCGATTCCGTCGATCTCCCCCGTGGCATGGTCCACCTTCGCGACGGGAGTCGATGCCTCGCGGCACAACATCTACGACTTCCTGACGCGTGACCCATGTTCTTACATGCCGGTCCTGTCGTCGACGGATACGAGCACCGTGCCTCGCAACATCAACCTGGGCTTCGCCAAGGTCCCGTTCGGCCAGCGCGCGGTCTACAAGGTGCTGCAGAAGAGCCAGCCGTTCTGGAAGCTCCTGGGTGCTAACCAGGTCTGGTCTTCGATCATCCGCGTGCCCATCACGTTCCCACCGCAGAAGTTCAAGAACGGCACGCTGCTCTCGGGCATGTGCGTTCCGGACCTGCAGGGAACCCAGGGTTCATTCAGCTTCTATACGAGCGACGAGTCGAAGCTCGGCGCCGCGACGGGTGGCCAGAGGTTTCGCGTCGCGCTGCGCGACAACGCGATCGAGTCGAACCTGAAGGGCCCCCCCGGCCCAGACAAGATCGCGATGAAGTCGCCGTTCCGCGTCGCCATGGACGAGGCGACGGGCAAGGCAGCTATCACCGTCGGGGACGAAACCGTTCACGTTGGCATCGGCGAGTACACGCCCTGGATGGAAGTGCCGTTCAAGGGCGTCACCGGGATCACGCGCCTGCGCATCCAGCGCTGGGACGATGAGGCCGTCAGTGTCTACGTGACGCCGATCAACATCGATCCGGAGTCTCCGGCGATGCCGATCAGTCACCCGTTCGTCTATTCGATCTACCTCGCGAAGATGCTCGGCAAGTACGCCACGCTGGGCCTTGCCGAGGATACGTGGGCGCTCAACGAGCGCGTCATCGATGAGGCCGCATTCCTGGATCAGGCCTACCTGATCATGGAAGAGCGCAAGAAGCAGCTCTGGGACGTCCTCGAGAAGACCAAGAAGGGCTTCGTGACCGTCGTTTTCGATACGACGGACCGGGTCAGCCACATGTTCTATCGCTACCTCGAGCCGGATCACCCGGCCAACGCGGGCAAGGACACCGAAGAATTCAAGAACGTGATCCCTGAGCTCTACGGCAACGCTGACACGCTGATCGGCGAGGTCATGGATAAGGTGGGCGACGACCCGGACACGGTGTTGATGGTCATTTCTGACCACGGCTTCTGCTCGTTCCAGCGCGGCGTCAACCTGAACTCGTGGCTGCGCGACGAGGGCTACCTCGTGCTGAAGGACGGCGCCGAGACCTCGGGGGACTGGTTCGAGAAGGTTGACTGGGAGAAGACGCGTGCGTTCACGCTGGGCTTGACCGGCATCTTCATCAACCGCAAGGGGCGCGAGCGCCTCGGCATGATCGAGAAGGGGCCCGAACTGGACGCGCTCTGCGCCGAGATCAAAGGGAAGCTCGAGGCGCTCCTGGACCCGAAGTCGGGCGAGAACGCGATCAACGAGATCTTCCTGACCCGGGAGATTCACGACGGGCCGTACGCCGATATGGCGCCCGAGCTGCTCGTGGGCTACCACCGCGGGTTCCGCCACTCCTGGGATTGCGCCGTTGGCGCCGTTTCCAAGGAGATTTTTACGGACAACACGAAGAGCTGGTCCGGCGATCACTGCATCGATCCCCGGCTTGTGCCGGGCGTTTTCTGGTCCAACCGAGAGATCAGCCTGGACGATCCGACGCTCAGCGACATCGCTCCGTCGGTTCTCGACCTTTTCGGCGTCGAGATTCCGGGCTATATGAAGGGCAGGACCCTGTTCGGTGCCTCGGATCTAAAGGCCGCCAAGCCGACGACTGCCGCGCCCAAGAACACGACGACGGCCTCCTGAGACCGAGACTGATTTCATGATTCTTCCACGCTGGACGGCCTACGTCGCGCTCGCGGTCATCGCGATCCTGTTCGCGACCGCTATTCCCCGTCGCTCGAAGCAAGCCGATCCCCACGCAGCGCGTGCGGCCCGTGAGATGGGGCACGTCTCGCTTCCGGAGTCCGAGCACCCCCGCATGGTGGTCCTTGGTATCGACGGGCTTGATCCAGACATCCTCAAGGACGTCATGCGCAGGTTCCCGGATCGGATGAAGAGCTTCCAGCGCCTCGTGGACGCTGGCGGCGGCGTGAAGTCCCTTGGGACGTCGACCCCGCCCCAGAGCCCTGTTGCCTGGTCGAACTTCATCACGGGCCGCCACCCAGGTGGCCACGGGATCTACGACTTCATCCACCGGGATCTGGAGCACTACGGCGCCATCGCATCGACCGTCAAGGCCGAGGAAGGCAGCAACCGGAACATCCCGCTCACGTCGTTCAAGATTCCGGTGGGGGGCAGCTCCGAGCCCAACCGCACGGGGAAAGCCTTCTGGACGATGATGATGGACGAGGACGTCCCCGCGGACCTCTACCGCGTGCCCATCAACTTCCCGGTCGAGCCGTCCAAGGGCGTGAGCTTCTCCGGGATGATGACGCCCGCGCTGGATTCGGCCTACGGCGAGTACACCGTCTACACGACGAACCCGCCCGCCGACAAGGCCGGCCTCAGCAGCAAGTTCCGCACGGTTCGCGTCAGCGGCGGCACGGTTCGAGCCCAGCTTGATGGTCCGACAAACGTGCTGCGCCAGGGCGACCCGGTCGCGACGGTTCCTCTCACGGCCTACCTCGACACGGAGGCGAACGCAGCGATCCTCGAGATCGGCTCCGAGCGCATCGTGATGGAGCCGGGCCAGTTCTCGCGCTTCGTCCAGGTCAGCTTTGATCTGCTGCCCGCAGGCGCCATGGCGCTCGACGGCATCGTTTGCTTCTACTTGCGGAGCATCTCGCCAGAGTTTGAGCTCTACGCCTCGCCGGTGAACTTCGACCCGACGAACCCCGTCGAGCCGGTCTCCCTTCCGGAGAGTGCGGCGGCCGATATGGCAGAGAGCATCGGGCTCTTCTTCACCCAGGGGATGGCCGAGGATGTGAACGCGCTCAAGGGCAGGGCCCTTACGGACGCCGAGTTCATGAACCAGGCGAACCTCGTGCACCGCGAGCGGATCCGGATCCTCGACTACGCGCTGGACCGCTACACGGCCAAGGAAGAAGGCGGACTCCTCTTCTTCTACGTCTCTAGCGTCGACCTTGCCATGCACATGATGTGGCGTCACCAGGACCCGGACCACCCGTTCTACGATCCCGAGATCGCGAACCAGGACTCCAGTACCTGGTCAGGCCGTGATGGCACCGCCTGGAAAGACGTCGTGGACGACCTCTACCTCCGCCTGGATCCCATCCTGGGCAAGGTGCTCGACCGCGTCGGCGACAAAGCGACGGTCATGGTCATGAGCGACCACGGCTTTGCGCCGTACCGCCGGAAGTTCTCGCTGAACACCTGGCTCCTCGACAACGGGTACCTGGTTCTCAAGGAAGGCGAGACCAAGGAGCTCCCGGAAGGGGATCCGAAGCGCACCCCGGTTGTGCTGCAGTTCTCGGTGGACTGGTCCAAGACGCGCGCCTTCGGCATGGGCTTCAACGGCCTCTATTTGAACCTCGAGGGGCGCGAGTCCGAGGGCATCGTGGCCCGTGGCGCCGAGGCGGACGCGCTCCTGCTGGAGATCAAGGATCGGCTGGAGCTGGTCATGGACCGCGGCGAGAAGGTCGTCCTGAGCGCGGACCTGGCCTCGGTGGTGTACGCCGGCGGGGCCCGCCTGGAGGACGCCCCTGACATCGTGGTGGGCTACAATTCTGGGTACGGCAACTCGGACGAAGCCACCCAGGGGCGCATTCCACACGAGATTCTCACCGATAACGTGGGGGGCACCTTCAACGGCAGCCACCTCATGCACCCAAGCGTTGTCAGCGGCACTCTGCTGGTCAACCGACGGGTCACGGTGGAAGATCCTCGCCTGGAAGATCTCACGACCTCGATCCTCGACGCGTACAACGTTAAGCCGGACCCCGAGATGACGGGCCGGCCGGTCATCCTTCATCAGTAGCAGCGCTCACCCAGCAGCACCAACCCCTTTGGGCTCACCAGCCGAGCTCAACCACACATGTTCGGATCCGCAGGCAAAGTTAAGATCGACCCCGACCTCCTCCTTCGCATCAAGCAGATCGCCGAGGTCGCTGGTTACGCATCCCACGAAGAGTTCATCCAACACGTTCTGGAGCGCGAGCTCGCCCAGTTCGAGGACGCGAGTTCGGACGACGACATCACCGAGAAGCTGAAGGGCCTCGGTTACATCAGCTAATTCTTCGGCGTCTAACCTATGGCGCCTGACGCTCGAAACACCGAGCGAATCCCCACCGCATGAACGCGATCAACCGCGCCGTCACGAAGTTCTTCGACCTTGTCCTGACGCCTCTCGAGGCCATCAGCGACGAGTTCGCGCTCTTGTTTGTCAGCGGCGTCTTCGGCGTCCTGGCCCTCTGGATCTTCAAGCACATCTCTTCGCAGAAGAGGATCAAGGCCACCAAGAACAAGATCAAGGGTCACCTGATTGAGATCCGCCTCTACCAGGATGATCTCCTCGTGGTGTCCAAGGCGATCGGAAAGGTCCTGTGGCGCAACGTGCAGTACCTGCTCCTGAACTTCGGCCCCTTCATTCCGCTGGCCATTCCGTTCGCGCTGGTCGCGGCGCAAATGGTGGTTCGCTACGGCTTCGAGCCCGCGGCGGTTACGCAGGTCCAGGACACGCGGTTGGCCGGCGACGGCATCACGCTCTCCATCGAAGGCGAGAGCGCTGCGATCGCGGGGCTTGAGATCGAGCTGCCCGAGGGTCTTACGCAGGTCGCTCCGCTTCCGCGCATCCCCGGTCAGAGGGTCGCGAGCACCGAGTTCTTCGCCGAGGCGCCCGGTGTCTACGACATTGTGCTCCGCACCGGCGGCAAGGAGATCACCAAGCGATTCGTCGCGGGTGCCGCGGACGAGGACGTTCGAACCATGCAGCCCGAACGAGTCACGGGCTTTCTCTCGGCGCTCCTCTGGCCCGCTGAGGACACGCTGGATGGCACCGGCCTGACGAACGTGGCGTTCGCCTATCCCGAGAGCGATCTTGGTTGGCTTCCCTTCGAGGGTCCGGGCGGCGTGCTGATCATCTTCGTTCTGGCCTCGATGATCGTCGGCTTCATCGCACTCAAGCCGCTCGGCGTTCAGATTTGAGCGGTACCGGCTCCGGATACTTCAGCATGCACGTGGAGCGTGCGTTGCACGCCTCCATGGAGGCCCACGCTGGCCAGACCCGCAAGGGGGGATCGATCCCCTACATCACGCATCCGATGCACGTCGCGCTGCTGCTCGCGCGTGCAGGTGCGGATGATGTGACCCTTCAAGCGGCGCTCCTCCACGATGTGGTGGAGGACTGCGAAGGCTGGACGACGGCCCGCGTCCGCGAGGAGTTCGGCTCCGCGGTGGCCCGCACGGTGGAGGATCTGACCGAGGTCGAGGGCGGATCCTGGGAGGTTCGCAAGCAGGCGGCGCTGGATCACGTGGCCCACATGTGCCCGCGCTCCTTGGCCGTGAAGACGGCCGACAAGCTGCACAACATGCACGCTCTGCTCGCCCGCCTCTCGGAGGCTTCCGACCCGGCGGTGGTCTGGCAGGTCTTCAGCCGCGGCCCCGGGCCAACGATTCAGTACGCGAGGCGCCTGGCGGACACGCTGACGGAGCGCCTGGCGGAAGCAGGGGAGTTCGAGCTTCTCGGGCGGGAGCTCCAGGTGACCATCGACGCACTGATGTCGTTCATCCCCGCAGACGACGCCTAAGAGCGTGTCGCGGATAGATGGTTTCGGGTAGTGGGTCCCCAGGTTTCGGAGGCAAGGCGCTCCCTCACCCCTAGCGGCAGTAGTCCCGGGGGTGCTGGGGCTACGCAGCTTCCGGAAGCTGGGGGCCCGCTACTCGAATCCATCTATGCGCGACACGCTCCTAGCCACCGAGGGCGGTGCCTTGCCGCCTTCCGTCACATTCGCTTTCAGGGCTGAGGCCCCGGGGGACGAACCCTGCGGGATGAGGCCCAGAACGATGAGGCCGGCGGGAAGATCCAGGCATCTGAGGGCGCGGATTCAAGCAAAGCGGCTGGCACGACTGCATACTGCTCGTTCGAGGCCATAGGGCATCCAGCATCGAACGATCCCATGACGAGAAAAGACGTAGCATCCGTTCCTGATCGCCTTCGTGAGGCCGGCGGCCTCTTGGAGGGCGTTGCCCGGGAAATCGCACGTGAGACGGGCGTGCCTGAGGCGGACGTCTGGGGCGTGGGTAGCTTCTACCACCTGCTGTCGAGGCCGGGCGCCAAGCTGCGCGTTTGCACCGGGCTGTCTTGTTGTCTTGGTGGTGCCCAGGACGTGCTTGCGGCTGCGCAGGCGGCGGGGCTTCCCGTGGAGGAGGCCTCGTGCCTCGCCGGGTGCGACGTGCCTCCGGCCGTGCTTCGCGATCGGCGCACGCTTCCTTCGGTCACCGTCGAGGACATCAAGGCCGCGGACGGCGACTGGACGAAGTTGGAAGCCGCAGCGGCGCCCGGCGACACCGAATGGAAAGGAGCGATCGGGCCCGAGGGAGCAGCCGATGGTGAGCTTGCCATTGACCTCCATGCGCCGATGCAGCCCCTCGGTCAAGCCTTTGCGCGCGCGGCAGAGATGGGCTCCGATGCCGTGATCGAAGCGATCAGGGGATCGGCGCTGCAGGGGCGCGGTGGCGCGGGTTTCCCTGCACACATCAAGTGGACGGGCGTGGCGGAGCAGTCGGAAACCGAGCGTTACATCGTGCTCAACGCGGACGAGGGCGAGCCCGGTACGTTCAAGGACCGCGAGTGCATGCTGCGTCGCCCGGACCTCGTCCTGGAGGGCATGGCGATCGCAGCCCAGGCCGTTGGCGCCAAGGAGTGCTATCTGTACCTGCGGGGTGAGTTCGAGATCCCGTGGAAGATCGTCAACCGTCTCATCGACGAGGCCCATGAGTCGGGCGTGTACGGCGACATTCGCTTCCACATGCACGAGGGCAACGGCGCGTACATCTGTGGTGAGGAGACGGCGCTGCTCGAAGCGCTGGAGGGCAAGCGTGGCATGCCACGCATCAAGCCTCCGTTCCCGGTGTCGCATGGCCTCTGGGGCAAGCCGACGCTGATTCACAACGTCGAGACGATCTCCTGCGTGCCCGGCATTATCCAGCGGGGCGGCGAGTGGTTCGTCGGGCTCGGACGTAAGGAGGCGGGGACGAAGCTGTACTGCATCAGTGGCCACGTCGTGCGTCCCGGCACCTACGAGCTGCCGCTGGGCGTCACGCTCGACGAGCTGGTCGAAGCGGCAGGCGGTTACGTCGGCGAGCTCAAGGCTTTCAGTCCGGGTGGCGCGAGCTCCGGCTTCCTGCCACCGTCCATGCGGGACCAGCCGATGGACTTCAAGACGCTCGCAGGGCTCGGGTCGATGCTCGGCTCAGCCGGCGTTGTCGTTCTGAACGACACGGTCGACATGCGCTGGGCTGTCGCCCAGCAGCTCCGCTTCTTTGAGGCTGAGAGCTGCGGCCAGTGCGCGCCTTGTCGTATCGGTACACGCTATCTCAGGGAAGCCGTGGACCGTCATGCGAAGGGGGATGCGACCGATGGTCCCCTGGACCACGCGGCGGACGTCGCCTGGCAGATGAATGAAGGCTCGATCTGCGGCCTGGGACAAGCTGCCCCACTGCCACTGACCACCGCGCTGCAGCACTTCCCGGACGACTTCAGGTAGCTCCTGCTAACCTCAACGGTCGCAACGCCTCGCGCGTCGATCGTACACGTACACGCGCGCCGCACGAATCGCTAGAGAGACCTGACCATGATCGATAGGAACCAGTCCAGCCATCCGCATGGCGTCGCCACCCGAGCCCTCGAACTCAACGGGCGCAGTATTCCGTTCCAGGCGGGCGAGACGATCCTCGAGGTGGCCCAGCGCGCCGCCGTCGACATCCCGACGCTCTGCCACGACCCGCGGCTTGAGCCCGTGGGTGCGTGCCGGACCTGCCTCGTCGAGGTCGAGGGCCAGCGGCGCCTCGTGCCCGCGTGCAAGACGCCCGCCGTGGATGGGGACAAGGTGCTCACTGAGACCGAGCGCGTTGACCGGCATCGCAAGACGCTCTTCGCCTTGTACTTGACCGATCATCCGACTGA
>JBLIHL010000144.1:0-11738 GCA_047635895.1 Paracoccaceae bacterium | reverse complement strand
GAGGCTGACCCCCATACGAACATCGAGTTCACCCGCTACCGGCCGCTCTCCTCCGAGTGCGTCGACTGCCATGGCGTTCACGAGAAGGCGCTCAGACGCCGCAAGAGAAAGCGCTAGACACAAGCGAGCCCACCATGACGACCACGCCCCCATGGCCCCGTCCACGCATCTCCAGGCTGGCCGCCGGATGCCTCTTGCTAGCCTCGACTTCGGCTGGGCTCTCACTGCCCGTTCTGGGAGCTACGCTCACAGCCATGGAGCCGCGCCAAGCCGCAGGCGATGCCAAGGAGCAGGTCAGCGCGCGCGTCACGGGCTACGTTGAAGGCACCGGGATCGTGATCGACAGGGGTGTCCGTGACGGGCTAAAAGTCGGCGACCGCGTAACCTTCACCGAGCGCGGCGGACGCCAGCAATTTGGCACGATCATCGAGCTAGAAGGCCGCATCGCCAGCGTGCGCGGCGAGGATCCCCAATTCCGGCCAGAGCCAGGAACGCGTGCATCGATCGAGGTCCCGACGAGCCGCTTCACGAAGCCGACCCGAGGCCCCAGCCGCAAGGTGCCCATTCAGGAAGGAGGCCCGGAGGTCAGCAGCGAGACGGCGCCCAACCTGTCCGGTGCAGAACTCCCCACCACCGACAAGAAGTGGACCCGCCCCGAGGACGGCTTCACCATGGACATGCCGCTCCTCGCGGAGGTCAACGCGGTGCCTCCATCCCGCCGAGCTTCACGCCTGACGGGTCGCAGCTACCTTTCATGGAACCACATCCTCGACTCCGAGACGGACCGCGGAGACTCATTCCTGCGATTGGGCGGCGGCGTCTACGGTGAGAACCTGTTCGGCCAGGGCGGCACGCTGCACTTCGATGGCGAGTTCAACGCGCGCCGCACCCAGGTCCCCGACTTCCCGGACGAGGACGAGTCGAACTTCCGACTCGATCGACTCAGCTACACGCTCGGCGGCACGCGGCACGACTGGAACAGGCTCCAGGTGGGGCGCTTCCTCCAGGACGGCATGCCCGAGTTCGGCGTCCTCGACGGAGCCTCGTGGAGCACACGAACCGATCGCGGTGACTCCTACGGCACGAGCATCGGCTTCCTGCCGGAGCCGAACAAGGACCAGGAGTCCCTCAAGGACTTCCAGCTAGCCGCGTGGTATCGATGGGTCGCCGATGAACGCGAGATCCTGTCCTTCACTGGCGGCTTCCAGAAGACCTGGCACAACGGATCCCAGGATCGCGATCTCCTGGTCCTGAAGACACAGTACCTGCCCGTCAAGGGCTGGAACGTCTTCGGCACTGCCTGGGTCGACATCTACGACGGCGGCGACGTGGGCAAAGACTCGGGGCCCGCGCTCAGCTATATGATCGTGGACGCGCGCAAGCAGCTCGACAGCGGCTTCTCGCTCAACCTGGACTACCGACACCAAGAGTATCCGCTCCTACTTCGCTCGGAGTTCCCGCCCGTGGGTCTGCCCCAGATCCAGGATGCTCACGTGGACCGACTGGGCGGCACGCTCTCCAAGTGGACGGACGGAGGCGCCGCCCAACAACTGGCCAAGCGCCTCTACCTTCGTGCCGGTGGCTGGGCCGACGAGGACGACTCGGGCGGCGACGCGGAGTTTGGCGTGGACTTCCATGACGTCTTCGCGGACGACGCACGCCTCGACCTCGCGGTCTTCACCAGCGCGGCAAAGTTCTCATCGCTGGTCGGCGCTCGCGTGCGCTACGGACGATTTGGTCCCAAGCGGAGCTGGTCGGTCCAGTACGAGATTCGACAGAACGACGTCACTGGCTTCGAGAGCAACGCGGACGACCTGTACCAGCACCGTGCGCGCGGGTCCTACGAATTATTCCGAGCCAGCGGACTCTCCGCCTCGTTCTCCGGCGAGGTCCAGTTCCAAGACCGAGAAGAGCAGCTCTTCCTCGGTCTCTTCCTCCAGCGCAGCTTCTGAGCCACCCCACACGTCATGTTTCACTGGATTCAAAAGCACCCGTTCGTTGCGCTCATTCTGTCGTACCTCGCGCTGTGCGCGTGCGTCTCTCGCAACCCCCAGGCCGTCCAGCAGCACCGCTGGTGGGCGACCCTCGGTCCTGTCCTCCCCCACGACTCTTTCCCCGCCGACTGCACGCTGTGTCACGAAGGCGCCAACTGGAACGACCTGCGCAAGGACTTCACGTTTGACCACAGCAAGGAAACCGGCGCCCCCCTGAACGGGGCCCACGGTGCTGCGGCCTGCCTGCGCTGTCACAACGACCGCGGCCCCGTCGAGGTCTTCACCGCGCGTGGCTGCGCCGGATGCCACGAGGACGTGCACGTTGGCCAGCTCGGCAATCAGTGCCTCGATTGCCACACCGAATCGAACTGGCGGCCGTTCGGCATGGCCGAGCTCCACCAGCAGACGCGCTTCCCGCTGATCGGCGTCCACGCGGCCATCTCATGCCGCTCCTGTCACCCGGGCGCGGAGCTCGGCCGATTCGTTCCCACGCCGATCGAGTGCCTTGATTGCCACCAGGGCGACCTCGGGAACGCGAACAATCCCAACCACCAGGCGCTGGGCTGGACGTTCGCCTGTGACCGTTGCCACCAGCCAACGATCTGGAACGCAGCCGAACTGGACGCGAACTTCCCAAACTGAGATCCCCAAGGGTGAGCCGTGCAGCATTTGCAACTTCGTAGCAAGTCCCTTGGGTCCGCCCGCCGACGCAGTGCCTAGGAGATCACCCGACAGCCCACTGCCACCCCCCCATGCTGACCACCACTGCGACTCTCGCCTTTCTTCTCGTCACGTCCGCCCTCGCTGCCCTCGCCGTCCACGAGTACCTGGGTAGCGGACGCAAGAACCGCGGCGCTCCCGATACGCATCGCCTACGCGCCGAGCTCTATGCCGAGCGCCAAGCGGACATCGATCACGTGGTGGCTCTCGTGGAGGACCTACGGGTGGAGAGAGACTCGTTGGCCTCGGATATGTCGCGCCACGTCCAAATGAGCATCAAGGAAGGTGCCCAGCACGAGGCCGCGATCGCGGTCATATTTCAAGAGCTGAGGAATTCCTCCGGCCAGCTGCGCTTTGACCTCGACCACATGAATCAGACCATGGCAGACGTCGGGTCAAAAGCCGTGGATGAGGGCCGCTTGCAAGCCTCGCTAGATGAGATGAAGTCCCTCGTGGAGCGCGTCACGACGCTCGGAGGAACTCTGCAGAGCCACGACCTACGCCTCTGCGCGCTGGACGACTCGGTAGGCGAGATCGTCACTACGCTTTCGCCGGACGACACGGACTTGAAGCGCATCAAGGGCATCGGCGCGACGCTCGAGCAAACGCTCAAGGGCCTCGGAGTCGAGAGCATTGACCAGGTCGCGAACCTGACCGTCGATGAGATCGAAACGCTGTCGGAGAAGCTCGGCACGTTCGCTAGCAGGATCGAAAGGGACGGCTGGATCGATCAGGCGCGCACGCTGCGGGCCGAAGGTCTCAAGGCCTAACTTCTTCGCGGGGCTGGATCATTCCCACATGGGTAGGCCAGCTCGGCGTCAGTTCCAGGTGACGGCGACTGATCCCGAGAAGTTCGTCGTCGACGTCGGGTTGGCAGAGGTCGCCCTGTCCGCCGCCGGCGTTGGGAACGAATCCAGTCGTCGTGCTAGCGATGAAGTACCCCGGCGCGTCAGGCGGGAGTTCCGTCGCTAAGACGGTTGCTGTACCTGCGGCCATCGTCGCGGCGCTCGACTTCCCATGTGTTCAAAAAGGGGGCGGGACCAGAGGCGTCGACCACTGGACGAGGCCGCTCCCGTTCGCGCGCATGAGGAAGCCGCGGTCGCGCTCCTCCTCGTGTTTCCTTGGCCACAGAACGCGGATTCACCCAGTGGTGGCGGAATCAGTCGCGGGGTTGGTAGCAAGAGCCTAACCCGGTGAGCACCCTGTGAGATCGAACCCGCGAAGCGGGCGAAGGCCGTAGGCCTACGTCTGACGCAGCCACAACGTCGGTTAGGCGTGCTGGTGGATTCATCTGGTGAATCGTGCGGGCTAGTCGCGAAGACGGTTGGCAGCGCCGGGCGTAGCTGAGAGCCGAATCCAGTGGTGCGGCTGCTCTGGAGAACGGCCTTCGGGCTCATCTTTGCCCTGCTCGCCGAAGGTCCTTGAGTCGAGGATGAGCGGAGCTCCAAGCTCATCCCGCCATGCCAAGAACAGCGTCTCACCCGACTTGGACAGCTTGAAGTTCGCGTGGTAGGGAGCGCTGCCTGTGGCTGCCTCGGCGGGCTTCGCTCCATCAGCCCACACGACGACGTAGCCGCCGGCCTCGAGGGTCGCTCCCTTTGGAAACGCCCATTGGAAGAGATCGGTCTCGTCGTCGCTCAGGTACATCCCGGAGAGGCTGAGAGTCGTCTTGCCTGGGTTATAGAGCTCGATCCAGTCACCGTAGTGACCCGCCTCGTCCGGACAAGTGGACGTGTTGCGTGCCATCAGTTCGTTGATCACGATCGACTGGCCAGCCGCGAAGGCCCGTGGGACCACAGCCTCGTTCCCGAGTAGGTACGCGCGCCGGTCCTGGGTGAACTTGTACAGGCTGGCGGCTGCGCCTGCTCCCGCCTCTGCGTCCGTGGCAGGCGCCGTCATCGACATGAACTCGTCGTAGCTCGTGCGCTTCTTTGTATCGGCCTCCACGTGGGGAGCGATCAGTGCGCGCAGGCTCGCCACGTTGGCGCCCATCGAGTCCCAGCTGAGATCACGATCGGCCAGGGTGCGCACGTGGTGCAGGTAGCGAGCGCGAAAGCTCGGAACCGCCAGCAGCCGGCTGCGCAGCGGCTTGGACTCGTCGTCGAGTCCGATCAGCGGATCGAGCGTGGCCCCGCCGCTCGCGCTTCCGCCGGGTCCGCCGGGTCCGCCGGGGCCCCCCGGTGCTCCGCCCGGTCCACCACGGGGGGGACCATCGGGACGTTCACCCACAGGCCCGCGGCCTCCCGGCGGGCCGCCGCGCTGCCGCTCCCCACGGCCGCGGCCGCCCGGTCCGCCACCACCATGGCCTTCGCGCAGCGCCTCGTTCATGTCATGGGGCACCACGTGGAACATCCCCTTGGGGTCCAGGTACAGGCTGTAATCACTCGCTCGCACCCAGTACCCGTCGCTGTTGACCAGCGTGACATCAAGGGCCAAGAACCACAGAACGCCATCAACGTCCAGCAGCGGCGTGAGCGCCGCTTCGAGTTCATCGAGGGGCGTCTCATTCAGGACGCGAGAAAGCTCGATCAGCGCGTCCCACGCTTCAGCATTGTCCTTGGACTTGATCGCGTATCGACTACGGTACTCCTCTACATCGTCGCCGAGGTAGCGTAGTCCACCGTCCCCGCGAGGGCTCCCGCTGACCTTCCAGCGCGTTCCCTTGGCGGTTCCAAAGTTGTCCTTGAGGAAGTCCTTGTTGAACTGTTCGACGTTCGAGTAAACGCCCCATGACTCGCCGTTGATCACAACGCGGACAAAGTTCGCCTTGGGCGCCGGAAGGTACTGACGGGCGATCCCCGAGTAGAGCACGGAGCTCATGAGCGATGAGTCGCCGTTGCCGTTCAACAGGTTGAGCGTCTTCCGCCCCTGGAGCCTCTGCTTACCATCGACGAGGTCCATCGACAGGTTGAAAGAACGCTTGAACCCTGCCGGCACCATGAAGTACGACGACGCCCCGCGGAAGCTCACACCGACTCCCCCATAGGCTTTCCCATCGACCGTGAGCGTAGCCGGCACGTCCACGTCGGTGCTCTTGAACGCGGCGAGTTCGGCCTCCCAGTCGTCGTTCTCGAAGTCCAGAAAGTAGGTCCGCAGCGTTGCCGTGTCGTACAGGTCCGCATCGGCGTAGATCGGGACGTCCGTTATGTTGATTTCGGGACCTTCCTCCGCAGGCTGCTCTTCGCCTCCAAAGCCGCCACGGCGTCTCCGCCCTCTCCGCTGCGGTCGCTCAGCAGCCGCAGCCTCCAACGCCTTACGGGCAGCCGAGCGTTCGGCCGCGTTCAACCACCCGTTGCCGTCGGCATCGTGGTCCTTGACCAACTCAACGTCAGGCGCCGAGTTAGGCCCACCCCCGGGTCCGCCACCTCCGGGTCCACCGCCGCCGGGCCCACCGCCAGGCCGCGACTGAGCGATGGCCCCCGCCGCAGCTCCGAGGACTAAGCTTGAAAGGACGGCGACGCGGGTAGAGGTTCGAATCATGGCGGGAGCGCACGTTGGTAGAAAATGCGTGGGCACCCGTTATGGCTAAGATCCAACGTATGGACCACCCCTGAAGCAAAGACATGTTGCCAAGGAGCCGAGCCATGGCGCGAACGGACGACCTGGTTGAGACTGAGTCCTCACTGCAGGTTCCTGCGTGAAGACCTCGGCAGGACCACGCCACAGGACGAACGCAGCAACATCTTCGCAGCGATCGAAGCAGCCCTGGCCCACGAGGATCTGGACCGCATCGTGGTGATCAGCAGCTCGTCCTTCTAAGCCGGCGAACACGAAAGCGTTCCCTTGATGGTGAAGCTCCTGGAAGAGCGCACGCGTTTCCGGCCCGCGATCTTCGACTTCGTGCTGCTCGGCGCCACGGAGCCTGGACCCGGTCGCTAGGTCCAGCTTGCTTCCTCCCGAGGCGGCACGCTGTTCGACGCGATCCTCAGGTAGGCACGTGACGCAACCCTAGCGACCTTTCGACGGAGCAGGCGGGAGGTGCCACACGATCTTCGCATCGGTGCCCGCCACCAGCGGAAGCACAGACGACGTAAATCGTGAGGCGGCCGGCTCGCTCACGCTGCGGCTGGCATCCACTCGAACCTCGTAGGCGCCCGGCACGAAGCCGCGCAGGTGGACCGTCCCCGACGCGTCCGTGACCAGGGGCGTCTCGCCAAGCAGGTCAAGGATCTCGTCGGATGCGGCGAGCCCGACGGGAACGAAGCGCAGCGCCAGCCCGCGAATCGGATCCTCGCCGTCCACGACGCAGAAGTCGAGCCACACGGTGTCGACTGCGCGAACGGGCTTGATCTCCGCTGCGGCGCTCGCCCCCGGACCGACCACGGTCGACGTCACGTCGCCGCGTTGGGACGGCGAGCTGATGTAAAGAGTGCCGCCGCCCACTCGTGGAATCAGGACATCGCCCGCGGCGTCAGGCTTGATGGTGCCATGGCCGAGCCAATCTCCGTCGAGAACGGCAGACAAGGGCCCGCCCGCCTCTTGGATGGACGTGGCTGCCAACGTCCCCATTGACCCGTTCTCCACCGGATCGACCGCGGCGCCGCGCCACTCAAAGTGAAAGCGATCCTCCGCTCGATCGCCCTCTCCCCTCGCAAGAAGGCCCCATCGGAAGCGCCCCGACCATCCCTCCGCACCGGAGTCCACTGGTACGCGGAAGGTGAAGGCGCCGGTCGTGTCACCGAGACGGCCTTGGGCGAGGCAAGCCGACTTGGGGCTCAACGCGACGCTACAGAGCCAGGAATAGTCCTTACCAAGGGCGTCCCCGAGCTTCAGCTCCACGTTTCGCCATGCAGGTTCGGGCCTGTCGATCTTCTGCGCCCCGCCTCCTCTCTTGATGAGGAACTCTTGGATCTGGCTGACCTTTCCAGCCACGGACTTGAAAGAGTCGGACCCCGGGGACCGATAGAGGATCCCAAAGTCATAGCGAACGTTCGGAAAGATCCCCATTCCATCCTCACCTGGAGTCATCGGAACGAACGCGCCCCTTGGGTCTTCATCCATGAGCCGACTGGCGTAGACAAGCCGCGGGCCTTCGGCGACCGCATCAAACTCGAGATAGCCTTCGGCGAGCCGCACGCCCTCTATGGCTGCTTCAGGCGGAAGTGAGGGCGCCTCAATTACGACAAAACGACGCTTCTGCATCGGCCTCATCCGCAGCGGCGCAGGAGCACCACTCGGACCGAAGCGTGCGTTGATCGTTCGGTAGTCCATCGCGTCGACGGCCACCACTTCCGAGCGAGCGGTCGACACCCGATAGCGGCCCTCCTCGTCGGTGATCACTTCCAAGCGCGGCGCCGATCGAAGCGCAGAGCGCGGATCGATTCGCACGATCGCCCCGACGATCGGCCGATCGCCAGAGGCGTCCACCACGAGCCCCTCGACCTGGTCCAGGTGCTTCGCCAGCACACGATAAACAGGGATCGCCCCTTGGACCGCTGAGACGAACACCGGGCCTGGCTCATCCAGAATCGGCATGCCGAGGCCGTCGACCATCCGTAGTTGAAAGAGTCCTTCCTCCAACCGTGAGAACTCGATCACCCCGCTATCAGGGATGGGCATGAGGTGCCTGGGCTGTGTCCAGGCGTCGAGCGGTGAGTGCTCCACCTTGCCGGGTACAGGCTCAAGAAAAGCGCGAGCCCCCTCGAAGCTCGCCGTTGTCCCGGCCGAGATGATCTCGACCCGAATCGAACAGCTACTGATTGCCGGTGGGACCTGAGCCTCAGCCGTAGGCGCAGCGATGGGCGCAGCGACAGGCGCCCCCTGGGGCGCACATAGAAGACCGAAGAGCGTTAGGAGAGCGTGAACCATGGGTTTGGATACGGGGCAGAGGGCCAACCTGAGGCAGACATGAGCAGCCTACCCCTCTTTTGAGGCAGAACGACGATTGGCGGCAAGTCCCCGTTAAGCCACCCGGCAATTATTTCCGAAGGAAGACGTCGCGCAGCATCCGGGCCCTCGGCGGGGCCCAAGGCACGATCGTGCCGGCAGCGCAAGGGGGCAAGTGGAGCAGTTGCACATGATGTTTGATTCGGGTCGTGGAAGAAGTCACTGGAGTCGTAAGGCCGGGATTAGGGAGTACGGCGTAATCCCCCTGGCCGTTGGAGCGCTTCTTCTGGGTCTTGGCAGCTGCTCAGCGGGAGACACGGAGAACCTCAGTAACGGCACGGCAGAGACGTGCATGACGTGCCACAACGGCTCACCGAACCACGACTACGCCGGCCCAGGCCTCGAGAACCCGCACCCGTTCGACGGAGCCGACAATCTGCTCTGCACGACCTGCCACGGCGGCAACCCCGAGGGTGAGACCCTCGCCGAAGCCCACGTGCCCTCACCGCCCGAGATCGGCGACCGCGACTTCCGCGAAACCAACGCCTTCGCGTTCTTCAACAAGCTGACGCTCACCGGCCTCGACAAGCTCGACGACTACGAGCATGGTGGCCAGACCTACACGGCCCTCGACTACCTGCAGTTCGTGAACCCGGGCGACCTCCGCGTCGTCACCAACGGCAAATCCTGTGGCGAATGTCACCAGAGCCACGCCGAGTGCACCGAGCAGAGCCTCCTGGCGACCTCGGCCGGCGTGCTGTCCGGCGCGCTCTACGCGATCGGCCAGCCGTCGCGCGTCGCGGAAAGCACGGCTCTCTACGGAGACACCGCCTCCGACATGGCCTTCCGCGCGGTGACCGAGGTCGCCTTTAACGCGGTTGGAGCCCCCTTCGGCGCCGTCGGCCGAATGGTCGAATTCCCGGTCTTCAGCGGGCGCAACAACACGAGCCCCGAGGCGATCTTTAACAACGACGACTACCTGATCGCCGAGCTGCTCAACGACCAGAACGCGGACGGCACTGTCGTCGCTGACTCCTCGCTCGCAAACCTCTACCACGAGCAGGTGGCCTTCACCTGCGGCGACTGTCACCTCGGCAGCGCCGGTGCCAACAACCGAACCGGTGACTACCGGTCCTCGGGCTGCACGGCCTGTCACATGCCGTACAGCCTCGGCGGACGCGCCGGAACCAGCGACCCGAACATCAACAAGTTCGAGCCGCTCGATCCCGACGACATCGACGAGCCTGAGCGCCCACACATCCGCAGTCACCAGATCCGGAGCATCGCGAAGACCACGGCGAGCGGCGCGGTCGTCCAGGGCATCGACGATCACACGTGCGCGGGCTGCCACCAGGGCTCCAACCGCACGGTCATGCAGTACTGGGGCATCCGCCTGGATCAGAATCAAGACGTGCGGCGCGGTAACCAGTATCCGGCCCAGCCCGCCAGCTACCAGAACACCGCTGGCGACACGCGCCTTTTCGATCCGGAGCTCGGCAACCACGAGTTCAACGGCCGCAACCGCAACCAGTACCTCGCCTTCGAAGACTACGACGCGGACGGCCGCGATGATACCCCTGCGGACGTCCACCACGAGGCAGGTATGGGCTGCATCGACTGCCACGGAAGCCACGACATGCACGGTGGCGACGTCACCGCTGGGGATCAGCCGCTGCTCTCCCGTATGGAGCAGGCCGTCTCGATCACCTGCGAGAGCTGTCACGGATCGGCCAGCACCTACGCCCCCACCGTCGCTGGCACCACCTATGGCGGCGCCCAGGCCACGGTGGGCGTCGACGGCAAGGGCATTCCGATGCGCCACGTCACCAAGGATGCTAATGGCGACTACTGGCTCAAGAGCCGCCTCGACGGACAAGTCCACTTCCTTTCACAGACACGCGATCTCGTCGTCGATACGGGCAAGAACCACCCGACGACCGGCGACGCGATGTACAGCCAGCGCGCAAGCTTCGCCATGGGGCGCGCTGACGGCGACCCTGCCACGGGCATCGGCCCCGTACAGACCAACAACAATCCCACCGGCTTCATGCACGGTGACAACATGGACTGTGCGTCCTGCCACTCGGCTTGGACCAACACCTGTATGGGCTGCCACCTCGTGGGTGAGTACAACACGGGCAACAACTTCAGCAACGTCACTGGCGAGCGCATCGTCTTCCGAGAGGACGACGCCCTGTTCGTCTACCAGTCACCGGTCTTCTTCCAGCTCGGCGTGAACTCGAAGAACAAGATCACCCAGACGGCGGCTAACACGAAGATGTTCTTCTCGTACGAGGATCGCCAGAACAACCTCAGCGAGGTATTCAGCTTCTCGGACAGGAACGGTGGTGGCAAGAACCTCGCCGCCGCGGACCTCCCGGCCATGAGCCACAACGCCATGATGGCCCACTCCATCCGTGGCAGAGTCACGAACCAGAATGAGGGGCCGCGCTACTGCGTGTCGTGCCACCTCACCGACAACTCAATGGCCACGTACGGGACGGAGTACAACGCCTTCCGCACGGCCATGCAGAACGGCGACTTCGCAAGCCTCGACTACAACGTTCTGCGCGACCACATCGGAAGCAACCCGGGCAACCAGATCGACTCGCCGTTCTTCGTCCACCAGGTGGCCGGACTTGGCAGTGGCCTCTTCCTGTTCGATGACCAGGGCGCTCCAGTCAACCCGCTCGACAACGACGCGAACCGCGCCGGCGCCGGGGGCGTGGCACCGTCTGCGAGCTACGACCCGAACCGCGCGGCCCTCAACCTCGACCGAGTCGTGTCCGAGAACGGCGTCTCGAATGCCTCGAGCAACCACGCCCTCTTTGACTCGACGCCGAGTCCTAACCTGCGGGACGGCGCGACGGACCCGAGCATGGCCGGCCCCATGGGCATGACGCTCCTGCGCCTGCTCACGGACCCAACGAACGGGCGGGTGCTCGACTCCTGGATCGACGCGGACGGTGTGGTCCGCGGCGACGCAGGGAATGTGATCGACTGATCGACCCGGCGCGCTGGCTGGGCCCGGCGCGCCCAGGAGCGTGCCGCGCATAGATCCAGCTTCCTGAAGGAGCCCTGGAACATTCTTGAATATTCCAGCGTTCACTGCGTAGGGCTCTACGCCATGAATGAACCAGTCAAGTCCCTTCGACGCTCACACAATAACCGACAGCTTGCCGGAGTCCTCGGCGGGTT
>JBLIHL010000143.1:0-11754 GCA_047635895.1 Paracoccaceae bacterium | reverse complement strand
ATGGGAGCAGACAAACGGACCGCCCCGAGTCATGGAGACGGTCGGGCGGCCCGCTTGATGCAGCCTGGAGTCAGCACAGCCAAACACTTTCAAGTGCGGGAGCGCTTCTCCCAAGGTAGGAAGTAACGGATGGAGTCGAGGCTGGCCCTTGGCCGGGAACTCTACTCGCCAGCGGCTGCGGTCTTGGCCGCGGCGCGCTTGGCAGCGATACGCTCGCTCTGGCGGGTCGCCTTGCGCTCGGAGCGCATGGTCTGGACCGCGGTACGACGCGTCCCCTTGGCGGTCGTCTTCTTGCGACCACTACGATCGCGCTTGGTCTGGGGCTTCGGGGCGAAGTCGCCCGTGTAGACCTCTTGACGCTTGAAGATCGAGCGAACCGTCGGGCTCGGGATCGCGCCGACACTGAGCCAGTGCTGGGCGCGCTCCACCTTGAGCGTGACCTGCTTCTCCTTGTCGTCCGCAATCGGATCGTAGAGCCCGAGGGTCTCCAGGGAACGACCGTCACGCGGGAAGCGTGAATCGGCGACGGAGATGCGGTAGCAGGGTCGGTTGCGGCGACCCGTGCGCTTCATGCGGATGACGACGGCCATGGATGATTATCGAGTGACCACGGTTACGTGGCAAAGGGGGAGGCGGGCGGAGACCGCCAACTGAATCAGAAGTAAAGGACCGGGAGGAACGCTCCCCAAGGAGGGCGGAGGTTCCAGGACGGCAGGTGATTTCCCGAAAAGACGGGAGTGGGTCGTCCGGGGTGGGCGGACTGACTGCTATCGACCGGAAGGGAAGCTCCCCTCCCGGATTCCAGGCCGGAGAGCACACAAAGATGAGAGGGCCATGTCCAGCCCAGTGCTCCAAAAAGTCAGATTTGTGGCTCTAATGCGCCATGAAGGGCGCACAGGCCTGGCTAGGTTTCAAAAAACAGCGTCCCACGAAGCAGCGCTCGCGGACCCTCTGGAGCCGTGACTACCGGTGCCCAGGAGCTTGCGGCGCACCGCTGATCCGTGCATCGCGCCACCGCCGCTAGCGCTTCTTCCGGTTATTCTTGCGCTGCTTGGCCTTGGCCTTCTCTTTTTTGCGATCTCGGTCCTTGGCCGAGCCACGCGTGGCGGAGCTGCCCATGGGGCGTGCGCCGCCGAGGGGTCCTCCTTCGCCACCGGCCAATCCCTCCATACCAGGCGGCAGCTGCATGCCGCCCATTCCGCCGGCGCCGCCCCCACCACCGCCGAACATGCTCCCAAGGCCGCCGAGGAGTCCTCCGCCCTTACCAGCCCGGGGATCGACCATTTCGCCGGTGGGAGAGAGCCCAGCGAGAGCCTCCCGCTTGCCCTTGCCGCCCATCATGGAGCCAAGGCCCATCTTGTTGAGCTGCTTCATCATCTTGCGCATGTCCTTGAAGCGCTTGAGCAGCTCATTCACGGCCCCCACTTCCTGGCCAGAACCCCTCGCGACCCGACGCCGCCGGCTCATGTCCAGAATCTCGGGCTCCAGGCGCTCCTTCGCCGTCATCGAGGTGAATAGCGCCTCAAGCCGGTTCATCTGCTTGTCGTCGATATCGAGGTCCTTGGTGGCGTTCCCCATACCGGGCATCATCCCGAGGATCTTCTTCATCGGCCCCATCTTCCGCACCATCCGGAGCATGCCCAGCATGTCCTCCAGGGTGAAGGAGCCCATGATCATCTTCTCGTAGGCCCCCTGGGCCTCGTCCTCGTCGATGCGCTGGGAGACCGTCTCCACGAGCCCAACCACGTCGCCCATGCCGAGGATCCGGCCCGCCATGCGCTCAGCGACGAATGGATCCAGGTCATCGACCTTCTCCCCCGCGCCGAGGAACAGGATCGGAGCCCCGGTGACCGCCTTCAGGCTGACAGCCGCGCCGCCGCGCGCATCGCCGTCCATCTTCGTCAAGATCACGCCCGTCAGGGCCAGGCGCTGGTGGAAGGCCTTCGCCGACTCAACCGCATCCTGGCCGGTCATCGCGTCAACGACGAGCACCTGGTTGTCCGGATGGGTCAAGCGTGCGATCTCCGCCACTTCGTCCATCAGGGCGTCGTCGATGTGAAGTCGACCGGCGGTGTCGAGGATGACGACGTCGCAGCCCTGGGCCTTGGCCGCCGCCACGCCGCGCTCACACACGATAGGCGGCGCTACGCCCGCCTCGTGGAAGACCGGCACGCCGATCGCCTTGCCGAGCACCCGGAGCTGCTCGACGGCAGCAGGGCGCTTCACGTCGGCCGCCACGAGCAGCGGACGCTTGCCATGGCGCTCCTGCAGGTGCTTGGCGAGCTTGGCGCAGGTGGTCGTCTTACCCGCTCCCTGGAGGCCGGCCATGAGAATGACCGTCGGCCCGGTCTTGGACATCTCCAGCGTGGCGTCCTCGGGTCCCATGAGCTCGACAAGCTCAGCGTGAACCGCGTGGACGAACTGGTCGGAGGCCTCGACTCCCTTGAGCCGCTGCTCTCCGAGAGCCCTTGCCTTGACCCGTTCTCCAAACTCCTTGGCGAGCTTGAAGTGGACGTCAGCCTCCAAAAGAGCCTGCTGAACGGCCTTCAGGCCCTCCTCGATATTGGTTTCGGTGAGTTCCTTCTTACCTTTGAAGAACCCGAAGGACCCTGTCAGTCGTTCTGTGAGCGTCTCGAACATGCGGGGAATCTATCAGGTCCTCGCCCAGCGCGCCTCGGTCCGACTCCGATCACGCCTCTCCGGGGACCCCGGAGATCGAAGCCTTGGCCGTGGCGCATCCTGTGCCAACCCAGAGGCCCATGAAAAACGCGCCGCAGATTACGACCACCAGCAAGAGGCAGCGGCCCCATGGCGTCCGCAATCTCGTCAGTCTTGCTAGCAGGCCAGGCGGGCACCGCGGATAGCGGCTATTCGCGGTAGCCCAGCACAACGAGAAGGCATGGGCCTCCATGGATCACATTGGCGCCAGCCTCCTCGGCCATCTGAATCGCTGCGGGGTGCTCAGCGCCCGGCTGCATCCAGAAGTTCCTGACCCCGGCCTCCAGCGCATTCTCAACCACCTTCAGCGTGATGGAAGGCGGCGTGATGATCGAGAGCCCGTGGACCTCCACCGGAATGTCCGCAACCGATGCGTAGCAGGCCTGACCCTCCACCTCCGACTCTTTCGGATGAACGGGAATCACGTGCCTGCCGTGCTGCAAGTAGCAGCGAAGCACCTTATTGCCGTACTTGCTGCGGTCCGTCGACGCACCAGCGACCGCGAATGTCTCGCCACCCAGGAACTTCACCACTGCATCATTCGAAGTCATTGGCGTCCTCCGCCTGATTCGGGGCCCAGCCCATCCAAGACCCGGTCGCTTCCAGTTGACAGCGGATCGCCGCCCCAGCCCGCCACGCCCCAGACCACCACGCCGCAGACCGCCACGCCGCAGCGCGCCGAGCATTCAGCGCGCCGAGCATTCAGCGCGCCGATCATCCGTCGCGCCTACTCCTTGGCGCGTCGAATCTCAGCGCCAATCCCTTGCAAGCGCTCTTCGATCGCTTCGTAGCCGCGGTCGATGTGATAGACACGGTGAATCTCGGTCGTGCCACGCGCCACGAGGCCCGCCATGACGAGGGCGGCCGAGGCCCGAAGGTCCGAGGCCATGACCGGCGCGCCCGAGAGCTCGCTCGTCCCCCGAACGACGACGGCCGATTCCTGACGGCGCACCTGGGCGCCGAGCCGCTCAAGCTCCGGAACGTGCATCCAGCGATCAGAGAAGATTCGCT
Source organism: Paracoccaceae bacterium (assembly GCA_047635895.1). Taxonomy (GTDB): domain Bacteria; phylum Planctomycetota; class UBA1135; order UBA1135; genus Saltatorellus. Next base: position 8,025 of record JBLIHL010000143.1, on the reverse strand, counting down.
CGGTGATGATCGAAAGGCCGTCCGCGAGGGTCATCAGAGCCATCCACTGCGCCTGAAGGTCCGTCGGAAAGCCCGGGTAGGCGTGGGTGGTGACGTCCGTCGAGCGCGGCGGACGCTCGCGCAGATCGTTCGCTTCCGTCTCGATCCAGTCCTCGCCCACCTTGAACGGCACTCGAGCCTCACGCATCCGGTCCAGTAGCGCCCCCAGGTGGTTCGGCACGCAGCCCTCCACACGGACGCTTCCTCCGGCGAGAGCGCCCGCCAGGACGTAGGTCCCGGCCTCGATACGATCCGGGATCACGGGATGGACCGCTCCGCCCAGCTCATCGACGCCTTCGATGGTGAGCATAGGAGATCCTTGACCCTTGATCTTGGCTCCCATGGCGTTGAGGCAGTCGCAGAGATCGACGATCTCGGGCTCACAGGCCGCGTGCTCGATCACGGTCACGCCACGGGCCAGCGTCGCCGCCATCGCCACGTTGGCCGTGCCGAGGACACTGGGGCCGTTGGCGGAGCCAAGGAAAATCCGGGCCCCCCGGAGGCCGCCCGGCGGAGCCTCTGCGATCACGTAGCCGTGCTCGATGCGAACCTTCGCGCCCAGGGCGCGCATACCCTTGAGGTGCACATCGATCGGCCGGACGCCGAAGGCGCAACCACCAGGGAGGCTCACCTCAACCCGCCCAAGCCGCGTCAGAAGTGGCCCAAGGACGCAAACGGACCCCCTCATTTTCCGGACGGCGTCCCAGGGAGCACGGCCAAGAATGTCTCCGCCCGCGCACAGGTGAATCGTGCCGTCCGCGTCCTGCTCGGCCTCAGCACCCAGCTCACGCAGGATGCCCATCATGGTCGTTACGTCGGCGAGCTGGGGAGCGCCGGTAATCTCCAGCTTCTCGCGACTCAGCAGCGAAGCCGCCAAAATAGGCAGCACGGCGTTCTTCGAGCCTGCGGCCCGAATCGTGCCCTCCAAGGGCCTTCCGCCCTCGATGATCAACTTATCCATACGTTCAATCCCCCTCAAAAAGGACGCCCGGCAATGGCCAGGCGCTGCGGTGTGAGCGGCTCCAGAGCTTGCCCCCTGGGGGGGCACGGCCCATGGCCACGATCCTCGGTCGGGCCCCTCGCCCGGCGAATCCGCTGCCGCTCTGTCGGAGCGTACCGAGCCAGCACCCCCGATTTCACGCGTCCTCGGGCCAAACTCCACCGATCTCCCTCCCCTTGCCGCGCGCCTGGGAGCGCGGCAAGGGGCGCCCGGTACGGAATGATCGCTCACCCCGCAAGCCCCTTTCCCCCGACGACTTGACTTTGACCCCAAGTCGGAACTACCATATTCGGCTTACCAGCAGCTCGGCGGAGTCTCACGAATCACCACGTGACGCCGTTTTGCCAGGAGTTTCGCCCACGTATTTTCTCGTGGGCGACCTCAATCAGCGTCAGCAGCGCCCCAAGCACTCGCGACAGACATGGACCAGAGCGAAATTCGTTCCGACGAACAGGATCAAGAGATCACCGCAGGCGACACGACGGAAGGCGGGTCCGCACCCACCCCCGATCAGCCGGTGAGCACCTTCGTCCCGGACGCCCAATCGCGCGCCGACCATGGGAGCGCTGGCGATGAAGAGTCGCCCAGTGCAGCCCCTACCGGCGAGATCCCTACCGGCGAGATCCCTGCAGGCGAAGCCCCTGAGGGTGAAATCCCTGCGGGCCTCTCCGTTGGGGTCCACGATGTGGGCTCCGTCGACCCGGCCGAGGAAAGCGCGTCCTATGAAGGAAGCGCGTCCTACGGCGGAAGCGACGACGATGATGACGATGACGGCGACGAGGACTACTCGACGAGCTACAACTCCGACGGTGCCTCGGGCTACTACTCGCCCGAGGAAGTCGTCGAGGAAGAGATTCCTGACCCGACCTTCGACTTCGACATCGAGACGGATGAGATCCCGAGCTTCGGCTCCCTCCTCGCCGTCCGCTCCCCCCTGTACGCCACCCAGCGCGCCCACGACGTTTTCCGCCGCACGGTGGAAGGCATGGCCTCCACGGGCGATGAAGGCCGCCGCCGTGCCCTCGGCTTCTGGCTACTCGGTCGCTACGAGGACGCAGCATCTGCGCTCGAGGCCTACGGTGACGACGACGTCGCGAGCTACACGCGCGCGCGCTCGCTGATGTCACTCGGCAAGCCAGGTGAGGCCGTCGCTATCTTCGGGCGCCTCGCCGATAAGTACCAGGACGAGCCTCGCCCCCGCGGCGACATGCTGGACGCCAAGCTCGACCACGACCTTTTGAAGGGAGACGTCGAAGCCGCCGTTGCCGCCCTTGAGGCCGACCTCGGTCAGTACGGTGAGATGCTTGCCGAGAGCGCCGAGGGTCGCTACCTCCGCGGTCGCGTCGCCGAGCTTTCGGGCGACTACCAAGAGGCCCTGGAGCAGTTCCAGGCGGGCCGCGCCGCCGATCCTACGCATCGCCGCAACCTGTTCCGGCTCGCGTACCTGTCCGAGCGCACGGGCCAAGAGGCCCTCGCTCTCGATGCCTACGAGACGCTGGCGATGATGTTGCCGGTGGACCGCTCCGTGATGATCAATCTCGGCGTGCTCTACGAGGACATGGGCCGCGACTCCGAGGCTGCCTCCTGCTACGACACGATCACCCGTACGGATCCGACCGATCGCTTTGCGCGCCTCTACTTGGAGGACGCCAAGGCCGGTATGGAGATGTACTACGACGAGGACCTGGAGAAGAAAGAGGATCGCCTCAACCAGATCCTTCGGATCCCGATCACCGACTTCGAGCTGTCTGTTCGCGCGCGAAACTGCCTGAACAAGATGGATATAATGACCCTGGGTGACCTGGTCAAGAAGACGGAGTCGGAGCTGCTCTCCTACAAGAACTTCGGTGAGACAAGCCTCACTGAAATAAAAGAGATCCTTGCCAGCAAAGGGCTGCGCCTCGGAATGGCCCGGGAAGAAGCAGTCGCGAGCATCGCGAAGGCACGCAACGCCCAGGAAGGCCGCGACCTCGACCCGAACGATCCGCGCAACAAGCCAATCGGCGACCTCAAGCTCTCCATCCGTGCCAGGCGCACGGTCGAGAACCTGGGCTGCCTGACGCTTGGTGACGTGACCCAGCACTCGGAAGAGGAGCTCCTCGGGATGCCGAACTTCGGCGTCACTTCACTGCTTGAGCTTCGCAACCGCTTGGCCGAGTACACCTTGGCGCTCAAGGGCGAGTCGTAACAAGCCTCCGTGTTTGAGTTCATTGCCGGCGAAGTCGCCGACCGCACCGGCACCGCCGTCATCATCGATGCCGGCGGTGTTGGTTATGAGCTGGTCGCTCCCCTGGGTGCTTCATTCCCGGCGAAGGGTTCCCACGCGAAGGTCTTCACTCACCACTCGGTCCGTGAAGACAACCAGACGCTCTACGGCTTCCCACGGCGAGAGGACCGGGACCTGTTCCGCATCCTGCTACGGGTGCGCGGCGTCGGACCGTCCATGGCACTGGCGATCCTCTCCGGCCTTTCGCCTGATGACCTGACGCGCGCCGTGGTCCAAGAGGACCTCAAGGCTCTCACCAGGATCAAGGGCGTCGGCAAGAAGACCGGCGAGCAGATCCTTCTGGACCTCCGTGACAAGACGAGCCTGCTCACGGCCGTCTCGGGAAACGTGGTGACCCAAGCGGCCGCGGCCGCGGCCGAGCCCGTCGCCTCGGGCAACGCGGCCGATGCCGTGACCGCCCTCGTGTCTATTGGCTATTCCGACAAGGAAGCCGCCAAGAGCGTGGAGAAAGCCGTCAAGGACGTCGGCGACGATGATCTTGAGGCACTAGTGCGCGCAGCGATGCGCGCCTGAGCAGCCCCAACAGATCAGAACCGAGTGGGATCAGAACCGCTGGGCCGCCTCGCGAATCGCGAGGCCCCTGAGCTCTTCTGCGGGAATGCGATGTAGCTGGTCGATCCAGCGCATCGTGGGATCGAGGTCGACCCCCACCCACGTCCCCCGCCGGACCTCGGAGTCGAGACGCTCCAAGAGGTCCCCGAGAAGGAGACGATAGGCCGCCGCATGCGGCGTGACCGCTCCACCGCCAGCGTTTTCCGCCGCGTCGAGCAGATCAATCCACGCAAGCCGCGGATCGTCGCATGCACACAGCGCAACCAGCTGCGCGCGCTCTTCCAAGGCCTGCCCGATGCGGCCGCCCTTGAAACCATGCGCGCCGGCGAAGCTGATGAGCTTCAGGATCCGGCCGAAGGACAGCGGATACCAGGAGGCACGGTCACAGAGGTGACCCTCCTCATGAACGGCGACAACGTGTGCGAGCCTGGCGAGCGTCATGGATTGAAGGCCCCTGCCCTCGCCGCCCCCCATCACCACGAGTCGCATCCGATCCCCGGCCCCGAGCGCCGGCGAGACCTCCGCCCTATGGGCCTCAGGAACGCGCGCTCCTTCCGCCGTGATGGCCGCCACGATGGAGGGCGCCTGACCGTCGAAACGCTCACGCAGACGATCCCAGCGCTGCTGCTCCAGACGGACCATCGACAGGTCCACGTAGTAGCCTTCGTGCAGCGCTGCGCCGGAGATACTCGCACCTCGCCGACCGAAGCGCCCTGGTACATCGGCGCCATCGCACCAAAAGACGGTCCCCCGGAACGGTCGCCCGAGGTGCTCACCCGAGCGCTCTTCCACGCCCACGGTCCGAAGAATGGTCGCGTCTGGCCCGCCCTGCCCCACGCCGAGGCCAAGGAGCGCGAAACGCCCCATCTGGCCGAACAGCGCGGCGATGCCGGGAACTGGGTCGCCTTGCGTACCTCGGCCTTGGGACTCGTCCTCCGCGGAGAAAACGGGTCCTGGGTGAACGATCTGACCCAGCGGGCCGTACTTGATCACCGGCGACCGGACCGTTTCCGTGGCAAGCCAAGGAGCCTCGTACCGCTCGAACAGCTGAATGATCTCGCCCTGAAGCTGGCGGAGCGACTCCACCTGCCCACCCTCCAGGGACTCGAAGGGGCTGGAGCCAACGGCCCCCGCCTGAACAAACGCTTCGCGCGCATCGATGCGCTGCGCAAGAGCGCCGATCCCCGCCAGCACGGCGCGCGCCTGGATGGCGTCGCGCTGAACCTGGCGCGCAGCCGCATCCAAGCTGACCTCGTCCGGCGTCCATCCCTGGCGCGCGCGCCGGGACCCTGTGGCGAGCACTCCCTCCGCAAAGGCGCGCGCCTCCCGGAACCAGCCAGCATGCATGAGCGCGCCGGCCAACCTCTCGAACGACTCGAGCGACGGCGTCACCAGGCCCTGGCTCGCGAGCGTCTCCACTTCGAGAACCGAATGAAGCTCCCGAAGCCCCGGTCGGACAAAGTCTCCATCCGCTCCCCGGACCGCAGCCGGTAGCTCCACCTGCCATCCCTCGAACGCCTCGAGCGCGATTCGGCTGCCGAGGGGCTCTGCGAAGGCATCCACTAGTTGATCCCCAGCCGCTGATCCGCCGCCCGTGGACAGCACGCCCGAGAGCCCAGCCCCGCCCGCAGGAAACGCGGCGACCTCGTCGGCCAGGAGAGCGTCGACCAGGCGCACCAGCCCGCCTGCCCTTTCAGGTGCGATCACCGACGCCCGGACCGCCTCCGCTCCCTTCAGCGCGGAATAGGCGATCTCCTCCCTGGCGACGGCCCCCGAACGGACCGGGGCGCCTGCCAGAGCGACGATCAGCGACAGGCGCTCCTCCAGGGTCAAGGTGGGATAATGAAGGGCATCGAGCGCGCGGCGGACCCCGCGGCGCACGCCTGCCTTGGCCAGCGATTTCATTTCGAATTCGCTGAGTTCAGCGCGAAGCTGCGCCAGCTCCCCGGGGCGAAGTCCCAGCGGCGCTGGTGCGGTGAGCGCTCCCCCGAGAACCTTCTGCGCGGAGACGTTGCGCTCGTCGCTGGAGAAGTAGCGAGCCAGGGCCGAGGAGAAGTGCGTCAGCTCATGGGGGTCGCGCGCAAAGTGCACCGCGCGCTCACCCGCCCAGATGGCCTTCCGAGCGTTGCCGCTGGAGAATGCGCGCCACCCGATGCCGTGCCACGCCCAGCCCAAGGCAGGGTCGAGCTCAGCCGAGCGTTCCAGCCGCCGCCCGCCGACGTCACCACCGAGGCGGCCTGCGAGGTAGCTGCTCCTGGCGCGCAGCTCGCGCGGAAGCGTCGGATCCTCGGCTGCGGAGACGTACTGCCCGTAGCGCTCGGGAAGGGTCAGCGCACCGCGGTGCACCGACTCGTCCAGGAACCGCGCAGGCGCAGCCCACGCTGGATCCAGCTCAGCCGCCCGACGGGCAGCCGCTTCGGCAGAAGCCGACAGCGTGATCCCCTGGCGCTGCTCGATCCAGGCTCCGTAGAAGGAATCCGACGCAGCCGGGAGCACCGGAGTAGAGAACGTGCCACGGCACGCAGGAAGAAGGATCAGCGCCAGCGCACCGAGCCCCCCTCCCAAGCTAAGGGCCCTGGGAATTGGCATCCCCGGAAGCTACCTGAGGAACGCCTCGAGAGCAGCGTCCTGTCCGGATTCCCTGTGCACTCGCTCCAGCAGCTTGGCCTTGGTCAACCAAGGAGCCAGCGACTCGCCCTCGCCGCCGCGGACGTTGCCGGTGTAAATCCGAAGCTGATCGACAAAGCCGGAGTCCAGGGCGTTCCTGAGCAGGGTCGGGCCGGTCTCCAGCATGATCCGCTGGTAGCCCTCACTCCACAGCCACGTCCAGAGGTCACGCAGGTCCAGAGTAAAGCGATCCATGCCACGGCTGGTGTGCACCACTGCGCCGGCGGCTTCCAGAGCACGGCGGCGAATCGGGTCAGCTCCGGGAAGCGCAACGATCACCACCGGCCCAGCGAGTTCGCCTTCGCCCGGCTCATCGAAGAGGCGCGCCGTGGGCGGAGTTCTCAACCACGAGTCCAAGATGATTCGAGCTGGTCCCCCGGAGTTGGATCCTGAGTTGGATCCTGAGTTGGATCCTGAGTTGGATCCGGAGCTGGATCCTGAGCTAGCCATCGGACCCAAGTGGTCCTGGCCCTGCGCCTTCTTCCGAATGGGCGCACGCAGCACCGTCAACGGATTCGCCGCCCCCATCGGACGTACCGTTAGCCTCGGATCGTCGTGCAGGATGGTCCCTACGCCGGTCACGATGGCGTCGACGTTCCCGCGCAGCCGATGAACCTCGGCCTGGGCTGTCGGGCCAGAAATCCAGCGACCACCGCCGATATCCTCAGGCGGAGAAAGCTGACCTGTAAGCGTCTGCGCCCATTTGGCAATCGTCCACGGCCGGGGCCGACGGACGCGTTCATTGTCGTTCCAGTGCAGGAAGTGCGGGGCCACGTCCTTCAAAGGGCACGGAATGGGATCGACCAGCACCTCGACACCGGCGGCCTCCAGGATCTCGAGGCCCTTGCCGCGGTGCCGTGGATCGGGATCCAACGCCCCAACAATCACGCGCCGGATCCCCGACTTCAGAATCGCATCGACGCACGCGGGCGTCTTGCCGGTGCTGGAGCAAGGCTCAAGCGTGACCAGCATCGTGTCCCAATCGCTCGCTGGGACCGTGGTCTCCGCGGCCAATCGAAGGGCGTCGACTTCAGCGTGCGGCCCCCCCCAGACGCGGTGATAGCCCCGACTGACGACCTGGGAACCAGAGAGGACAGCCGCGCCAACGCAGGGGTTAGGTGCGACTTCGAACCTGAAGGCCGTGGAGCTCTCTCCGAGTTCGTGGAGGAGGCTGCGGGCGACAGCAGGGTCCAGGATGTGGGAAGTTCCATTCATGACGTGTCGACGAGGCTGCGAGACCTGGTCCATGGATCGTAGTCGACTCAGGCGCTGCCTTGAATGCACCGTCTTGTCTCCTTTCGGGCGTTTCTCGGCTTCACCGTCGCCTCGGATCGGCAGACTCTTGCCGAAGATCGTATTTCGGCCCAGGAGCAGACCTTTGGTCGGCCCCCGGGTTCATGAAGTGCGTCTTTTCGCCCGATCGCAGCTGACCCATTTTGGTTCCCGCCGACGCGAGTTCCGAGGCAGCGATAGCCTACCC
>JBLIHL010000142.1:0-11800 GCA_047635895.1 Paracoccaceae bacterium | reverse complement strand
CTTCCGATGATCGACGAGCAGCTTCTTCGCCCGCGCCGTGAAGAGATCGGCGGTGTAGCAGCCCGTCAGCGTCGCGGACACCTCGGCGTCCCCGTCGTAGAGCTCCATAGGCGACCGCGCCTTGGTCGTGTGCGCCGGGTAGTGCGAATGCCCATCGCGGTGCCGCACGTAGCCGAAGAAGTCGTCGAAGCCCACCTTGGTTGGATACGCAGGCCAGGTCTCCGGGCTCTTCCCCTTGCCCTGCAGACCCCACTTGCCAATCAGCGCCGTGCGGTAACCAGCGGCCTTCAGCACGCTCGCGAGGTTGTGGTCCTTGGGCAGCGCCTTATCGAACTGATTGTTCCGGATCGCCGCGTGTCCCTGGTGCTTGCCGAGCAGCAGCGAGGCCCGCGAGGGCGCGCAGACGGGCGCGGGGCAGTAGTGCCGCGTCAGGAGCGTTCCTTCACCGGCGAGGCGATCGATGTTCGGAGTCTGGAACCTCCGCGATTCCTCCCGCTGGTTCTGAAAGAGGACGCCGATGTCCCCGAAGCCGAGGTCGTCGCAGAGCACGAAGACGATATTCGGCTGGTTGTCCTTCTCCTTCGGCAGCGGAGTATCGACGGCACGTGCACTGGGCGCCAGGAGCACAGAGGTGAGAGCGAAGAGCGCGGCAGCCAGGAAGGCGCCGCCGCTCCAGCGGGTCGAGTCTTTCATGGGGCAAAGCCTACCAGGGGTGCTGGGGCTACGCAGCCTCCGGAAGCTGGGGGCCCGCTACCCGGATTCAGCTATGCGCGGCACGCTCCTGGCCGACGTTGCCTTCATCCGGCGCTGAAGTCAGCCACTATCGAATCATAGGCTCCGGGCGCAATGGCTCCGCCCGCTATGGCTCCACCCATTTGGCCGGGCGGACCTACGACTCGTAGGATCGGTCGTTCGGGAACGCCGGGCCCTTCTTCGACTCAAGCCGCCGGCCTTGGTTCTTCGTCGGGCGCTTTTGGTCCTTCGACTTGCCGTCCTTCTTCATTGCGAGCGCTGCCTTAGGCGGATTCGCCGGGATCAGGCACTTCGGCCCCGTGCCGATCAGGTCCTTGCGCCCAGCTTCGGTCAGCGCCTTGTGCACCGTGAAGTAGTTCTCCGGGGCGAAGAACTGCATGAGCGCGCGCTGCACCTTGCGGTCCCGCAGCTTCCGGACCGTCTCGACGGGCTCCATCGTCATCGGGTCGAGACCGGTGTAGTACATGCACGTGGCGATGTCCATCGGCGCGGGGATGAAGTCCTGGACCTGGCGCGGCTTGTAGCCTGACGCTTTCAGGTACTCAGCGAGCTCGATCATCTCAGCGACACCGGAACCCGGGTGCGACGCGATGTAGTAGGGGACCAGGTACTGCTCCTTGCCGGCGCGTTCGGACGCCGCGGTGAAACGCTCTGCGAAGTGGTCGAACGTGTTGGTCGCCGGCTTCTTCATGTGCGTCAGGACCTTGTCGGACGCATGCTCCGGGGCCACCTTCAGGTGTCCACCGACGTGGTAGCGCGCCAGGTCCTCGAGGTACTCGTCGTCGAAGCGCGCCAGGTCCATTCGGATCCCGCTCGCGACGTGGACCTTCTTGATGCCCTTGACCTCGCGCGTTTTCTTCATCAGCGCCTTGGTGGGATCGTGGCTCGTATCAAGGAGCTTGCAGACCGTGGGATGCACGCAGGATGCGCGGCGACAGATCGCCTCGACCTCAGGCTTCGTGCACCGCATCCGGTACATGTTGGCGGTGGGGCCGCCGAGGTCCGAGATGGTGCCCTTGAACTGCGGGTCCTTCGCCATCGTCTCGACCTCGCGCATGATCGATTCCTCGCTGCGGCTCTGGATGGCGTTGCCCTGGTGCATCGTGATCGAGCAGAACGTGCAGCCGCCGAAGCACCCGCGCATGATCGTGACCGAGTCGCGGATCATGGTGTCCGCAGGGATGGGCTTGCGGTAGGTCGGGTGGCTCATGCGCGTGTACGGCAGGTCGTACAGGCGGTCGAGCTCCTCGGTCTCGTGGGCGAGCGCGGGGGGATTCACGACGAGCGTCCGGTCACCGTGCTTCTGGGTCAGGCGCGCACCGTTCTGGGGATTGGTCTCCTGATGGAGGATGCGGGTCATGTCCGCGAAGGCGGTCTTGTCGGCCTTGACATCCTCGTAGGAAGGCAGCTCCAGCGTCTTCGTGACCGGCTTTCCGATCGGGCGCTCGAAGGCATGGTCCGCCAGCTCGTCCTTCTTGCCCTGGAGATAGGCGACTCCCCGGAGATCGCGGCAGTCGCGGATGGACTGACCTTCGGCAAGCCGCCGCGCGATCTCGATGATCTGGGCCTCGCCCATGCCAAATCCGCACAGGTCAGCCTTGCTCGTCACCATCATCGAGGGCTTGACGGTCTCCGACCAGTAGTCGAAGTGGGCGATGCGGCGCAATGACGCTTCGACCCCGCCGATGACGACCGGGACGTCCGAGAAGGCCTCGCGGCAGCGTTGGGCGTACACGGGCGTTGCGCGGTCCGGCCTCAGGCCAATCTCACCGCCGGGCGAGTAAGCGTCCTGGTTGCGACGCTTCTTGTTGGCGGTGTAGTGGTTGATCATGGAGTCCATGTTGCCACCGCTAACCGCGTAGAAGAGGCGCGGGCGGCCCATGGCTCGCCAGGCATCGGCATTCTTCCAGTCGGGCTGACAAAGGAGCGCGACCTTGTAGCCCTCGGCCTGGAGGACCCTGCCGAGCAGGGCGTTGGCGAACGAGGGGTGATCAACGTACGCGTCACCAGACACGAAGACGATGTCGGGCTGATCCCATCCAAGGGCCTGGATCTCGGCGGGGGAGATCGGGAGGAAGTCGTGATGGGTCATGGGGCGGGATTGTCGTCCCTTGGCCCGCCTGGGACAACCCATCCACTGGCTTCACTCCGGGCAATCGCGGAATCAGCACGACGGCCGGTCCGAAAGGGGCCGTCCTGACCGGCCCAGGGCCCACGTGGTGGCACGGGGGATCGGGCGCGTGGGTGACAACCCTCAAGGGAAGCACTTCCCGAAGGCGATCAACAGGGCCGTGGGCCCCTTCAGTCGGACCTATCTCAGCCAAGATGGCTGGGACGATGCGCCGCTCCTTCCGCACGAACTCGATCCAAGTGGTGGCCTCGGCCCTGACCCTGAGGTCCAGTCACCGTTCTTCGTCGAAGGGTCGTGTGCGTGCGAAGGTCATCAGCGTTTCCATGCCACTCTCACCCAGCATTTGCCACCCAGCATTTGCGCTGCACGCTTCTGGGCCGTTCGCCAGCGTGGGTAGATCTCATCGATCAGGGCACGGCCCTCGTCTGTCAAGACTTAGCAGCGCGTGCGCGCGTCCTCGCCCGTCTCCAGCGACAGGTAGCCACTCGCGCTAAGTCGATCGGCGTTGCGGCTGAGGGTAGAGCCCTCCAAGTGCAGCGCACGCGCGACGTCGGCGGGGCGTGCGGGTTCAAGCTTGCCAACTGCAATGAGAACGTTGACCTGGCTCAGCTTGACCCCTAGATCCTGAAACTCTGCGTTGAAGACGGCTGTAATCGCGCGGTCGAGCAGGCGGGAGCGCAGGCCGATGCACTCAGCTACCACGCGATCGAGCTTGGACTGGAAGCATTTGCACTTGGCCATGCATTGCATATGCATCCATCGTGTGTGGCGCGCAACCCGTTTCGCACTCTCTTCCGCCGCGACGCGCAACTCGCTGCGCTCTACCGGTGCAGTCAGCCTTGACGGCCCGAGCGGGGCCTGCTGCCGACGTTAGGGTCGTGCCTCGCCTCTGCGTGACGTGCGTGGTTGCCTCGACGTTCGACACCTGGCTGGAGCGCACGAAGAACACAAGCACGCAACGCGCGTGCCGCCGCGGCGCCCTGAACTTCCTTGAGTCTATCGCGAAGCTCGCCGCGCTGGTGCCGTCTCTGCTCTACCCGAAGGGTCTCATCAGTTCTCGGAGATTTGTGGCGGACCCAAGCTGCACTCCTCGTTCCCCATGACAACGAGGGGCATCGCGCTGCATCCGGACGCCTCCGGACCAATACTCCCAGGCAGGTCCCACTTTACACAGGCTACACATGCACTATTTGATCTCAACGGCTGCCGCCGCTCTGACCCTCACTCCAGCTCTTGCCCAGTTTGGTCCCCAGGAGACACTCGTGTCCCTGCTTAGCGCTCGGGATTCAGCCCAGGGTGACTTTGATCTCGACGGCGATCTCGACCTGGTTGTCTGTACGACTACCAACAGCAACGTCTTCACGATCGAGAACCTCGGGGACGGGACGTTAGGCGTCCCGCAGCCGCTCTCACCAGGGCTGTCTAATGCTCGGCATGTGCAAGCTGCGGACGTGAACGCTGATGGCTTCCTGGACGTCCTCGTTTCCAGCAATGGCAACAACACGGTCCATGTTTTTCTGGCTATCGGGCCGGGTTCGTTCGCGCCAAAAACGACTGTGGCAACCATAGCTGGGCCGTCTGATATCGTCGCCGGGGACATGGACGGAGACGGAGACTTGGACGTCATGATAGCCGTCAGGTCCGGCTCGATCCACTATTCGGAGAACATGGGCAGTGGCATGTTCGCTGCCCCCGTTCTCATAAGCAGCAGCGTGCTTGAGCCCACGGGGCTCGCGATCGCGGACATCAATGCTGATGGCGAACTGGACCTCGTTTCCAGTTCTGCCACGGATGCGAAGATCGCGTGGTACCCAGGGGGCGGCGACGGGACTTTCGGCGCGCAGCAGGTGGTGACGACCGGCGCTATCGGGGCCCAGGACGTCATCGTGGCGGACCTGGACAACGACGGACTCGAAGATGTGGTGTACTGCTCGAGCACCGACGGGCGAGTTCGTTGGTCGCGGAACTCCGGCGGCGGCTTCTTCGCCTCCCTACAGACGCTGGGAAGCGCTTGCGATGGGGCCTTCCGCATCGCGGCCGGTGACTTTGATGCGGACGGCGACATGGACATTGCTTGCTCTTGTCCCGGCGGGATGGAGTCCCAGATCTACGAGAACGTGGGCTTTGGCTTCTTCGCCGCTCCAGTGTCATTGGAGGGCGACAAGTCAGGCGGGGCGATCTGTGAGTTCCTGGACATCGACGGGGACCTGGATCTGGACGTGATCTCATCGGTGGGTGTCGCTCCCCAGGGCCTTGTGCTCAACTCAAACCAACGAACGATCGGATCCACCTATTGCGCGAGCACGCCGAACTCCTCTGGATCGGAGGGCATCCTCTCGATCACAGGAACAGCCATCGCCGAGAGGAACACGATTGCTCTGACGGCGAACGATTTGTCGATGAACTCCTTCGGCTACTTCCTCACATCGCGCACCCAGGGGATGACCAGCAACCCCGCCGGAAGCGAGGGTATTCTCTGCTTGGGCGGCAGCGTCGGGCGCTACGTCGGCCCCGGACAGATTCGTTTCTCGGGAGCATCCCAGAGCATCCGGATCTACCTGGATAAGGACTCGGTGCCCCAACCATTGGGGTTCGTGAGCTTCTTGCCTGGGGAGACCTGGAACTTCCAAGCCTGGCACCGCGACACCGTCAATGGGACGCCCACGTCGAACTTCACGGACGCGGTCAGCCTGAACATTCAGTGACGTGGATGGACCTGCAAACTCATCGTGGGCGAGGCTTCAGACAATGTAGTTTGGTTAGCTCAGGAGTCGATGGTCTCCCGAAGCGCCCCCGCGTCGTCGCCGCCCTACGATGGCGGCGCGGGGGCGCATCTGCGTCTCCGTCGAAATCAACGAAGGAGACCTTCCTCGGGGAAGTGCTCGGCGTGGAAAGGAATGCCTGCGGACCCAACGAATGGGCCAGCGCAGCCTGGGATCAGAGGAACGTGACTTCGAGTGCCTGGGTGAAGTTGGACGTGGCGCCCCCTGCGCCGCTGTCACGGAACCACGTCTGGAAGTTCCAGGTCTCCCCGAGCACGATGGAGACGAATCCTGTTGGCTGCGGCGTCTGGATCAGATCCAGCGTCAGTGACATGGATCGGGCCGCTCCTGAGTTCTGAATTTGGCCCGGCCCGACGTAGCGGCCGACCATGCCAGCCAGGCACAGGTTGCCCGAGCTCCCGCCAGGGTTCATGACGAAGCCCTGCGTCTGACTCACCAGGAAAAAGCCGAATGCGTTGGGGGGCAGATCCGTTGCGGTCAGAGTCAGGTCGTTATCAGCAGCGACCGCGGTGCCGCTGGCCGCGAGGCTAGCCGAGAGGCCGCTGGAGTTGGGCACCGCTGGACCGCAGTATTCGTCGCCGATCGTCGCGGCTGGATCGGTGTAGGTGAAGTCATCGACAGAGTGCACGTTGACCGCGGAGATGTACTCCATCGAGTCGACGAGCCCCGTGTAGCCCGACGGTAGCCAGACGGCGGGGCCCCCCGTGTTGGGGGACAAGATGGTCGACGTGTGAACCTCTTGGCCCTGGTAGAAGAGCTTCCACGAAAAAGGCAGGGCGGAGACCACGTTCGCGCCTTCGAAGATGACGTCTCTCCCGAAGACGATCGGGCGCTGCCCGCCCACCGAGAACACACGCACCACGCCGCTGGCTGGAGGATAGTTGGGGTCCACGGTGTCGCTGTGGGCCCAGCTTCCCCAGTCCGCCACGCCACCGTAGGGCACGGGCATCGGTGCGAAGCCGACGAGGTCTTCGAAGTCCAGGACGGTCTGCTGGGCAGTGGCCGTAGCGGCGAGGACAATGGCAGCAGTCAGGAGGTACTTCATGCGACCGAACGTAGCAGCGGTTCCCAAGATCGGCAACGTGGCTGCGACGGAGAGTCGTCGGGGTTGCCCGATCTACCTCGGACGCCGCCGCTGCCCTCGGCCTCCGCGGCGCTCCGGGACGAGGCCCAGGAAGGGCATCAGCCAGGACGATCCTACCGACGTCACGATGGAGAGGAGCGAGAGCTGGCTCGCCCTGGAAAGATTGAGTTGGAAGCGCTCGCCCAGAGCTTCCATTTCGTCGGCCGGCCCGGTGAGTCCGAGGTCCCATTCGATGAGGCTGAGCGCATGGAGCTGGAGCCCGAAGCTTGCGCAGCCAAGCAAGAGCGCGGCAATGGCGATGAGGAGTCCCACTCCGCGTGCCTTGGCGTTGTCGAGGCCCGCCCAGGCGGCCATGGGGATCGCGGCAAACGCGAAGACACCGGCGCTCCACTCCATTCCTTCGAGTCCAAACTTCAGTCGTGCGATCAGCGCGGTCATCGCAAGTAACAGGCAGATGATGACGCCGAAACTTGCCGCCTTCTCGCGGGCGGTCAGGATCGGCCGCAGGTCTTTGCGGGCAAAGAGCAGCACGTCGAAGAGCGCGCTTGCAGCCCAGCTCATCCAGACCAATGACGCGTACGCGATGATGACGATTGTGCCCGTCGTGCTATCCGGGCCGAGCCAACGCCGTACGACGTTGACGAGGATCATGAGCCCGAACACGAGGCCCATGCCCAGGCGGCTCGAGAGCCGGCTGCAGAAGAGCTGCCAGGCGATGATCGGCCGGTAGAGAGGCACGCTCCCCTTGAGGGCTGTGGCGAGTCCAACCCGCGACTGCTCGTCCGTGGGATCGAGGCGCAGGGACTCCCGGAACGACGCAATGGCCTCGTCGTAGCGGCCGTCGGAGAGGGCCGCGAAGCCCAGGTTCTGATGCGTCCACGCGTTCTCGGGGTCGCCTGAGAGGCTGGTGCGCAGCGCGCTGGCGGCTTCGTCCGCGTCGCCGAGCTGCCGCAGACAGAGTGCGCGCAGGTTGGTGCACTGGCTGTCCTCTGGCGCGACCTCGAGCCCGCGTTCGGCAGCCGCGAGCCCCTCGCGCCAGTGGCTCAGCCCGATGTGGCAGGCCGCCACCATCGCGTGGTAGGACTCGTCCTCCGGATCGATGGCCACGGCCTCCTCGGCCGCGACGAGCGCGGGGCGCTTCTTGCCCCAGCGCAGGAGCACCTGGGCCGTTACGTAGTGGGGGAAGGCCCATTCCGGATCCTCACCAGAGGCGCGCTGTGCAGACTCCAGCGCTTCCGGGAACTCCTCCATGTCGGCCAGGGCAAGCGCGCCGAGCGCGTGGGCCTCGGCGTTGTTCGGGTCCTCGGCCAGGCAGGCGCCAACCTGTTCAAGCGCCTCTTTCATCCGTCCGCTTCCCATGAGGAGCCGTGCGCGTTGCAGTGAGTCACTCATTTCTGGTCCCGCCGCGAGCGGAGCCCCATGTACGCAGCGACGTCGTCGTAGCTGCCGCCTTCGTTCGCGAACAACACGTGGTTCTTGGCGGTGGCGAACCACTCGGCGGTCGTCGCGCTGAGTGCTTTCGCTGCCTTCAGAAGGTCTTTCTCCGTGATGGGGCCGGGCGTGCCCGTCTTCAGTGCTTCACGCAGCTTGCCCTCGATGCAGTGATCGACGAGGCCCTTGAGGTCGGCTCCCGAGAACTTGTCGGTCTTCTTTGCGACCCTGGCGAGGTCGATGGACTCCGTGGGCTTGTCGCGCAGGATAACCTCAAGAATCGATGCGCGGGCGGCCGCGTCCGGTGGCGGGACAAACACCAGGCGATCGAATCGACCGGGGCGGCGGAAGGCAGCATCCAGGTGCCACGGGGCGTTCGTAGCGGCGAGGATCAAGAGGCCTTCGTTCGCGTCCTCGACGCCGTCGAGCTCGGAGAGGAACTGGTTGATGATCTGGCGACCGGCGTTGTTCGCCGCGCCCGCGCGCTTGGCGCCCAGCGCGTCGACTTCGTCAAAGAACAGGACGCAGGGAGCGCGCCGCCGCGCTTCTTCGAAGATCCGGCGCAGGTTGCGCTCTGACGATCCAATCCACATCTCCAGCACCTCGTGGATGCCTACGCTCATGAAGGAAGCCTTGGCCTCACCCGCCGTTGCGCGCGCCAGGTGCGTCTTGCCGCAGCCGGGGGGGCCGTACATGAGCACGCCTCCGCCGACCTTCTTTCCGTACGCCGCGAATAGCTCGGGGTGAGCCAGCGGCTGGATCACCTTGATGGAAATCTCCTCCTTGACATCGTCCATGCCACCGACGTCTTTGAAAGCGATCTTGGGTCGCTCGAAGTCGATGTCGGCGATGCGCCCCTGGTCATCATCGGGGTCGGGTGCCGATGCGGATTGTGCGGTGCTGAAATCGGGCTCGTCGTCCACGGGCTGCCAGCCGTCGTCATCGTCATCGTCATCGTCATCGTCCCCGCCGACTTCTTTCTCGAGGCCGACGCTTGGCCTGAGACCCAGCTTCTTGGCCACGTCCGAGTCGCGGACGGAGCCGTCGAGCCTGCACGCGCGATCGAACGCCGTCTGGGCCGCCTTCGGATCCTTCTCCGCAAGTCGGATCCTGGCGACCAGTAGGAAGGCGAGGGCGGGAGCCCCTTGGCGCCGCGTGACGAGGTCCGCAAGGACGTCGGCGTGGCTCAGCTTCCCCTGGGCGAGGTAGCTCTCACCCAGGCTGAGCCTGACGGCGTCACCGGCCGGATCGTGAGCGTCCATTTCGCTGAGCACCTGTCGAAACTGGGGCTCCGCTTCCGCGTGCCTTCCAAGCTTGGCAAGGGTCTCGGCGAGGTGGCGACGAAGGGGCAGGTTGTCCGGCGAGACTCTGAGGGCGTCGTGGAGTGGCGCCGTCGGATCGTTGGGGTCTTGGGGTGCTGTCATGTGCGGCGCCACGATACCCCATGGCGCGCCTCGCCACGCGCTGATCCGGTCCCGTCGGCCGGGCCACGGCCGATTGGCCCACAGCCGGCCGGGCTACAACCGGCTGGGGACCCGCCGATACCGACGCCGAACCCCCGATTTGTCCCGCTATTTGATCCCGTCGATCTTGGTCTTCGAGCGCGGCTTGATCTCCAGCAGCTTCTCGATGGCCTCGGGGGTCAGCTGGTCCGTCCGGGGAGCCTGGGCGCCCACGAGCCGCAGGCGCAGGATCTTGTTGGGCCGGTTAGGGGCGAATCCGGTGATCTCGACGACACCTGCCGCGAGATTGAGCGCGCCGCCGGGCTCGACCACCGTGACCTCGCCGACGAAGGCCTGGGCCTCACCCGCGAGGATTTCCAGGGGCAGGCGCCAGCCCGGGCCGAAGGCCGTATCGCACGGCTCCGCACTCAGGACGTCAGGCCGCAGCATAACCTGTGCATCTCCATCCTTGCCGATCCACCCCGACGGCCACTGCATGACCTGGGACATGAGCGACGAAATCCTCTCCGTGCGCTGCACTGAGAAGGAGGCGGCGAAACCCGAAAGGAAGCCCCCGATATAGGCGTCGCCGATCTCCTTGACGTTGGCCGCCCGCTGGAAGTCCTCCAGCTCCATCGGACCGAGGGCTGCGCACGCGCGGAAGAGGGATTCATCCAAGAACGCCAGCGGCAGGAGAAGGAGCTTGTCGTCGGTCTCTGCGCCGCGTCGGGCCACGTTGATCCGCCCGCTGTAGACGCGGGCGCTCTTGACCATGGCGTTGCCGCCCTGGCCCGGAGACGTGAGCGTCACCGACGCCCAGGAGTCGACGCTCTGCACGCTGTGCTCCGGACCCTGGAAGCGGATGTCCCAGGTCTCGCCTTCACCGCGCGTCAACTCGTAGTTGAGGAGCGACTTGGCGAGCAGAGGACCTTGGAGCGTGGGGGGGAGCTTGACGGGAGCCGAGGCGTCCACCGCCTCCGCCGTGGATAGACCACGGACGCGCTCACGCCAGTCCGCTTCGTCCACGCGTACCGGGGAGGCGCAGCTCGCGAGGCAGCTGCCCAGGACCAGGAGATTCAACAGAAGGCGTCGGTGGGTTCCCATGGGGCTACGGTAGCAGGTCGCGTGCTCAATTCGAGGGTTTGAAGAGTCGGTCCAGGCGCTCGACCCACGGTTCCTCGGCCAGTGGCAGGACGATGTGGTTGGCCCGCTCCAGGATCGTGAGCGTAGCGTTCGGCAGGCCGTCGGCCAGGACCTGCATGGTCTTGTTCGACGGGACCACCGCGTCGTGGCTTGAGGCGAACAGCTCGCACCGCGTCTGGACCTCGGCCAGGCGGCCTCGAAGGTCGAGCTCGGGGATCGCCTGCATGCGCTCGGCGTAGCCGCCCCGTGCAAAGCCTGGGATGGCCTCGCGAAAGAGCCTCTCGGCGTCGGCGTCCCTGCGGGGCCGGAAGAATAACTTGCCCGCCAGGCTGATACGCCCCAGCCGCAGGAGCCGCTTCGGCGTGAAGGGAACCAGCGCGGCCCCGAGCCGGACCCGGATGCGCCTCGGGTAGTAGCAGAACGTGTTGACCAGCATCAGCCCGATCGCGCGGTCTGGGTGGCGAAGGGCGAACTGGAGCGCCACGCCTCCGCCGAACGATTCAGCGAGGATGACGGCGCGTTCGATGCCCGCTTCGTCCAGGCGGGCGGCGACCGTATCGGCGAGACGCTCGTATAGCTGTGCCCCGCCGGGGCGGTCGGGGGACGGCGGCTCAGGGTCGTAGCGGATGCGAAGGAGGCGGTAGTGCTCTTCGATTCGACGCGCCGTTCCGAGAAGAAGCTCGCCCGTGCCATCGATGCCCGGTACGTACACCACCGCGTCGCGTGCGGGCGAGGCCGCCGGGCCCGTTTCCGATTCAAGCCCCGGTCCGCTGTCGTGCAGGATGACGGCTTTCATCCTTTCCAGGGAGCCTCGTAGCGTAGCCCAAGGTTCACGATCTTCTGTACGAGGCCGCTGTGGTCGTAGCCGAGCGTCTGGAAGCTCTCCGCGAAGTCTTCGCCGAAGCAAAGGTCCGGGTTGGGGTTGGCTTCAAGGATCCACACGCGCCCGTCGGCGCCCATGCGCATGTCGATGCGCGTGTATCCGGAGAGCCCGAGCGCCCGATGAATCCGCCGCGCGGTTCGCCGGATCTCG
>JBLIHL010000141.1:0-11805 GCA_047635895.1 Paracoccaceae bacterium | reverse complement strand
GGGACAAAGCCATCACCCGGACCTTCGAGTCCGAGCCAGGCATGCGCACCTTCGAGCTTCGGGATCTGCCCCTGGCGGCCTACCGCATCAGTGCGCGGGCCCCGGGCATGGCCACCTCCAAGATCGAGGTGGCCCTCTACCGGGTCGCCGAGAGGCCCGGCCAGCGCGGCCTCGACTTTGTGAACCTCGACCTCACGCTGCGACCGATGGCCCTGGTCGAGGGTTTCATCCGCCAGTTGAGTGGTGACGCGGCGAACGATCTGGCCGTCTACCTCGTCCCCTATCAGGTCCCGGGCCAAGCCTCCGCCCCCATCAGTGCCCCAACCGGTGCCGGAACCACTGCTGGAAACACGGCTGAAAACACTGCGGAGAGCCCGTCTGGCGGCAATGTCATCACGTCGCGCCTGGAAACACGGACGAACAGCGCGGGCTCGTTTACCTTCGAACTGGTGCCCGCCGGCCCGTGGATGCTCCATGTGGGCGACCCGGTGAGATCGCTGATCGCACCGACGCCGGTGGGCGTTCAGTCCCAGGACCTGCGCGTCGACGACCTGACGCTCCCAGCGCTCGCCTCGCTAGATCTCGTCATCATGGACTACATCGGGCGACCGTGCCCGGACGTGACCGTGACCGGGTACCTCAAGGGCGCGGGCCGAGGCAGCTTCAAGATCACAACGGACAGCGTCGGCGAGGTTCACCTGCGCTACCTGACGCCGGGCCCCTGGCGCGTCGAGGCCAAGGACAACCTCATCGAGCAGAAGGGACGCGCTGACCTCGTGCTGACCCCTGAGGGTCCCGCCCATGGGCGGATCGAAGAGATCATCATGAGGTGATGCCGCCCGGCGGGTGGATCACTTCAGAGCCTGGAGGAAGTCGGTGACCAGATCGGCTGAATCCTCTATCCCAGCGGCGATACGCACGCAGCCGGAACGGATTCCTGCGGCGAGCCTCTGGTCCTCCGTCAGGCCGACGTGGGACATATAGGCTGGGATGCAGACGAGCGTCTCCACTCCCCCGAGACTCGGCGCGTCGATCGCAAGGTTGAGCTTTGCCACAAACTCACGGGTCCCCGCATCGCCGGCGTCCAGCTCGACGGCGAGGACGCTTCCAAAGAGCCCCGATGGGAGGACACGGCGCGCCAGGCCGTGGCACGGACTCGACGCCAGACCTGGGTAGTGAACCCGCGCGACTCCCGCTGATCCCTCGAGCGCCGTGGCAAGGTCCAGCGCGTTGCGGCACTGAGCGCGCACGCGCAGGTCGATCGTGGCGAGGCTGCGTATCAGTAGCCACGCGGCCCCTGGATCGAGGATCGCCCCGGTGATCTTGCGATAGGTCGCGATCGACTCAATGTCGGCCGCCGAGCCCAGAACTACGCCGGCCGTGAGGTCGGAGTGACCGCTCAGCCCCTTCGTGGCGGAATGCACCACGATGTCTGCGCCAAGCTCCAGCGGACGCTGAACGATCGGGGTGGCAAACGTCGAATCCACAGAGACGCGAACGCCCGCCGCGTGCGCCTGCTCTGCGATTCGAGGGAGGTCGGCGACGATCGCCGTGGGATTGGAGAGGCCCTCCACGTGAACGAGCTGGACTCCCTCCTCGAGGACCCGTGCAAGGTCCGCCTCGTCCGTGACGTCGAAGGGGACGGCCTCGATGTCGAGCCCCCCCTCCGAGCCGAGCGAATGGGAGAAGAGTGAGCTCGTTCCACCGTAGATCTGGCGCGCCACGGCGATACGCCCACGGCCACCCGGAACGGCATGCATCAGGAGCGCGTGAATGGCGGCCATCCCGCTCGCAAAGAGCACGGCACCCTCCGCGCGCTCCAGCGCGGCGATGCGCATCTCCGCGTCCTCGATGTTGGGGTTCCGGTACCGCGTATAGACCAGTGGCGACACCCAGTCCCCGGCATCCGTGGCCGTGTGGGTCCCCGCATGCTGGAGGAACGTGCTCGTCCGGCGGATCGGCGGCGAAACGTCCGGATCGCCAGGCGTGGGGCGGCGTCCGCCGTGGATCGCCAGGGTCGAGGGCCCGTAGCTTGGGGCGCGGCCCGAGCCTGCGATAGGGCCTGCGACAGGACCTTTGGAGGGCTGTGACGGGGAGTTTGGGGCCATGGAGAGCGTTTCGATGGGGAGCTGAGAGGTCGGGATCACTAGCATAGTCGCCCCGTCTGCCGTGCCGTCCCTCAGGCGAACAATCCCGCGGGCTCCCTCTCCCCCAGACTCATCCATGGCTAACGAGCCCATCATTGACCTATCTACGGTCGATCTCACGAAGGTCGTCGCCGACCGCGCCGAACTTGACACCTACCTTCAGCAGCGGGGTACGTTCACCATGGTGGACTACTTGGCGCACGTGGACGGCGAGGCGGGAATCCTCGTGGGCGTCAAGGCCATCAGTGAAGACGACTGGTGGGCGGCGGACCACGTGCCAGGCCGCCCCATGTTCCCCGGCGCACTGATGATCGAGACCGCGGCGCAGATCTCTTCCTACGACTACTCGAAGCACCGCCTCCGCGGCGACGTGGAGCGCTTCGTTGGCTTTGGTGGCGTGGACGATTGCCGCTTCCGAGGGATCGTGGCTCCGCCTTGCAACCTGATCATCACGGTCAAGCTGGTGCGCGCTGGAAGCCGCATGTTCCGCTACGAAACCCAGGGCTTCGTCCAAAAGGACGGCGTGCTGTCCGAGAAGCGCGCCTTCGAGGCGACCGTCCTCGGCGTGCTGATCGGGTGATTCGCTCGGGCGGTCTGCTCGGCGAACCTACAGGCCGGCCCCAAAGGGCGACTGACTCTGAGGCGAGGAAGGCTCCGCGATCACTTCGCTGGACTCCTCGCCTTCTTCGTCAAGAATGCCCAGGACGTCTAGCTCCAGGCAGCGCGCTCCGTCGATGCCAAGCTGACTCGCGACGGAAGGCTCCGTCATCCCGCCCTCGCCGCTGATCGCCTCCTTCACGTAGGTTCCGGCCTGCGTCCGCATCGTGACGAACAGAAACGGCTCCTCTTCGTTTTGCTCGGCGGGCACCTCAACCTCGAGGATCTCGATCCAGCGCTCGCGCACAAGGTCGGCCCGGCGGTGTGCGACGCGGCTCGGCGTCTTCTGGGCCACGACGTAGCGACGGCCGAGCAAGGCTTGGACCTTTTCCGGATCCGGCAGGGATGAAACAGCCGCCTTGGCGCGGTAGTCCTTGACGAACTTCCCCTCCTTGAGAAACCGGATACGGCTCCTCTGGGTCCAGTGGAGCCCGCGGACCTCCATGCGGCCTTCGTTGCGACTGTTGATCGTGGCCTCGAGCTCGGCGAGGTCAATATCCATGATCTTCGGCGACTCCAGCTCGAAGACGAACGGTCGCCCGTCCCCCAGCATGCGCACGTCGACGTCCTCGCGGCCCGCGCCGTGGAACTTGTGCTTCCGGGTGCCGGCGGCCTTGGCTACCACCCACCCAATCAGCTCCTGGACAGAGTCCTTGGTGAGCTTGCCAAAGCCCTCACAGCGCTTGCACTTGTGGCGACGCCGGGCGTGCCCCTTGCACTCAGGGCAGAAAAAGAGGGTCTGGGGTAGATCGCGGGAGTGCTTGAGATAGCGCCCCTCGATGTAGAGCTTGGCCTTACGAGGCTGATTCGGCGGCTGATTCATTTGGGCGCTGGAAGAATCCGGCGTAGGAGGTCGAGCCCGTCCTTTGGCCTGACCGTTCGAGGCCAAAGAGCATAGCGACAGGGCGAGCGAGGGGCGTACACTCACCCGCTATGCATCCGATCCTCTTCGAGATTCCGGGCCTGGGCTTCCCCGTCCGCTCCTTCGGCCTGATGGTCGTCCTAGGGTTCCTCCTGGGCAGCTACATCTTCGGGCGGCTCGGCCAGCGCCACTCGACGCTCGCGACGTCGGGCCTCACGGGCCCAGAACTCCGGGACCAGCAGCAAGCGGAAGCGGCCGGATTCGCCTCCATCCCCATGTGGATCCTGGTCGGAATCCTGATGGGCGCCCGCGCGATGTACGTCATCGTCGAGGTATTGCGTGGGAGCGAGACGGGCCAGCGCTATCTCGATGACCCCCTGACCGTCTTCTTCTACTGGGAGGGCGGCCTCGTCATGTACGGCGGCGCCTTCGGTGGCATCGCGTTTGGCCTCTTGGCCGCGCGCAAGTTTAAAATATCTCTGCTCCAAGCGATGGACCTGGGACTGGCGGCGGGCTTCATCGGTCTCTCCGTCGGTCGGATTGGCTGCCTCCTGGTCGGCGACGACTTCGGCAAGATCGTGCCCGAGAGCGCACGCGACCTTCCCTTCCCCATCACGGTTCACGTGCCCGAGGTCCTGCCTCCAGGGAGCCTCTTCGGCGCGGACAACGCGGGCCAGATCCTTTGGGCCACTCAGCCCTGGATGAGCATCAATACGCTCTTGATTGGCCTCCTCGGCGTTTTCCTGATCAAGCGTCGCCGCTACGCAGGCCAGGTCGCGCTTGTCCTGCTTGTGCTGTATTCGATCGGCCGCTACACCATCGAGAACTTCCGCGGCGACAGCATCCGCGGCATGTGGTTCGATGAAACGATCTCGACGTCCCAGCTTGTTTCCCTGGTCCTCGGCTCGGTCGCGCTCCTGCTGCTGATCGTGAACGCCAAGCGGCGTGACCCCGCAGTGACGCCTGGGGCCTGATCGTTCCTTGAGTCGCATCGGCACGCAGCCCCCCGCGGAGTCTCCAGCGGGGTCCCTCTTTGGGTCCCCAGCGGGGTATCCAGCGGGGTATCCAGCGGAGTCCACCGTCTATGGCGGCATCGACGAGGCAGGTTATGGCCCCATGCTCGGCCCCCTGACCTTCGGGTTTTCGGCGTTCCGTCTAGAGGACCGTGCAGGCACGCTGGACTGGGAACGGCTCAAGGCGGCGGTGTCCGACCAGCCGAAGGACGACGCCACGAAGCTTATCGTCGCCGACTCCAAGAAGGTCTTCACCCGGAACCCACGCGGTTCCCGTCGCCTGGAGCTCACGGCGCTCGCTTTCCTGCGAGCGGCGGGCATGGACGTCCGCACCGGAGGAGCCCTCCTGGCGACGGCGCCCGCAGCGGTCGCTCCCACGGCGGCGGACCTCGAGGGCCATCCCTGGTACGACTCTCTCCCGCAATCCCTGCCCGTTCACACGGACCGGGCGGCGCTGGACGAACATGGCCAGCGCCTCGACAGGGCCCTGACCGATAGCGCCACGTCCGTCGCGGCGGCAGGCGCGGTCGTGATCCCCGCCGGAAAGCTGAACGCGTCCTTCGCGGAGACGGGTAACAAGGGCACCACGCTCTGGGCCTTTCACTCGGAGATCCTCCTCGACCTATTCGAGCGGTTCGGACCAGAGGGTCTCAACATGACCGTCGATCGCCTTGGCGGGCGCGCCCGCTACGGAGCGCTGCTCTCCAGCCTGATCCCTTTCTCCACGGTCCGAGTCCTTTCGGAGTCGCGGATCGAGAGTCGGTATCTCGTCGAGACACCGGACCGTCGCATGACGATCCGCTTCATCCAGAAGGGCGACACCCTGTCCTTGCCTGTGGCGCTCGGCTCATGCCTCGCCAAGTATGCTCGTGAGACCGTCATGGACGCCTTCAACGAGCATTTCTGCGCCGCCTGTCCCGATGTGAAGCCCACCGCGGGCTACGTAACGGACGCCCGCCGCTGGCTCAGCGATCTCGAAGGGAAAGCCCCTTCTCTCTTGAAGGCAACCGGATCCTTGATCCGCACGCGGTGACCCGATCCAGGGGGTATCCTTCGGCCCTCCTGTCCCCACTCTCCAGCCTCAGAACGACGTGAAAATCGCCATCCTCGGCGCCGGTATTTCCGGCATGGCCCTCGCCCGCTTCCTCCAGCAGGGCGGCGTTTCCAGGGACTCCCTGCATCTATTCGAAGCAGGCTCAGTAGCCGGTGGCCTCTGCCACTCCAAGACGGTCGACGGGTTCACCTACGACGTCGCGGGCGGGCACATCCTGTTCAGCAAAGACGCCGAGGCCATGCAGTGGATGAAGGACGAGTCGGGCGGCGACGAAGCCTTCGTCACGTGCGACCGCAACACCAAGATTCGCTTTGAGGATCGCTGGGTCCATTATCCGTTCGAGAACGGCATCGGCGACCTGCCGAAGCAGGCGAACTACGAGTGCCTCAAGGGCTACGTCGAGGCGTGGCACCAGCGGAAGGCAACGGGCTCGACCGCGCCCAAGGACTTCGCCGCGTGGATCCGTTGGCGCTTCGGCGACGGAATCGCCGAGCACTTCATGGATCCCTACAACGAGAAGATCTGGAAGCGCCCGCTGGAGAAGATCACCAGCGACTGGGTCGCGGGCCGCGTGCCGGACGCACCGATCGAGGACATCCTGAAGGCGGCCGTCGGCGTTCGGACCGAGGGCTATAAGCACCAGGCGATCTTCTACTACCCGAAGACCGGTGGATTCCAGGGCATCACCGACGGCCTCGCCGCGACCCTCGGCGACCGCGTGCGCCTGAATACCCCCGTGACGAACGTGCGCCGCAAGGGCGACGGGTGGATCGTCAACGATGAAGAGTTCGACGTGGTCGTCAACACGATCTCGCTCACCTACATGCCCGACATCATCGAGGGCATGCCCGCGGACGTGGCCAAGGCGATGCGCGAGCTGGAGTACAACGGCCTCGTGACGTACCTGATCGCGCTCGACCGTGCGGAGCACCCGAACCTCTCTTGGATCTACCTGCCGCAGAAGAGCCAGGGTCCAGCGAACCGGGTGACCTACATGTCGAACTACTCCCCGGGCAACGCGCCGGAGGGTAAGACGTCTTTCCTGATCGAGATCACCACCCCGGGTGGTCAGCCGTTCCCCGGCTTGGACCTCAAAGAGGACGTGATCCAGGGCCTCGAGACCGCGGGACTACTCAAGCGGAACGAGATCATGTTCACGGATCGTAGCCAGGTGAACCACGCCTACGTGGTGTTCGACCACGAGTACCACAGTCGCCGCAACTTGGCGCTGGGGTGGATGGACGAGCAGAAGCTGCACCCGCTCGGGCGCTTCGGCCGCTTCGAATACGACAACTCGGACCAGTGCGTGATCAAGGCGCGTGCGAAGGCGGCGGAGATGCTGCCGGACCTGCTCGGGAAGTAGCTCCCTGCCTCAGGAACGCGGCCGATCCAGGATAGGGTCGCGCCGCATCACTTCGGGCTTGAAGACATAGACGAAGGCGGCCGTGGCGGCCGCCACCGGGATGGGGCTCGTGAACGGCACGATCCAATACACCCCCACCATCACGGCGATGACGACCCGCCAGGTGGGCGGTGCATCGAGCCACTTCGCGAAGATGTAGCCGACCACCATGCCGAGCGGCATGAAGATTGGGGCGAGCGCGGACGAGGTCAGGATATCGCAAACGTCGACGAGGCCTCCCAGCATGATCGGCTTGAGCACGCTGGCGGCGCGTTCCTGCATCGCCTCCAGGCGCGTCGGCTCGACGCCCAGGCGCTCCACTTCGACCTCCACGACCTCGCGAGTCACTGGAGTTGTGTCAGGATTGTGTTTGCTCAGCTTCATCAGCGGGGACGATGTGCGGGGCGCGAACCGAAGTTCCTCGTGAGCCCGCATGATCCAGCATACGCGCCGAAGGCCTCGGCATTCTAAAGTGAGCGTCCCCGTTTCTGCTGGTGTCATCCCTGGTGTCATCGCTGGTGTCATCGCTGGTGTCATCGCTGGGCCCCTGCCCGTGCTCCAGCCTCAGCTCTTCTCCCCTGGTTCTCCTTCGGTTCTCCCACCGGTTTTCCCTTCGGCTGCTCCATGACGATTCTCCGTCTCCCCGCCACCCTACTCTGCCTTGCTGCCTTCGCCCCTGCTCCCGCAGGAGCCGGCGACCGCGTAACGGGGCGATCCTTCGCCACTCGCTCCGAGGTGTACGCACAGAACGGCATGGCCGCGACGAGCCAGCCGCTCGCCACCCAGGTGGCGCTCGACGTGCTCAAGGCGGGCGGGTCCGCCGTCGATGCAGCCATCGCGGCGAACGCGCTTCTTGGACTCGTGGAGCCCACCGGCAACGGCATCGGCGGCGACCTGTTCGCCATCGTTTGGGATCCTGAGACCGGCAAGCTGCACGGCTACAACGGCAGCGGCAGGTCGCCGAAGTCCCTGACGCTCGAGAAGCTACGCGAGTCGCTCGGGGAAGAGGCAACGATTATCCCTCCCTACGGACCGCTGCCCGTGAGCGTGCCGGGTGCGGTCGATGGATGGACCAGCCTGCACGAGCGCTTCGGCAAGCTCCCGCTGTCGGAGGTGTTGGCCCCGGCAATCGGCTACGCCAGGAACGGCGCGCCGATCACTGAGCTGATCGCGTACTACTGGAACCTCAGCGTTCCGAGCCGCGGCAAGTACCCGGGCTTCATGGAGACGTTCGCCCCCGACGGTCGCGCGCCGAGGGTCGGCGACGTCTTCCGGAACCCTGGGCTCGCATCGACGCTCGAACAGATCGCGGAGCACGGGCGCGCCGGCTTCTACGAGGGCGAGGTGGCCGAGACCATCGGCGCCTACATGGCAGAGAACGGCGGCTACCTCACCGCCGACGACCTGCGCCAGCACCAGGGTGAATGGGTCGACCCGGTGTCGGTCAACTACCGCGGGTACGACGTCTGGGAGCTGCCGCCGAACGGCCAGGGAATCGCGGCGCTGCAGATGCTCCAGGTGCTCGAGCGCCACGACGTCGCGCGCATGGGTTTCGGATCGGAGGAGTACATCCACCTGTTCACGGAGGCCAAGAAGCTCGCCTTCGCGGACCGCGCCAGGTTCTACGCGGATCCGGCGTTCGCCCCGGCCCCCATCGACCGGCTTCTGTCCGATGACTACGCCGAGAAACGCAGTGCCCTCATCAAGGAGCGCGCGATGAAGAGCACGCCTCCTGGGAACGCTGCGCTCCAGGAAGGCGACACCATCTACCTCTGCACGGCCGACGCCAGCGGCATGATGGTCTCGCTGATCCAGTCGAACTACCGCGGGATGGGTTCAGGCATGACCCCGCCGGGCCTTGGCTTCTGTCTCCAGGACCGCGGCCAGCTCTTTGACCTGACCCCCGGCCGCGCGAACAGCTACGAGCCGAACAAGCGCCCTTTTCACACGATCATTCCGGCCTTCATCACCAAGGGTGGCAAGCCCTTCATGGCGTTCGGCCTTATGGGCGGCGCCACGCAACCCCAGGGACACGCCCAGATCGTCGTCAACCTCGTCGACTTCGGCATGAACCTCCAGGAGGCCGGCGACGCGCCGCGCATGGTGCACACCGGATCGTCCCAGCCCACCGGCGAGATCATGGAGAGCGGCGGCTTGCTGCACCTAGAGACCGGCATCACCTGGGACGTCCAGCGTGCGCTGCAGCGGCGTGGGCACAAGCTCCAGGCGGCTAACGGCCTCTATGGCGGCTACCAGGCGATTCGCTGGGACGCGGAGCGCGGAGTCTATGCCGGCGCTTCGGAGTCCCGGAAGGATGGACAGGCCGCGGGCTACTGAGTCGATAGCCTGTCTATCGACATGATGTTTTCATCCCTAGCAGCGCCACTCTGGCCTCTCCTGGAGCGCCTTCCGTGGGCCCTCTTGAACCGACGTGAATTCGACGTCTCGGGTGCACAGCTGATCGTTGGCGGCGTGGCCACGCTTGTGGTAGCCGCGTGTATTTTCCTGCACTACGAGCTCATGCGGACGTCCGTGTGGCTACTTCCGAAGCTGAAGGTCCGACGGCGCGCGCGCGTGCTCGGCGTGATCACCATGATGCTCGTTGCGCACATCATCGAGGTTTGGGTTTTCGGTCTCACCTACTGGGTTCTCGATGCCTGGCCGCACCTGGGACGTCTGGATGGCCCGATCGACGAGGGCGCGCTCGACTTCATCTACTTCAGCGTCACCAGCTTCACGACGGTGGGATTCGGGGACATCGTCCCCACGGGGGCGATCCGGATCCTCGCTGGCGCGGAGGCGCTGACGGGACTGGCCCTCGTGACCTGGTCGGCCTCCTTCGCCTTCCTGGAGATGCAGCGCGACTGGGTCGAGTTTCGGAATCCTTCCCGGTAGCGCAGGCCTGGCGCGTCAACGAAGCTCTTTCCCATGACTACCCCCACGACCGTCTGGGAGATCCTGGAGACCGGTGCTGCGCTGAATCCCGTCGCGCCGGCGATGGGAGGCGAGCGTCCGCTGGACTATCGCTCGCTCCTGCACACGACCACGCTGCTCGCCGCCGCCCTGCAGCGAGCGGGTGTTGTGCCGGGCGATCGGGTGGCCGCTCTCCAGCGGAATACGCCGTTCTATCTGAGCTGGACGTTCGCCTGTGCCGGGGTCGGCGCGATCCTGGTCCCGCTGAACTACCGCTTGAACGCCCTCGAGCTCCGCGCGGTCCTTGAGGACTCGGAGCCGCGAATCCTCGTGGCCGAGGACGACTTTCACGGACTGGCTGAGGACGCGGCGAAGGGTCTGGCGGTGGAGATCCTGAAGATGTCCTCGTTGCACGCGGAGTACCCGCCGCTCGGGCTCAGCCTCCAAAGCGAGGACTTCCAGGATTTCGTCCCCCACTCCGCGAGTGAGGACGACGTGGCGCATCTTTACTACACGAGCGGGACAACGGGTCGGGCGAAGGGGGTGCCCCTGACACACCGCAACGTCGTCCAGCACGCCCTCGCGACGATCACCGAGCTGGATCTTGCCAGCGACGACGTTTGGGGACACATCGCGCCGATGTTCCACCTGGCCGATGCGTGGGCGACGCTGGCGATCACGCTGGCGGGTGGGTGCCATGTGTTCCTGCCGGAGTTCGAAGCGCGCGCTGCGCTCTTTGTGTTCGAGAGCGCCGGCGTCACGATCAGCAACCTGGTGCCGACGATGCTCCAGCGCATGCTGGCCGCCGCCCCGGAGATGGGCTTTGACGGAGGATCCTTGCGGCTGGTCCTGAGCGGTGGCGCGCCGATCTCACCCGCGGCGGTGGCCGCCGTGCTCGATACGTTCAAGTGCGAGTATGTGCAGACCTACGGACTGACGGAAACGAGCCCCTATCTCACGCTCGGCATCCTCGAGCCTCACCATCGAAAAGAGTCGGAGGAGCGCCAGCTAGCACGGCGTTCACGCACCGGCCGGGCGTTTGAAACGGTCGAGCTGGAGGTTGTCGATGACGGCGGCCTGCCTGTGCCCCGAGACGACCGTACCGTCGGCGAGATTGTGGCGCGCGGCTCCACGATTACGCCGGGCTACTGGAACCGTCCGGAGGAGACGGCGGCCGCCTTCCGTAACGGCTGGTTCCACACCGGCGACCTCGCGACCATCGACGCGGAGGGCTGGGTCAACATCGTTGACCGCAAGAAGGACATGATCCTCTCCGGCGGCGAGAACGTGTACTCCATCGAGGTCGAGAATGCCCTCTATGGGCACCCGTCGGTGCTGGAGTGTGCGGCCTTCGGTGCCCCTTCCCAGCAATGGGGCGAAGAGGTCAGGGCGGCGGTGGTTCTGCGGGACGGCGTGGAGCGGACTGACGGGCTTGAGGCAGAGCTGCGAGAGCACTGCGGTCGGCAGCTGGCGCGCTACAAGCTGCCGCGTGCGTTTGTGTTTCTCGACGAGCTACCGAAGACTGGGTCGGGCAAGATTTCCAAGCGGCTGCTGCGGTAGAGGTTGGCTTGATGGGCTGCTCGCCCGTATGGGCGAGTCGTGGGGTTTGTGTTTGGCGACTTGTGTTTGGCCCGTTGCGTTTGGCCCGTTGTGTTTGGCCCGTTGCCGCCCCACGCGTCCGCAGGACGCCCGGGCCATAGCGCGGTGCCCGCAGGGCTCCGTGCGGCCCGGCGCGAGGCTCGCCCTCGCGGCCCCTC
>JBLIHL010000140.1:0-11841 GCA_047635895.1 Paracoccaceae bacterium | reverse complement strand
AGAGCGGGGTCTCACCCATCGGTTCCGAACTCTGCGTTGTGTACGCCGGCGACCGCGCGCCCTGACGGGTCGGCCGCCGCTGCGAACGACGCATCCCAGGCAATCGCCTCGGGCGTTGAGCATGCGATCGACTTGCCACCGGGCACCGTCCGAGCGCACGCATCGTGGGGAAAGTGCGCCTCGAACATCTCGCGGAAGAGGTAGCCCTCCTTCGTATCCGGAGTCTGGATCGGAAAGCGGTAGCTCGCCTGGGCGAGCTGCTCGTCAGTGACCTGCGCCTCGGCATGCGCGCGCAGGCTGTCGATCCAGCCGTAGCCAACGCCGTCCGAAAACTGCTCCTTCTGTCGCCAGAGGATGCTCTCCGGCAAGGTGCCTTCAAACGCTTTCCGAAGGATGTGCTTCTCCATGAGACCGCCCGTGGGTCTCTTGCACTCGGGGTCGAGCCCCATGGCGATTTTGAGGAACCGCTGGTCCAAGAACGGCACGCGCGCCTCGATCCCCCAAGCAGCCATCGACTTGTTGGCACGCAGGCAGTCATAGGTATGGAGCCTGTCCAGCTTGCGCACGGTCTCTTCGTGGAACGCCTGGGCGTCCGGCGCTTTGTGGAAGTAGAGGTAGCCGCCGAAGATCTCGTCGGCCCCCTCGCCAGAGAGCACCATCTTGATGCCCATCGCCCGGATCCTGCGCGCCATGAGGTACATAGGCGTCGACGCGCGAATGGTCGTGACGTCAAACGTTTCCAGGTGGTAGATCACGTCGCTAAGCGCGTCGAGTCCTTCCTGGACCGTGAAGTGGAACGCGTGGTGCTTCGTCCCGATGTGATCGGCCACTTTCTGGGCTGCCGCGAGGTCAGGGCTCCCCTCGAGGCCCACGGCGAAGGAGTGCAGCGTCGGCCACCATGCGTCGCCGCCGTCCTCGACGCGCGTGGGGGCGAGCGCCTTGGCGGTCGCCGCGATCACGGACGAATCGAGCCCACCGGAGAGCAGTACGCCGTAAGGCACGTCGGTCATCAGCTGGCGCTTGACCGCATCCTCGAGCGCCGCGCGGATCAGCGCCGGATCCGACGGCCCGTTCTGAACCTCGGCGTACGTCCGCCAGTCCGGCGTGACGAACGAGCGCGGTTCGCCAACCTCGCTGTCGAGCACGTGACCCGGAGGGAAGACCTCGATGTCCTTGCAGACGGGCACGAGCGCCTTCATCTCGGACGCCACGTACAGGGTGCCCTCAACGTCGCGGCCCATATACAGCGGCATCACGCCCATGGGGTCGCGGGCGACGATGTAACGGTCGCGGGCTTCGTCGACGAGGATAAACGCGTAGATGCCTACGAGGTCATTCAGGAACGCGGTCCCTTGCTCGTGATAGAGCGGCAGCAGCACCTCGCAATCTGAATCGGTCTGGAAGCTGTACGGCTCCTTGAGGTCAGCGCTCAGTTCCCGGTGGTTGTAGATCTCGCCGTTGACCGCCAGCGCGAGCGAGCGTTCCGAATCGAGAAGCGGCTGGGCGCCGTGGAGGACATCCACGATCGCAAGGCGCTCGTGGGCGAGGACCGCCCGTTCGGTGGCATGGACGCCGGACCAGTCGGGGCCGCGGTGACGCTGTAGGCCAGAAAGACGAACAGCGGTGGCGCGGGCGACAGCAGGGTCGCCTTTGAGATCAAGAAGGCCGAGGATGGAGCACATGACCTAGATATCGTGACGCGCGGCCGAAATCGAGCGCGCTTCCTTGGGATTCTGCCGGAAACTACCGGCCCGCTGCCCAGGAGCGCCGCAGCGTGAGCAGCAGCGCCAGCGAGCTGGCCACCGCCAGCAGAAGCACGGGACCATAGACCTTCACGAACCACGGCTCGTTCCTCCAGAGCCCTTCGTACACCAGCGGGGTCACGCTCCAGAGCAACAAGACCGGAGCGATGAACAACGGCGCCGTGAGGAGGAACCTCCTGCGCCAGCGTGCGTCCCAGATCGCCTTGCCCACGAGGGCGAGAAGTACGAAGACGGTCCAGACGATCATGGCGACCATTGTCGACCCCATCGTCACGGTCACCATCCGCGGCGGGACTCCCAGCCCTCGCTTGACCTGCAGGTGGTCCACAGGCTGCATGGATGCCGGCACGTCGCCGCCGAATCCGTACTGCACGACCTCTGCGAGCGCGTGCAAGGGAGCGCCGTCCCCGGCTACCCCGGGGTCCGCCCGATACCCCATGAGCGCGAAGGTCAGCAGGCCCAAGATCAGAAGCGAAATCAGCGCCAACAGGGCCCCGTTCCATTCGCCCGCAGGCCCGCTGGCTGGCGCACGATCCTCGGGCCAGACCCTGATTAGCAGCAGGCCCGAGCCAAGGAACCACCCGATCATCGGGAACTGAACGCTCCAGAGCGAGTGCATCCAGTCCCCGTCACTGAAGAAGAAGTTCGTGACCGCCAGTAACAAAAGAAGCCCGAGAAGACGATGCCCGGCGCGGGTGACCAGCGTCCTTCCCTCGTGCCGAACAGCCGCTAATGCGCAGCCCCCAGCCCCTGCGGCAATTGGCATGAGAACGCCCACGAGCCCCAGCCAGGGATCTCCAGTCAGGAGAACAGCGACAACGCCCAAAGCCCCAACGGCGCAGAGGCCTGAGGTGGACGTGGTCAGCCATCGAAGCGCGATGCCCATCGGACCCGACTTCAGAGCGGTGCATTCCATGGCGACGGCCTCGATATTCCCGAACCGCCGGCGCGCCTCCGCTTCGGCGTCGGCTCGCCCGTAGCCCTCGGCAATGAGCTGTTCGACGATCAGGTCGAGGTGCAGCTGTAGCTCTTCCTCGACCTCCGAGAACCCACCACTCGCCCGACGTTGACGAATCTGCAGGGGCTCGCCGACTGGCTCCGCATCACCGCTCATGCCGGGGCTCTCCCGAGCGTTGCGCGCAGCACCGAAGCGATCACGCCGGTGAGTTCGTTCCAGCGCGCGGTGCGGGTCTTCAGCTCCTTCTTTCCCGTGACGGTGAGGGAATAGACCTTGGCGCGCCGGCCGCTTTCGGCCACGCCCCACTCCCCCTTCAGGAACCCGGCCCGCTCGAGCCTGTGCACCGCGGGGTAGAGGCTCCCCTCTTCCACGAGAAGCGCCCCTTCAGAGCGTTGTTCGATCCACCGCACGAGTGCGTACCCGTGCTGGGGCCCACGACTGATCCCGCGCAGGACCAACAGCTCAAGCGTGCCCTTGGGTAGCTTCTGACTCTTCGTGTCCTTCATGCCTCTTGCCTCCGCCTCGCCTATACCTATTTAAACCAGGCTTTAAAATGTTACCTAGTTGAAAAAGGCATGTCAAGCGCGACGCCCGCTCCATTAGCCGCCCGCCGATTAGCTACCGCTGGCGTTCGCCGCGTGCGACGACGGCACCCTCAATCACGGTGCCGATGCAGTGCGTCGTGTACTCGAAGGGGTCACCGTCGAAGAGCGCCACGTCGCCGTCCATTCCGACGGCCAGCGAACCGACACGGTCCTCCAGCCCAAGGATTCGTGCGGCGCCGCTCGTGATCGAGGCGAGCGCCGCGTCGAATCCGAGCCCGTGGCTGGCCGCGAGGGCCGCCTCGAAGAGCACGACTCGGGTCTTCGGCACGTAGGACTCGTAGCCCGATTGGATGGCAAACGGGATGCCAGCCGCGTGGAGCTTCGCGGCGGTCTGGAAGGAGAGGTTCTCAGCGTCCCCCACCGATCGCTTCATCGTGGCGTGCAGACTGACGGGGAATCCCGAGGCCTTGATCTCGTCGAGCATCAGGTAGGCCTCGGCGGCGCCGTCGAGCACTAGCTGGAGCTTGAACTCCGCCGCCAAACGAAGTGCCGACGCGATGTCCTGGGCGCGGTGAGCCGTGACGACGAGCGGAAGCTCGCCCCGGAGCACCGCTGCGATCGCCTCGAGCGCAAGGTCACGCCCAGGTGCGTCTTTCTCTTCATCCGCAGCGGCGCGATCCTGGGACTCTACGTAGTGCTGGCCCTCGATGAGCTTCGCCCGCAGGAGCGCCATCATCTTGCCGCGGGTCCCCGGCGAATCCGAACCGCTCCGGACCGCGCCCTGACCCAGCGTGGCGGCAACTCCAGAAACCGTTTTCACCGCATCGGCGTCGGCGCTTTTGCCACGCGTCTTCACGATGAAGAGCTGCCCCGGCACCAGCTCTTCCGGTGCATGGCCTGTCTGGACCGTCGTGACGCCGAACCCGCGCACCCAAGACACGAGCACGTCGCGCGGATTGTACGCATCGAGCGCACGCAGCTCCGGCTGGATAGCCGAGCCGGATTCGTGCTGATCCTGGTCCCTGCCCTTCACGTTGAGGGCACCCGCCAGTCCGACAACCGACCGCACATCCACCAGGCCCGGCGTGACGACCGCGGCGGTGAGCACTTCGAATCCATCGGGAATCGTGAGGCTGGCGGCGGGTCCGATCGCGCTGATCTTCCCGTCCTCGATGATGATGACGCCGTTCTCGATGCGCTCGCCGGTTCCCGTGTGAATGACGTCGCCACGGACAGCGACCTGCGCCATGGAAACAGTTGCCAGGAGCGAAGCGCCGAGCACGCAGCTCGTAAGAAGTCGTTGAATATTCATCACTGGCCACCTGCCTGGAGACCGAAGCAGCAGAAGTAGGGTTCTTGATCGTGTGCCGCGCCGTAGCCGCCCTCGGCGTAGAGCGCGTCCTTTGGGTCGCTACGGTCGAAGCGCTTCTCGCCCTCGACCCAGGTCTCCAGCACCTTCGTGTAGACGCTGAAGGGATCACCATCAAGGATCGTGAAGTCGGCGTCCTTGCCGGCCTCGAGGCTGCCCACCCGATCGTCAATCTCAAGGATCTCTGCGCCCGAGAGCGTGAGCGCGCGGAGCGCGCCCTCGCGCGTCATACCCGCGCGCACGCCAAGGGCCCCCATCCGCAGGAACAGGCGCGA
The DNA here is from genome assembly GCA_047635895.1 of Paracoccaceae bacterium. Classification (GTDB taxonomy): domain Bacteria; phylum Planctomycetota; class UBA1135; order UBA1135; genus Saltatorellus. Next base: position 6,931 of record JBLIHL010000140.1, on the reverse strand, counting down.
GTCCGTGATCCAGTCGTCGGTATGGAACGCGACCTTGACGCCGGCCCGCTCGAGAACGCCGCCGGTTTTGAAGGCGACGTCGATGGCCTCCAGCTTACCGCCGGGGCTGTCCACGAGAATGATCGAGCACGCCGCGCCGCTCTCGGCGATCTCGTCCGCCACCTTCCATGCTTCACTCACGTGGTGAAGGACGACGCGAAACTTGAACTCTTTCGCCAGCCGCAGGACGGTGAGAATGTCGTCGTGCCTATGCGTGTGGTGGTGCACCACGCGCTTACCAGACAGAACCTCGGCGAGCGCTTCGAGACCAATGTGACGATTGGGAAGCTTGTCCTCGTCATCCCCGGCGGCCTCGATCTTGGCCATGTACTCCTGGGCCGCAATGAACTGCTTGCGCACGAGCGCCGCGGAACGCCCGCGCGTTCCCGGGAACGCACCGCCCTTCATCGGGTTGGTGCCGTTGGCCATTTTCATGCCTCCCATCGGTGCTCCATCCGCGTCGCGGATGAACATGTCCTCGACGGTCCGCGCGCCTGCGCGCAGCTTCAGGTAGGTCGTCTGGCCGCTCAGGAGGTGCCCTGAGCCTGGCATAACGTTGACCGCCGTAAGGCCGCCGGCGAGCGCGCGCATGTACCCTGAGTCCCGCACGTTGAGTGAGTCGGAAACGCGCACGTCGGGCTGAATCGGGCCGCTGCCGTCGGCGCCGCCGACGCCGCCAAGGTGGCTGTGCGTGCAGATCAGACCGGGCATGATCGTCTTGCCGCTGGCGTCGATAACCACGGCCCCTTCCGGAACCGCGCTGCCAGCGCTGACGCTGACGATCTTCCCGTCAGCCACCACGAACACTCCCTGCTCGATGGGGTCGCCAGAGATTGGAAGGATGCGCGCCCCTACGAAGGCGCGGGTCACCGCCTCAGGAGCTGGCGATGACTCGCCCGGCACCTGCAGGGGTGGTGGTGTGGCCGTCGCCGCGAGGCTGAGCAAGAACGGGAGGATCATGGGAGCCGATGAGATCAATGGAGAGGAACCCAAAGGAGCAACCAGCTGCTGCCCCGTCGGGAGAAGACCAGGATAGGGTGGCGGCCCGACGTCGACGACGAGGCCGGTACCCTTCCCTTAGCTCCCATGGTACGGCCCCATGATCCTGACGGAGCTAACAGTCCGGGGTAGGCACCTGGCCGGCGGATGCGACCAGCAGAACGCGACGGAAACCGCTCCTAGACCCCCTCCGTGGCGTTCTCTGCGCCTGCCCCCCACGCCAACTTGCATTCCGTACACAATGGCCGGGTCCCGGCGCTTCCGTCCGGATCCCTTCCCGAACGGCTGCCCCTTCGCTCGCCTCTTCCCCCGTCGCCCATATGAAGCTCGTTCTCTCCTCCGCAGCGCTTGCCCTCTTTCTTGCGTCGCCCGCCGCCGCTCAATCCTGGGACGAAGCGGTCGACGGCGATCTGTCTAACGATCGCCTCGCGCCCACCTCGATCGTGCTGAACGCGCCGATGGTGAGCGTCACCGCCGCCCAGCAGGGAAACGCGCTTGGACTCGACCGTGACTACCTCACGGTGGAAGTCCCGGCTGGTCAGCAATGGTCTGGCCTTATGCTCACCAGCTACACAGCAACCGGCAACAACCTCGCCTTCATGGGGCTGCAGGCCGGCACGGAGATGACGGTTGATCCCATGTTCGCCAGCCCTGCGGACCTGCTCGGCGGCCTTGTGTACGGAAACGGCGAGGTGGGCACCGACATCCTCCCGGCGATCGGCACCCTCAACAACGCGATTGGCTTCACGCCCCCACTCCCCAGTGGCTCGTACACGTTCTGGCTCAACCAGACGGGCGGCACGTCCACCCTCGCCCTCAGCTTCCTGGTGGAACCGACGAGCTTGGGCACGAACTACTGCAGCCCCGCGGTCAACAATTCGACCGGCCAGCCCGGGATTCTGACGGGCATGGGATCCAGGTTTCTCGCTCTTGACGAGTTCTCCTTCACGGCGAGCCAGCTTCCGCAGAACGCCTTCGCCTACGGCTTGGGTTCCGCCGTCCAGGGATTCGTGATGGGAGCCGGCGGCAGCGCGGGCGACCTATGCGTCAGCGGCCCCGTCGGCCGCTTCATCGGGCAGATCCAGTCCAGTGGCACCACCGGCACAGTGACGACCGTAGTGGACCTCTCCGCCATGCCACAACCGACGGGCCCCACCATGGTCTTCTCGGGGCAAGCGTGGAACTTCCAGGTCTGGCACCGCGACCTTTCCGGCGGCAGCGTGACGAGCAACTTCACGGACGCACTCAGCGTGACGTTCCTTTGAAGTTCGTGTCCTGAAGAGCTGAGGCCAGGAAGACCTCTCTGGCCTGCTCTACTCGAGAGGGCCGCCATCCGGCTTCTGCCAGGAGAGCACGTAGGGCCGCTCTTCTCCCCACCCGCTCACGAACCGGGAGCCGAACGCCAGGTGCTCTCCGTAGACCGGGTGCAGAACCTCTGGCCTGAGCACGTCGTGCACCGAGCCGGATGCGACCACCCGGCCTTCATCCATCAGCACCACGCGCGACGCAAACTGACTCGCCAGATTCAGGTCGTGCGTGACGATCACGGCCGCTCGCCCCGCGCAGCCGAGTCCCGCGATGACGCGGAACACCTGCACCTGGTGGCGAGGATCGAGGGAGTTAGTCGGCTCGTCCACAAGGACGAGCCGCGGCTCCTGCGCGAGCGCGCGGGCCACGAGCGCGCGCTGCCGCTGACCACCCGAAAGAGAGTCGAGAGCGCGGTTCCCGAGCTCCTCAAGGTCAGCCTCGTCCAGTGCCCGCTGGACCGCGACTCGGTCGGCTTCAGTCTCCGGACGAAACAGGGTTCGATAGGCGTAGCGGCCCTGACTGACGAAGTCGCGGACCGAAAGATCCGGTAGCGAGAACAGCGCCTGGGGAACGAGCGCAATCTCCTTGGCCCGCGACCTGGCGCTGTAGCGCGCAATAGGGCGGTCGCCCAGCGTGACAGACCCGGTGCGCGGCGGGAGGAGTCCGCCCAGCAGACGCAGCAGGGTGCTCTTGCCAGCGCCATTGGGGCCGAGGACGCAGATCACCTCGCTCTTGCCCACGGTGAAGTCGACGCCGGCGACGACGTCGTCCCCACCGTCGTAGGCGAAGACGAGCCCCTTCGCTTGCAGGATTACCACGACGACACCTCGCGGCTACGTCGAAGCAGCAGCACCAGAAAGAACGGACCACCGATCAGCGACAGGACGATTCCAGGGCGCAGTGCGCCACCGCCAAGGAGCGCTACGTTCAACGTCTCAGCTCCGAGGAGGAAAACCGCCCCGCCCAGGGCCGAAAGCGGCAGAAGCGAACCATGCCGCGTGCCCGTAGTCAGCCGCAAGATGTGCGGGACCACGAGGCCGACGAAGGCGATCTGACCCGCAACGGAAACCGCCGCGGCGGCGGCGACGGACGCCGCGGTGAGCACGATCAGCTTCGTGCGGAGAGTCGCGACCCCGAGGGAGCGCGCCGTTTCCTCTCCGCTCGCAAAGAGGTCGAGCTCGTGGGCCACGAAAGGGACCGCAAGGAGCGCGAGTAGGAGGCCGCCAGCCACGACGCTGATGCGCTCGGGGTCAGAGTCCGTCAGCGAGCCAAAGAGCCAGCTGAACAAGGCCTGGGCGAGATGCCACTCCTCGCGTAGCAGGTAGTCCTGGGCCGCAGCCAGCACGCCGCCGAGGCAGGCATTGATGGCCACGCCTACCAGCAGCAGCGTCGGCACGGAGATACGCCCACCGCGACTCGCCAGGACCGCGACGAAGAATGCGCAGCTCAGCGCTCCCAGGAAACTGAGGGATGTCACCACAAGCGGCCCTTCCTTCATCGCAGCCGGCATGACGCCGAGCCCATCGCCCGTGAAACCATCCGCCAACCCGCCGATCACCAGGATGCCCACCATCGCGCCGAGGGCCGCGCCAGAGGTCACGCCGATCAGGCCGGGGGAGGCGAGTTCGTTGCGGAAGAGGCCCTGGAAGAGCGCGCCTGAAAGCGCGAGGGCCGCGCCCACAAGCGCAGCCGTGACCCCGTCGAGGAGCCTGCCGGACGCGATGAGCTGTGGAGCGTCGTCGAGTCCTGCGCCCAGGCCGAGATACCCGCTGATGGCCGAAACGGCGCTTTGGAAACTGAGCGAGTAGCCCTCGGCCGTTCCCACCTGCACGCGCAGGACCATCAGCAATAGCACCGCCACCGCGAGGAACAAAGCGATAGGCCAGGTTCCACGGGAACGCACTTCAGATGACGGCGGCGCCTCGTTCATCGCGGTCATCCGCGAGAGGCTCCGTCTGACGGCTCAGCATCCACTCTGCTCTCACGCTCGACGCGCTCCGCGAGCGCGCCTGCGCGAACGCACCGGTCGATGAACGACTCGGCCGCGCCGGGGCAGCTCGGCCAGTAGGGACGGAAGTGTGTCGCCAGCAGGCTGCGTCGCCCACAGCCCTCGTCGCGCGGGCCGCTGACCGTAGCGTAGATGCCGCGCTCCGTCGGCGCGAGGCCTCTCACCAACCACGAGCGCTGAACGAACCCACGAAGTCGCAGGCCCGGTCCACCGATCAGCGTATCCACGAGTGTCTCCACCTCGACATGTCCGAAAGCAGGCCGTGACTGCAGCTCGACCGCTTCGGCATCAAGGACGCCGACCATCGGATGGAGCGTCCCGGAGATCGTGCGCAGCCCTCGCGTCAGGTAGGCGAAGCCGCCGCCGCTCGCAAGGGTCGGGAGTCCAGCATCGATCGCTTGACGCAGTGTTTCCCGGAAGCGTCGCTCCGCGCTCAACGCCGCCGAGTGCTTCTCGATGTGTCCGTCGCCGATGATCAGTCCGTCGAGTTCGGCGATCCGCTCCTCGACGGGGCCGAGGCGTTCGTCGTTCGCCCCCATCGCAGGAATGGCCGTCAGCTCTGCGCCCGCGAGTTCGAACTGGAGGAGGCTCTCCTCATCGTAGAGGTCGAAGCAGTCGTCCATCACCACGCCGATGCGCGCCCGGCGGCCGCGGCGCCCCGAGTGATGCCGTTCGATGAGCGTCGTGGATTCCGCAGGGGCGCTGCGAGCGTGCTCGACCAGGCGATCCAGATCGATCCCCTTGAGGCGTGGTCTCGATTCGCGCGCGGCCACCGATGCACGCTCGGCGAAGCACAGGACGGAGAGGCCCGTCGCGGCCTCAATGCCCGCTGCGCGAGCCGTGCTCTCATCGCCAGCCAGCAGCACCAATGGAAGAGAGTCGATCCCACGAGCACGGAGAAGTTCGCGGGCCGCCTGGGTCCGGCTAGCGATCGCGAGGCTTGACCCAGACTGAGCATGGGAGCCCATTCGGGATTCCGTATCTGCGCAGAGAACGAGGGGCGAGCGCAGGGCGTGCTGCACATCGATGAACGCGGGCAGCTGATTCACGTGAGCGGTCACGGCCTCGAAGCCCAGGATCAGGACGAAGTCCACGTTGGCACCCGCGCGGGTCACGACGCCCTGGATCGAGGGAGCCGGCATGAGGTCCACGTCAATGCGATGGACGGCATGACCGGACGCAGCGGCGAGACGACCCTGGGCGGTGGCCGCAGGCAGATCCCGATTGGCCCCGATCGTGCAGATCGACACCTCGAGCCCCTCGGCCCGCGCGGACGCCAGGATCCCCAAGGCGAACGGAACGGGGTCGTCCCCGTCGCGCAGCGCCATGAGGCAAAGGCGAGGCACCTGGCATTGAGGTTGGGGACGGCTGAGCGCGCTCATGGGGAATCAGTGGAGGAAGTCCAGCGAGAGGCACATGTGCGCCTCCCGGTAGCCCATGCTAGAAATCAACGTGGCCGGTTCGAAGCTCTTTGCTTCGGACCGCGCGCATCACAGGAAAAATAAAGAGCATGGGTAACAGAACTGTCTTCGCCGCCGCGCTCCTCGCGGGCCTTGTTGCAGCCATTCTCCTTCGGGGGGACGGCGATAGAGCACAGGGGAGCCAGGTCACCGGCGCTCAGCCTTCCCAGGGTCTACCGAGCGGAGACCTGCAGATCCCGGAGGGCGCACCACGTCGGATCCTGCCGGGCTCGGCCTCCGTGGTCGACTGGCTGGAGGCTCTCCATGTGGCCCCAGAGCGCTGCGTGGCACTCCCTGCGCAAGCCAAACGCTGGTCCAAGATCCGCCTGGATCCGGCGCCATGGGCGGATCGTCCCCGCTATGAGCGACTCACGAGCGAGGTGGCCCTCGGCTTCGAGCCCGACCTCGTGCTGGTCTCGGCCTTCTCCGACGCGGCGGCCGTGAAACGCATCAGGGAGAGCCGCGCCATGGTCCTGGAGGTCGGGGATCCCGATAACTGGGCGGGTCTCCTGGCTGCTGGGCAAGGGGTCGCGGCCGCGGTGCATGCGGTGGAGGCGGGCAAGGCGCTCACCAAGTCCATGGAGTCGAGGAAGAAGGCCCTGGCGGATCGATCGGGGGCCTCGCTACGCGTGCTTCCGTATGCCAACTACGGCGGCGGCGGGTCGACCTCAGGCCGCGGCACCACGCTGGACTTCGCCCTTCGACTGGCGGGCTTCACCAACGTAGCGGCCGAGGCGGGGATCGATGGAGCGGGCAACCTCAACTTCGAGCAGATCCTGAGCTTCCAGTTCGACGCCGTTCTCGTCATGGGCGACGAGGATCTGGCCACAAGCGCTAGCGCTGAGTCCCTCGTGAACGCGCGGGCCCTCGCCACCGTCATCCCCATCCAGGCCCGCAGGTTCATCGTCCTTTCCGAGGCGCTTCACGCGTCGGCATCGATCACGATCCTCGACGCCGCCGAGGAAATCGCGCGCCAGGGTGACGCACTTGGTGAATAGTCCGGGCTAGGAGCCTGCGCCGCAGAACGCAGACTCCTAGTCTGGAAGATTGATTCGTACGTCCTCTCCGGTCGACGTGACCTCAAGGGAAAGGTCGGACTGCGTCCAGTCAGGCGGTA
>JBLIHL010000139.1:0-11852 GCA_047635895.1 Paracoccaceae bacterium | reverse complement strand
GGGGCGAATGCGAGTCGAGGAATCATACTTATCGGCATTGGATGTCGTTGTTTTACGGGACAGCGCGAATAGGTGGGGAGCGAGATGGTGTGGTGCAACTTGAGAAACGGATAGGTCTTCCAAGGTACGTGTTCAGGGGGGGGGCAGAGGTGCTCCCCCCTGGGGATTTATGACCCTGACCCCCGAGTGGTTGCATGAATTCTCAGGATTGGCTCGCAATACATGAAGTAAGATGGGTAGACCGAGCAAGCCGAAGGCTGTTCTCTACCGAGGATCCAGTAAGTCACCCAGCGGGCCAGAACTCTGCATCGCGGCGTCCCCTTCGGGGGAAAGCGAGCGGTCGAACACCGCAAACTCGTCCATGAGTCCAACGCAGCTGAGGCCGAACACGATCATGGCCTTCTCCTCGTCCCAGGTGAACGGGTCCGCGACGGCCAGGGACCCCTGGGAGACCCCGTCGAGGAAGAGCTCGGTGGTGGCGGCGCGTTCACGGGGATCAGGCGTCGCGTCATCTCGTCGTTCTCGTCGGCAGGGACGTCGTCTGGGTTCCACGACTCCTTGTCACCGAGAACGCCGAGCCTGAATTGGCGCGGGTTCTCCTCCGTGAAGTCCACCCAGGTCGACGCGTCATCGTACCTGGTGTCCGTGATTTGAATCGGGTCGCAGAAGCCGGGCTCGAGGTCGATCGCGCGGTCGAGCTGGAGCCAGAACGAAACGGCGCCGCTCCATGAATCATGGGTCGTAGCCCATGTTCTCCTCGGCTAGACCGAACGTCAGCGCGCGCTTCTTACGAAGGAATTCGAGGGCATCGCCGAACCGGCCGCGCCGGATGCGATCACCACGGCGGAGTCATGAAGGCTGGGCTGCACAGCGCAGAACGATCGATGGAGATGTCTCGCGCTACGGCGTCGGCGTCCACGTTGCGGCCAGGCGCAAGGTCCTGCGAGGTCAGCGCTGTCGCTGTGAGTGCGAGCCCAAGCGCGCTGGCGCTGAGCGAGCCGAGGAGGTTCATCATGGCTGGGGTAGCGGGAAGGAACTCCATACTGAAGGGTGACTGCTGGCGGCGGGAAGCCGTCGGCTTGGGGCTACCGCAGCCCCGTCCAGCGCGCCATGAGGCATGGCCGAAGGGCCCGCTGGAGGCCCAACATGGTCCTCAAGCCCGCCCTGGGCAGCACGCGGCGGCAGCGTCACACCGTCTCGATGTCCGAGGGTCCGTGCTATCGTCGGTACGACACGCCCGCCGGCGCGCTCAACCCTGCCCATGCTAAATGCCCTCCTCGCCGCGATACTCCTTGCCGGGTCCCACGGGACCGAGCCCCATACCCGTGAGGGCGTGCCGCCCGAGCAGCCAACGATCGAGCTGCCTTGGTGCTTCACGGATCACATGGTCCTCCAGCAGGGCCAGCCCGTACGCGTTTGGGGAACCACCGGCCCGAACCAGCGCGTTAGCGTGACCTTCGGCGGTGACGAGGTAGCGGCGCTGAGCGATGCGGCCGGGGCCTGGAGCATCGAGCTGCCGGCACGCAGCGCCAGCGCAGAAGGATCCGCCCTGACCGTGACGTCCCCTGGCCATCAAGTCCGCCTCGAGGACGTGGTCGTCGGCGAGGTCTGGCTCTGCGCCGGGCAGTCGAACATGGACTTCGCGCTAAAGAACGCGACGGGCGGAAGAGAAGCCGCCGCTTCGGCGGTGACCCAAGCTCCGTTGATTCGGTTGTGCAACCGAACCGGGAGCCCTGGCGGCGGTCTTCGGCGTGCGCTGACCCCAGAGGAGCTAGCTGTCATTTCGACGGACGACTACTACCACGGCGAGTGGCAGACGATCTCCCCGGAGAGCGCAGCGCCGTTCTCCGCCGTCGGCTACTTCTTCGGCGCCGAGCTCCAGGCCGCTCTAGGGGTTCCGATTGGCCTGATCGACGTTTCGATCGGCGGCTCGTCGACCGAGGGCTGGGTCGCCCCCGCAAGCCTCCGCGCGGATCCGCTGCTGGCGCCGCTCGCCAAGGACTTCCTCGGGACGGATCAAACCCACCCGTTCATCAAGGGGCGCACGGAGGCCCAGCTCGGAGCCTGGATCCAAGGCGATCGCCAGGGACCACGACCACGCCACTTCTTCGAGCCCGGATTTCTTTACTCCAGCGCCGTCGAAACGCTCGCGCCTTTCCCCGTCCAGGGCGTGCTTTGGTACCAGGGTGAGTCGAACGCGACGCGCCCCCAGCTCGCCGACCAGCTGTTCCGGACCATGGTCCAGGACTGGCGAGGGCTCTGGCAACGACCCGACCTACCGTTCTACTACGTCCAGCTCCCCGGGATGCTGCGCCCCTCGTGGCCGGCGTTCCGCGAGGTGCAAGCGAGCTGGCTCGACCTGCCGCACTCCCACATGGCGGTGGCGATTGACGTGGGCGCGGCCAATGACGTCCACCCCAAGAACAAGCGCCCCGTCGGCGAGCGGCTGGCGCTTCTCGCGCTCAGGCACACCTACGGCCAAGAGGTGATCGCGTCAGGTCCTGTACCGAGCGGACAGCGGGTCGAGGGAGCGTCGCTTGTGATCGAGTTCGAGCACGCTTCTGGTCTTGCCTGGGCGGAAGGGCGTGGCCCGACGGGCTTTGAGATCGCCGGCAAGGATCAGCGTTTCTATCCCGCGGTCGCCGAAATGAACGGCAGGGAGATCCGCATTGCCTCACCCAACGTCGAGCAACCCACCGCGGCGCGCTACGCATGGGCGCCCTTCCCCGAGTGGAGCCTAGTGAATGCCACGGGTCTGCCCGCTGCTCCGTTTCACACGCACCCCTGAGCGGGTGCCCGACATGGTCGGCACACCTCACGCAGCAGGGCTCGAGCCAAGAGGATCAGTCGCCCGTTCGGTGCTCTTTTTCTGGACCGGATACGTGGCCATCACGCTTGCCGCGGGCTTTGGCACGTCACTCGCAACCGGTTCCGAGGTTTAGCGGCACGCCACCAGGCACCGTACCGCCAGATTGGCGTCAGGCGTACGCTTCCGCGACGCGAACCGCGACCGCTTCTACGGCTTCGTCGACCTGGTCCGATAGCGAGGCGTTGGAGTCGAGTGCGCGGTCGACGCTCCAGGGGCCCACGCCGTAGCCGTCTCCTCGGACTCGCAGGATGAGGCCGACCTCGTCGCCGTAGATCTCCACGTGGAAGCCGCGGTCGAAGCGCTCGCGCAGGCGGCCCTTGACCGCCGTTGCGAGCATGTCGCAGGCGTCGTACCACTCGGTCGATCCAGCGCGGGGCGGCGTCGACTTGGCGAAGAGCGCTTCGATTCCGTTGTAGGTGAACATCGCCCGCATCTTGCGGCTTCTGGGGCCCTGGTTCCAGCCGGAGCGGGAATCAGGGCTCGAACGTCACCAGAACGCCGTCGCTGAAGCCGTAGGCGGCCCCGCCCACGTCTCGGTGCCAGCATTGGAAGCCCCAGGTGGAACCCGCCGTGGCGGAGGTGCCAGGTGCTGATGAGTGGGTGACAGGCCATGTGACGAGGCCTGCGGGGTCTGCCTGGACGACGCTGAGTCGGACCTGGGACCCCGTCGCGCAGAGCAGGCCGTTGCCCAGCGGGATCTCGCCGAAGCCCTGGCCGCGGAACATCACGCCGAAGGACTGCGCTGGCAGGCCGGCCACTCTGAGGACCAGATCGTCCGAGGCCAGCGAGGCCGAACCGGACCAGCCCATCCGGGCTCCGTCGCCCGCAACGTTCGGGCTGGTGCGGCAAAAGAGCTCTGGCTCACCCATCGCCTGGGCCGCGTACTCGATCTGAATCGTGGCAACCTCCGAGCTGCCCGCCGGAGTCGTCACGCGGAATTGCACGAGGTCTACGCCCGTCGCGCCGGCGTTCGGCTCGAGCACCACCGAGGCGGCGGCTGACGTCAGGACCGTGGCCCGCGCTGGCGGCGTCACGATCTCGTAGACCGCGCCCGCTGGTGCTCCGCCGAAGGCTGCGGGCAGGTCGAGGACGAACGCCTCTCCTGAGCCCAGCGCGCGGCGGTATCCGAAGGCGACAGGAGCGGCGGCCATGGCCCCGGTCGTTGTTTCATTGACGTCCAGGTAGAACGGAACGCTGATGGCGCGCTGGCCCCCGGCGAAGCGCGCCTCGGCCACGAGCCGAACGGGACCACTACCAAGCTGCTGCCCATGGAGTTCAATCTGGCCGCCCGGTGCCGCGAGCGCGCCGACGACCCGGCCGAGGTGCCGGACCACGATCTCCTCGACCGCGCCTCCCGTTGCCGCCAGTGACAGCGTCGCCGTGCCGTCAAGGTCCATGGCCGCTGGCGATACGCCGAGGGTCAGGCCTACGCTGCCGTCCACCTCGAGCGTCCCGGTCCAGGTCCCGACGTGCCGCACCAACGAGTCATCCTCGCTACGCACAAGAAGTTCGTGTGGCCCGACAGCGAGGCCTGCGGTATCCAGGGCGAACGCGTTTCCGTCATCGACGCGCTGGACCAGCACGCCGTCCACAAACAGCTCATGGGCCGCGATCGGCGTGGTTGTGGTGCCGTTGGGCGTCGCGCTCGGCGTCAGCATCACGACGCCTGAAACGGGCACCTGCGGCGCATCCGCCACGTTCACGGTCGGCCCCATCGGCCAGGGCTGGGTCAGCGGATCCCCAAGGAACATGGACTGCAGCGGAATCACCTGGCGGCTGCGGAACCAGGCTTCCCCGAGCGTCACGCCCCAACGGTAGGCCGAGTGAATCCTCGGGTGCGGGAACTTCGACGGGTAGTTGCAGGGCTCCTCAATGGCGCCGGACGTGCCACTCGCGCCCGCCGCGATCCAGCGCGACATCTTCGTCTGGGACGAGGTCCCAAAGTGCGCCGCGAAGCTCGTCAGGTGATCGGCGAACGATCCGGACAGGAGCGTGTAGCCGCCGCCGTCGATCGCGGGATTGGCCGCCCCCGTCATGATGCCGAGCGCGTCGTGTCGCCCGATCGGGAGCACGTCGAGCAGGTGCTCTGCAGCGCCCCCCGCCGCCGTCACCTTGGTGACAGCCGTGGGATAGAGGCCATGCCGCGGCCCGGAGCGCGCGATGTCCGTGGTCTCCATGTAGTAGACCGAGCCGGTCGGGAACGTGGCGTCCGCGGCGACGCTCCGAATGATCATGTCGAGAACCTCCTGCTTCGTGTTGCCGAGGCTCCCTGTCCAACCAAGCCGCGCCGGAATGAGCATCCGGTGCGCACCATTCGTGCCAGGGTCGGACACCGCGCCGTTGCGCCAATAGTCGGCGCCGCGGAATGATCGGCCGCGCCAGTTGGAGCCCACGAACTGGTTGGTGATCGCCGACGCGGTCAGAAGGCCTGGCGTGAGGAGGTTGGCCTGGTAGTCGTGGAGGCCGTAGCTCGCCGCGAGACCGAAGTTCTGAACCGCGACGCACTGATCGTTGACGAGGCCGCTCGCCGAGGTCCTGTACTGATCGCTCGGCCCGAGGATGACAAAGTCGACGGAGGCGTCGAGTCCGCGCTGCTCGATCTCCCCGAGGACGCCCTTCATGGGGCCGGCGACCAGGCTGGCGTAACTCGCGGCGTCGGGATCCAGGAAGAGAACGTTGCCGCCTGGCACCAAGCGCGCGGCCGCGTAGACATTCGCGATGTGCAGGGCGTCGGGGTTCGACGGGTCGACCATCAGGAGCGCTCGCTCGCCGCCGTGCTGGGCCAGGGCCACCGGACCAGGGAGCACAGGAGCAAGAGGCACTGAACCAAAGGCAGCATGGGCCAGGAGAGCGGGAGCCGTGAGGAGGAGACTTCTGATTGCGTTCGTTCCCATGGGGCCCAGAGTGCCATAGAACGGCAAAACCAGCGCGGACCAGATCCAGCGCCGGACCTGGGAGCGCTCGAATCCGAGCCGGATCGGGAACTGAGGCAAGCAGTCGTGGACCTGGGAGCTAAGGGCGCTGACAATGGGCGGTTCCATGGGCACCACCCACCATCACCACCACTCCGCACGGGCCTCGTGTCTCGTTCTGGCGCTCCTTCTCTCGGCGTGCAGTGGCGCTCCCGACGGGGAGTCGAATGCCCCGCCGAAGGACGAAGCGTCCGGACCCCCGCCAGCGGCCAGCCAGCCGCGGGGTCACTGGTACCGGGCCCGCGACGACGCCCAGACCGGCGAGCAGCGCGATCGCGCCGCCGCCCTGGAGTCCATGGGCTACGCCTCCGGAATGGAGTCGGCAGAGGGTCTAGGCGAAGGCGTTGGCGTGCTGGCCGAGGCCCTCGTGCAGCCCGGCCTCAATTTCTACTCGTCCGGACACGGCCCGGACGCGCTGCTGATGGACCTCTCGGGGAACGTCCTCCACCGCTGGCACAAGCCGATCGACCGGATCTGGCCCGAGAAAGACGTCGACTTCGCGTACTTTCGCAAGGCCCGCCTCTTCGCGAACGGCGTCGTCCTCGTGATCTTCGAGGGCCTTGGCCTCGCGGCCCTCGACGCTGATTCCAACGTCCTGTGGACCTACGATCGCCCCGCCCACCACGACGTCCACCAGGCCCCTGACGGCTCGTTCTACGCGCTGGATCGCAACGCCCACGTCGTGCCGGAGCTCCACCCGGACCGGCCCCTGGCAGACGACGGGATCGTCTTCCTTGAAGCCGATGGGACCATCCGCGGGCGCGTTTCGCTCTTGGACGGGCTCATTAGCGCAGAGGCCGTCCCGGGGGCCCGCGCCTGGATCCTGGCCCAAATCGCCAGCGGCAAGCAGCTCGAGGAGGACACGATCGAGAAATACGTCGACCAGCTCGCCGAGAACCCCGACCTGCTGGCCAAGATCGACTACATCGGCGATTGCCTGCATACGAATAGCGTCAGGCGGATCGGTTCTGAGTTTGCCGCGGCGAATGAGGGCCTCGAGGAAGGCTGGTATCTCGTCTCCATCCGCGAGATCAACCTTCTCGCCGCCTTTGAGGTCAGCGACGACTACCGGACGGCGACGGCTCGCTGGCTGCTGCGCGGCGGCTGGAGCAAGCAGCACGAGGCCGTCCCCCTGCCGGACGGCCGCATCATGCTCTTTGACAACCTCGGCCAGACGACCGACGGAAACGGCCGCCGCAGCCGTGTGATCGACATCGATCCCGCGAGCGGGGAGATCCTTCACTCCATCGAGGGCGTAGGCGACGTAGACTTCATGTCCCTTGTGGGAGGAAGCTGCCAGCGCCTCCCTAACGGCAACACGCTCGTCATCGAGTCCACCCGCGGATCGGCCTTCGAAGTCACCCCTGACGGCGAACTGGCCTGGTCCTTCCACAACCCCCACCGCGCGGGCGAAGACGAAGAATTGATCGCCTTCCTGCCCGACGTGATCCGCGTCCCTGAAGCCTTCGTTCGAAGCTGGCTTCCCGAATCAGACGCTGGCCCAGACGCAGACGCCGGCCAAGACGCCGGCACCGACCGCTAATACCATGGCCTACTACATTCGCCACTTCGGCCTTCGCGACGGCAAAGTGACCGAGAAAGAGCTCACCCGCGCGATCAAGTCCGCGGGCCTCAACGGCTCCATCCACGTCGATTCCCACGAGAACGGCCGCTGGAACGCCATCACCGTCAACCTCGCCCAACAGCGCCCCGTGGCCTACATCGAGCGCTGCGCGGTGCGCTCGGGCTCCATCGGCGCGAAGGCAATCCAGGAGTTCCAGGAAGAGCTCGACGAGCTCCAGCCCGAGTCCGCCGCGGCCTGGGTCGGTGAGTACCTGGATAAGGTCCAGGTCGTCCACGCCGTACAGCTGCTCCACGGCATCGAGCACGACGAAGCGTGGCCGCTCCTCGACGTGGTCCAGGGCGCTATCTCGGACGCCGTCGGCGGGATCATTCAGGCAGACGCCGAAGGCTTCATGAACGAGCTCGGCGAGTTCATCACCTGCGATTTCCCAGACGGCGTTGAGGGCCTCGTCCGAGCCGCCGTGCTCGACGCGGCCGGCGACTGGCAGTCCTTCGATCTGGACCTCTCGGACAAGGCGCAGCGGAGCGCCTTCCGTGACGGCTCGCTCCAGGCCGCGATCGTCGAGGCGACGGCCCTCCCGGGCGCCCGAGGCGCCGGCAAGAAAGGGCCCCGAAAAGAAGCCCCTGAGTGAGCTCGGCAAGAAGGCGGGTCGTAAACGGCGCGGCTTGAGCGCCAGGGACGCGGACCTGGCGGGTAAACTCCCCGCGCGATGTCCTTACTCGTTCTAGACAACATCAAGAAGCATTTCGCAGCACAAGAAGTGCTGCGAGGCGCGTCCCTGTCCATCGACCCCGGCCAAAAGATCGGCATCGTGGGTCGGAATGGAGGTGGCAAGACCACCCTGTTCCGCATGATTTCGGGCGAGGAGACGCCGGACTGGGGCGAGGTCAGGGTGCGCAAAGGTGCCCGCCTCGGCGTCGTGCCGCAGCGGCCCAAGTTCCACCCCGGCGTGTCCGCGCGTGACTACGTCACGACGGGACTCGACGAGCTCCACAAGGCCATTGCTCGCTACGAGGAGTGCGCGGCCGAGATGGGAACGGCCGAAGGGGACATGCTCGACCGCCTGATGTCCGAGCATGATTCGCTGAGCGCTCGCATCGAGACGCTCGGCGGCTGGGACACCGAGCGCAAGGTCGAGTCCGTGATGTCAGGCATCGGGCTCCCTGATTCCCACTGGGACCGCGAGGCTAGGCTGCTCTCGGGCGGCGAGAAGAACCGCGTCGCCCTCGCGCGTGAGCTCATCTGCGGGCATGACCTCCTGCTCCTCGACGAGCCGACCAACCACCTCGACCTCGAGGGGATCGAGTGGCTCGAGCGCTACCTCAAGGACCAGCCCACGGGCGTGCTCATCGTCAGCCACGACCGGCGTCTACTGACGAATTGCATCAACCGCATCGTCGAGCTCGAGCGCGGCCAGATCGTGGCGTACAACGGCAACTACCCGAAGTTCCTCCAGCTGAAGGCGGAGAAGTACGAGACGGGAATCCGCGCCTACGAGCAGCAGCAAGAGATGCTCAAGAAGGAAGACGCGTTCATCAAGAAGAACATGGGGAGCCAGCGGACGGCAGAGGCCAAGGGCCGCGCTAAGAAGCTCTCCAACATCGTGCGCCTGGTGAGGCCGTACCACGACGTGCGCCGGCCGGTCATTCAGCCCCCTGAGGCGGCGCGCGGAGGTGAACGCGTGCTGCACACCGAGAAGCTCTTCGGCGGCTACGAGGGGAACGTTCTTCTCAAGAACGTCGATATCCGAGTCGGTCGCGGAGAGCGCATCGGCATCGTGGGGCCCAACGGCGCGGGCAAGTCGACGCTGATGAAAATCCTCGCCGGCCTGATGGCGCCACTGTCGGGTGAGGTCATTCGCGGCCACGGCGCCAAGGTCGCCTACTACGACCAGGACACGTCCCACCTGCGCGATGACCACACGCCGCTCGAGGAGATCCGGCGCAACTATCCGGAGATGATCGACCAGGAGATCCGCGATCACCTGGCGAAGTTCCTCTTCCGCGGCGACGAGTGCGAGAAGGTGATCAAGACGCTGTCCGGCGGCGAGCGGGCGCGGCTGTCGCTGTCGCTTCTCGTCCTGACGAAGCCGTCCTGGTTCGCGCTCGACGAGCCCACCAACCACCTGGACCTCGCGAGCCGCACTTCACTCGAGGAGATGCTAAGCGCCTTCCAGGGCGCGATCGTCTGCATCAGCCACGACCGTGAATTCCTGGACGGCGTCTGCCAGAAGACCATCGAGGTCGGACCGGAAGGCGTGTTTGAGTTCGACGGGAACTACTCGGCCTGGCGCGCATCGAAGCTCGATGAGCGCGACGCCGCCATGGAAGAGAAGGCGCGCCGCGAAACCGCAGCCAAGAAGGCGGCGCGCGACAAGGAAGAAGCCGCCCAGCGCAGGGGCAAGGGCAGCACGGCCAAGGGGAAGAAGTCCTCGAAGAGCAAGGGCCCTCGCAACCCGTACATGTTCGAGAAGCTCGAGAAGCGGATCATGGGGCTCGAGGTCGAGAAGGAAAAGCTCACCGCCTCCATGGCCACCGAGGCTGTTTACAGCGACTCGGGCAAGGTGCGTGACACGCAGTTCCGCCTGGCCGAAGTGGAATCCGAGCTCGAGAGTAGCAACGAAGAGTGGCTCAACTGGGAGACCGCCTGAGCGGCCCGAAAGACCCTGTTGCGGACCCTGTGTTGCGGGAACCCTGTCGAGGCATCTGTGGCGCGAGCAGGGCTGTTCGAGAGGCTCCCCCCGGGCTGAGCCGGCGCCCTGGCCTCAGGCGATCTCCATGACTTCCTGGGGCACAAGCGCTTCGAAGCCAACTGCGTCCTCGCGCTTCAGACAGTAGATGATCGTGCCCTGCCCGTTGCTGATGCCGTAGAAGCCGATGTCCCCATCAGCGAACTGATCGATGATTCCTTGGATGGTGGCAGGGTCGGCCCAATCGCTGTTGACCACGGGTTGGAACTGACGCTTCTGCCCGGCGAGCGTGTACTCGAGCGACGCACTGCCGGCGTCCAGGTCGACAGAATCCTGAAGTCCCTCCAGCTGGTCTTTCTTGCCGGAGATTCGCGCGATGTTCTGAACGATGGCCACGTAGCTCCCGTCGCCCCCGATGCACTTTGAATCGAAGGCCCAGGCGGCGTCAGAGAAGTGCCGCCCGTACGGTTCGCGCTCGACCTCTGAACCCATCAGGAACAGCAGCGCGTCGTAAGGGTCCGACTCCAAGAACTCCCGATTGAAGCTGTGGCAAAGGTCATCAACCGACGCGTCCCGATGGAGCCGAATGCCGAAGCGTTCGAGTTCAGCCAGCTGCTCTTCCAGCGGGACAGGCGCGAATTCAGGGACTGAGCTTGAAGAATCTGGCGCCTCAAGCAGTGGCGTGTCGTCGCCGCCCTCTTCGACGTCCATCGTCTCGACGTCGCGGGGAGCGTTCGGAAGGCCTCCGAAACCGACGCTCTCGGTCATTCGATCTTGCATGGCCTGAATCCGATTCCCGACAAGCGACGGGAGGAAAACCAGCGCGATGAGCGAGAGGGCGGCGATCGTCGCCCAGATGTAGAAGATCACACCGACCCAGCTGTACATGGTGCTGAGCCACCAGAGGAAGGTGCCGGTGATGGCGCTTCGAAGGCACCATTGGAGGATGCGCTGCTTCTGGAAGGCCTTGATCGAGTCGACGGCGGACGACAGATTCAGTTCACCGTCGTCAAAGCGGTCCTCGGTTTCTTGTTTCGGTTCCATGGGTCGTGGGGTGGCCCATCTACGTGGGGACGAGGGCTTGCCAGTGGCATCTTGGCGGCAGGATAACCCCAGCGCCATGGAGGGGACATGAAGCACTTCGTCCGAACGCTCTTGAGAATTGCCCAAGCAGCTAACCTTGCCTGAACACCGAGTCCTCGCGGTCGGGCACCTGACCTTCGACCGCCCCAACGAGTAGTCTAGAAAAGCAGAAGCTGAACGGATGAAACTCCGTGATGGGCTACATCGCCTGCGCTCCCACCCACGAACACCATGAAGCCCACTGTCGCTCTGCTCCGTGCCGTCAACGTCGGTGGAACCGGCAAGCTCCCCATGGTCGAGCTCAAGGCGATGTGTGAGGCCTGCGGCTTCCAGCAGGTCAAGACCTACATTGCGAGCGGGAACGTCGTCTTCCTGACCAACGAATCCGAGGCCAAGGTGAAGAAGGCGCTGGAAGCGAAGCTCGAGGCCTACGCAGGGAAACCCGTCGGGGTCATGGTGCGCGGCGAGAAGGAGCTGCAGAAGATTCTGGCTGACAATCCGTTTCCAGAGGCGGCGCCGAACCGAACTGCCGTCACATTCCTCGACAAGAAGCCGTCCGCGGAGGCCGCCGCCGAGGCGACGAACGTCAAGGACGAAGAGATCCGGGGCGGTCGCCGAGAACTCTACATCCACTACGGCAGCGGCATGGCCAGC
>JBLIHL010000138.1:0-11853 GCA_047635895.1 Paracoccaceae bacterium | reverse complement strand
TACCAAGGCACTGAATGCCGAACCGCCCGATCGCTGAGACAGCGCACAGTGTTTCTGGCCCATCCTCTGACGAGGATGGGGCGCGCGCAGGCGTCCTCGCCGGACGGGCGTGCTGCCGCACGGGCCTCCTCGCCGGAGGGGCCGCGAGGGCGAGCCTCGCGCCGGGCCGCACGCGCCCTACGGGCACGCGCTCTGGACCGGGCGTCCTGCGGACGCGTGGGGCGGCCTTGGGCCGGGCCAATCGGCCCAAAACCCAAAGCCCAAACTCGCCCATTCGGGCGAGCGGCCCAGCCGTCAGTCACCAGGCCCCGGAACATTCCGGGTGCCCTGGCGCCAGCAGGTATCAGTCCTGATCGTCGCCTTCAGCGTCAGAGCCAGCCGCCGTCACATCCGGCGACCTCCTCTTCAGCTTCTTAGCTTCATCCTGGGCAGACTTCATGGGGTTGCCGCCGCCGCGCTCGCGGTCGGCGCGGAGCCTGAGACGACCCGTGTCGATTGCCTGCGGCCAGACGTTGTCGTCTGTGTCCGCATCGGCCGTCTCGCTGTGGGGGTCAAGGACGATCTTGACGACGTCCTTATCCGCAACGATCATCTTGGTGATGGTGGCCGTGTTGGAGCGCCACACCTCAGCAGGCACGCGCGTCTCGCTCGTCGAGCCGTCGGCGAAATGTGCCTCGAGGATGACCGGCATCGGAAGTCCGCCCTGGTTCTCGAGCTCGACCGTGATGAAACGGGTCTCGCTTTCAAGCATGGCCTTCTCCTCATCGGAGCGACCCTCAAGGAACTTCTCGTAGGTCGCGACGTCCTTGGCCGTGATGTCGAGCTCGTCGTAGGTGTTGTAGAAGTCGACGAGCGCGGGGTAGCGCTCCACGTACTTCGGGAGCTCTGCGTTGCGGAGGGTCGACATGGTGACCGGGCGGCCTTCACGCCTTTCAAGGCGCAGGGTCTTCTCGATCTCCGGGTTCTGGGTGTCGATTCGGTACTGCTTCACGCCGAGGATGGCGATGTCCGTGTGCTCGGTGGTGAAGAACCATCCGCGCCAGAACCAGTCGAGGTCCACGCCGCTGGCGTCCTCCATCGTGCGAAACAGGTCCGCAGGCTCAGGACGCTTGAACATCCAGCGGCGGCTGTACTCCTTGAACGCGAAGTCAAAGAGCTCTCGGCCCATGACGGTCTCACGGAGCACGTTGAGCGCGGTCGCAGGCTTGCCGTAGGCGTTGTTGCCGAACTGGAGAACGCTCTCCGAGTTCGTCATGATTGGCACCTGTGCCTGGCTCGTCATGTAGCGGGCCATGTTCGCGGGGTCGCCGCGGCGGGACGGATACTTGTCCTGCCACTCCGACTCTGCAAGGAACTGGCAGAAGGTGTTCAGGCCCTCGTCCATCCAGGTCCACTGGCGCTCGTCCGAGTTGACGATCATCGGGAACCAGTTGTGTCCAACCTCGTGAATGATCACCGAGATCAGACCGTGCTTGGTACCTGCGGAATACGTTCCATCCTTCTCCGGCCGGGGGCCGTTGAAGCAGATCATCGGGTACTCCATGCCGCCCACCGGGCCGTTGACGGAGATCGCCACCGGGTAGGGGTAGGGGAACGTGAACTTGCCGTAGACGTCAAGCGTCTGGATGATCGAGTGCGTGGAGTAGCGGCTCCACAGGGGCTCGCCTTCCTTCGGCCAGTAGGACATCGCCCAAACCGGATCACCTTCGGGGCTCTGGTGCAGCTTGGCGTCCCAGAGGAACTTGCGGGACGATGCCCAGGCGAAGTCGCGCACGTTCTGCGCGGCATAGGTCCAGGTCTTCGTTCCGGTGGGGGCCGTCGTTTCGTTGGCGGCCGCCTCGTCCTTCGTGACGATCAAGACGGGCTCGTCGGCGGTCTCAGCCACCTTGAGGCGCTCGATCCATTCGGGCTTGAGGCACGACTTCGGGTTCTGGAGCACGCCGGTCGACGCGACGACGTGGTCGTCGGGGACGGTGATGCTCACGACATAGTTGCCGAACTCCAGGGTGAACTCGCCGCGGCCCAGGTACTCCTTGTTCTGCCAGCCCATGTAGTCGGTGTACGCGCAGAGACGCGGGAACCACTGGGCCATCTCGTAGAGGTAGTTGCCGTCCTCTTCGAAGAACTCGACGCCCGTTCGGCCGCCGATGGTCTTGCTCGGGTTGACCTTGTGCTGCCAGTCGAGCGCAAACTCGAAGGTCTCGCCCGGCTGAAGCGGCTCGGGGAGATCGATGCGCATCGTCGTGTTGACGACGGTGTGCTCAAGGTCGTTGCCGAACAGGTCACGGACGCTGCTGATCTTGGCGCCGCCGTCGAAGGTCTGGCGCTCCATCATGGCCTTGAGGCCGCTGAAGCTCATTCCGCTGTCGAGGTTCGGCGCGAGCGATGTCGCTACAGCGTGGGCCTCCGGCGTGAAGAGATTCGGCTCGACGAGGAGCCACAGGTAGCGCAGCTCGTCCGGGGAGTTGTTGTGGTAGCTGATCGCCTCGGAGCCTGAGATCGTCTGGGTCTCGTCATCGAGGGAGACCTCGATCTTGTAGTCGACCTGCTGCTGCCAGTAGTCGTGGCCCGGGGCGCCCGAGGCCGTCCGGTAGGCGTTGGGCGTCGGAAGCTCGGCGCGGAGCTGCGCGAAGCGGTCGACGCGGCCGTCGCCGCCAGCGCCGGCGCTGTAGCTGAGCGCTAGGGTGACCGCCCCTAGAAGGGCAAGGCCCTTAAAGCGGGCGGTGGAGTCGGATTGGATTCGCATCGTGCGTGGGGTGAACCTTATGCGTGGGTCGGAATACCGAACGGGAGAGCGTCCGGAGGGGATACGCGGGGCAGTGACCCGAGGAGTGTACGTCGGTTGGGTGCCCAAGGGGCCCTATCGGCGTTTGAGCTTGATCGCGAGACTCTCAGGGTGATGCAGCGTGTTGGAATCACGTACGAGAGCCGATTTACGCGGCGGATACGGAGCATAAAGTAGGCCCCGACCAGCAAGTTGCTGGACGGGGCCTGATGCCGCCTCTCACGGATCGAGGCACCTCCTTCCCGAGGTGACTCACTCCGACGTTCTCTTTACCTGGTTATCGGCCGCCGCGGCCGCCGCCGCCGCCGGTGTTGCCACCGCCGCCACCGCGACCAAAGCCTCGATCGCTCTGGTTGGACTCCTGGTAGCTTTCGTACTGCGAGGGCGTCAAAACGCCCTCAATCGCCGTGTTGGCCGAGTCGCGCATGTCCGTCCAGATCGTGCGGATATCCTCGCGGGATCCGCCGCCGTCGCGCAGCTCGGTCATCTTGTCGCGGAGCCCTGCGCGCTGTTCATCCTGGTCCTGGTAGATCGTCCGCATCGAGTTGAGCTGGTTCTGGTCAAGCCCGAGGTCGGTCTGGAGCTTGGCGAGCCTGTCCTCGAGGCGCTTCTCCTCCGCCTCGGCGCGCTTCTGGTCGCGCTCGAGCTTGCTCCGCTCTTCCCGCATCTCGATCACGGCGGCGACGGCTTGCTCGAGCTTGGGCGTGGCCGCCACGGTCTCGGTGTCGTCCATCGAGGCGAGCACGTTGCGCACGGCGTCCTCGAGCACGATCTCAGGCGCCACGGCGGAAATTCGCTCGGCACCGTTCCCGACGGGCACGAGCTCGGAGTTTCTCTCCAGCGCCTCGAGCCTATCCGCCATGGAATAATAGGACTGCTCCATGCTGTCGAGCTTCGCCAGGATATCGGTGTTGTCCTGGGTGATACCGCTCGTGGTGGACGTCGCTGCGGGCTTGGAGGAGAGCATCGTCGTGGCGGCGGCGCCAGCGCCGCCGGCCACGAGGCTGGCGATCAAGACAAGGGGGAGTGGGTTTGACATGTTGAGTGGAGGTTGAGGATCGGGGTACGACGGTCAAGGACCTATCGCGCTGGTCTTGAATCAGTCGTCGCTCGAGGCGGTGCTTGCCCCGACCGTGACGTTGGCGGTGATCGTGGTTTCGACGATGCTTGACATCTCGAATGAGCCGCGATCACTGTCTGAGGACATGTCCGCCGAGAGTTGGTAGGAGCCGGATACGTCGAGACTGACCGGGTAGGACTTCTCCGTGCAGAAGAGGAGCTCGCCTTCAAACGTTCCCTCGAAGCTGCGATCGGTTTGCATGCCTCCGCGGCCGCCGCCGCCCGCTTCGGGCTCGCCCTCCACGTCGGCTTCGATCTTGATGACGGCGCAGCTCACGCCGTCGACGTCGCGGGTCTCGTCCGTGAGGGTCGCGGTGATGGTCCAGTCGCCCTGGGCAAGCATTCCATTGCCGCCGCCACCGCGCTGGCCACCGCGCTGACCGCGCTGGCCGCCGCCGCCGCCGCCGCGGCCGCCGCGCTCTCCGCCGCCACCGCGCTCCGCGGGGTCAGTGAGCTTGGTCTGGAGGTCGGTTCCGATCGCGGCGAGGAAGGCGAGGCCTTCGATCTCCCACTCAGCACCCACTTCGACGCTCTCTTTGGGCATGAGGCCGTCGAGGGGCAGGCGCAGGGAGTGTCCTTGGAGTCGGTCCTCGTCCGGAGCGTCCCCGTCGGTGACTTCGATCTTCACCTCACCGGCGGACTCGCTCAGTACAAGCGTCAGGCCGTCGAACGCGCTCTCAAGGCTTCGTTCGACCGGACCGTCGCGTCCCTCCGAGCTTGAGTCGCCGCCGATCGAGTCGAAGACGCGCTGGGTCTTGCTCGGCGATCCGTCAGCCGCTTCCAGGACCGTATCGGTGTAGGCCAGCTCGAACGTCTGCGTCCGTTCGCCGCCGCCGCGTCCCCCGCGATCCATCGGCTCGCCGTTGCGCATCACCTCCATCTTGAGGGTCTCCGTCGATGACTCCGTGGAGTAGCTCACTTCGAAGACGCGGGCCTTCTCGTAGTTCGTCTGGAGGCCGCCGAGCAGCAGGGTCGCGCCCGCGCTGACGGCTGCCAGCGCGCCACCCGCCAGGAGGAATCCGCTGGAACGGCGAACGCGGGGGAGAGTCGAGGTGATGGTCATGAATTTGTACGGTTGGAAACAGCTTGGTTGGCTGATTGCGGAGCGAGAGGCCGAAGCGGTGAGGCGAGCCTGCTTGGCAGGCGCACATCCGTTATGTGGCACTCAAACGGGCTTGTCGACCCATAGTTTCGCAGGATCGCCTGCCTTGGCGCTTCCGGGCGTAGCCGTGTTGGGAACGGTGCAGGTCGCGTCCTGTTACGCGAGGCCACACGTTTCTGTTACGAACGGGGCCCTACTTGAGGGAGCGCCTGACGAGCGCGAGGCGCGTGCGACTCACTGGTACGCACGTTCCGTTCCTGAGCGTGATTTCGCCGGTCCCGGACGTGGCGCTCTTCAGTCCCTGGATTTGATCGATGGCGACGATCGCCGAACGGTGAACGCGCATGAAGCGCGGACCATCTAGCCGCTTCTCGATGTTGGCCATCGAAGCGCGCATGAGCTCCTCGCCGCCGTCCTTGAGGTGCAGCCGCACGTACTGGTCGGCGGACTCGATCCACGTGATCTGGTCGAAGGCGACGAGGACGAGGGAGCCGCCGCGGTGAATGGCGATCCGGTCCTCACCTTGTTCACTGAGCACGCCTTGGAGCCGCTCCTCGTTAGGGCCTGGCCCCTCCTCGCGCCGGCGTACGCGGGCTCGGTCGAGCGCGACGCGGAAGCGTGCGTCATCAAATGGCTTGAGCAGGTAGTCGACAGCGTGGAGAGCAAATGCCTCCACCGCGTGGTCGTCGTGTGCCGTGGCAAAGATCACCAGGGGGCGTTGCTCCGGCTGGAGCACACTGACGACCTCAAGGCCCGTCGCACCTGGCATCTGGACGTCCAGGATCAGGAGATCCGGGTGGTGTGCGAGCGATTCCCGGACGGCGCTCTCTCCGTCGGTGCAGGCCGCGACCAGTTCAAGATCGGGGTGTCCGCGGACGAGCTCCTCGAGGGTGGCCAAGGCGTGGGGCTCATCGTCGGCGACGAGCACTCGCATGGGAGGAACGGCGGAATTCATGGGGTATCGAGCGTTTCGAGGTCATCCAGGGGAAGCGTCAGTCGGGCTCGAGTCCCGCCCTCAGGCAGGGCCTGAACGTCGAGGCTGGCTCCATCGCCGAAGAGCGCCTGGAGTCGCTCGGTGACGTGGGCGATGCCCACGCCCGGGGTGGCGGTTCTAGGGTCGTAGCCGGGACCGTCATCGAGGACGTCGAGGAGGAGGCGGACGCCGCCTTCCTGGCGTGCGCGCACCGTGATCGAGCCGCCGCTCGCGCGCGCGGCCACGGCGTGCTTGATCGCGTTCTCCACGAGCGGTTGCGCGATGAACGTCGGCACCTCGGCGGGCATCAGCTCGGGCGGGACGTCGATCGTGATTTTTAAGCGGTCCCCGAGCCGTAGCGACTCGACGTCCAGGTAGCGCTGGATCAGCCCCACCTCAGATTCCAGCGGCACGAACTGCTCGGGCTTTGCGTCGAGGCTGGTGCGCAGAAGATCGCCGATGGAGGCCAGCGCCGTGAGCGCGTCGTCCGGCCGCGACGTGCGGATCAGCCCGCCCACCGAATGCAGTGAGTTGAACAGGAAATGGGGGTGCAGCTGGCCCTTCAGGGCGTCGAGCCTGGCCCGTGCAAGGTCGGCCTCCAGGCGAGCGTTCAGCCGTTCCTGGCTCCGGCCGCTCAGGAACGAGCGAATCCCAAGTCCGATGCCGATCACGGCAAAATAGACCAGGGCATAGCGAGGTACGCGGAGGGGCCAGCGCCGTCTGAAGTCAGCCGTCAGGCTGCCCGTAGATACGCTCCAGCCGGCCGTCCGAGACCACCCCCCCCGGCTTCGTGGCGGGCCCCCTTCAGCCCTCGGGCCACCGCCGGAGCTGCGAGGTTCTCCACGGCGCCCACCGCGGCGCCGTGATGGCTCGCGGTCCGTTTCGTTCTCAGCTGCCGTCCCACCTGGGCTGGTCGGAGGGGCTGGCGGATCCTGCGCTCGGAACTCGGCCTCCCGCGCGAGCCGATTCTGCTCCATGCCACCGCGGAGCTGGCTATCCGGCCCCTCACCGCGCCGTCCCCCTTCCTCCCTCGACGCCATCCACTGGATGACCCGGGCGAAATCCTGGGTCTTGGCCTCTGATTGGCTGGCCTCGATGATCTCGATCTCGGCGCACAGAAAGAGCGAGCCCATGAACAGCGCAAGTGCCAGATGGGCGCCCAGTATCAGCGACCAGTGGGGGAGCCGCCGCCCCAGTCCCACCGCGGCCCAGAGGAGCGCCGGTGCAGCGAGCGCCCAGAGCGTCCAGATCACCACCTGGCGCACAAGGACATGGATATCGCGCTGGTCGATGCCGCCGGCGCTCAGCAGCTCGATCTCGCCGATGGCGGTCGCGAGCGTGGCCAGAAGGACGACCGCGCCCGCAAGGATAGCCAGGCGAATCGGGCTAGAGAGCCACAGCTCCGCTCCGGCGATGGCGGGGGATTCGCCAGGGGCGTCCGCGGATGTGGATGGGTCGGTGTGTGTGTTGGGTGGGCTCAAGGTCCCTGCAGTATCCCATGTCAAGGCGGGGCCCGTCGGGTCGGTTCCCAACGGCGATGAGCCCGTCCGCGACAGCGTGGCGCTGATGGGGCGAGGCCGCGCTTCCATCCTGGGGCGTTCATCGTTGTTGATGCCCATGGTAGGCACTGCAGGTTTTCGGGAAGTCACGCTAAGATGAAATCATGGGAAACACGGACACGACCGCTAGCGACAACACGGACCTTCGAACGTTCATGCAGGCCGTTCTGGAAGACATCCAGGCGCTCGAAACCATGATCGAACGCGGGATGATCGAGCGCGACGTTCGCCGTATTGGTGCCGAGCAAGAGCTTTTCCTGGTCGATGATTCCTGGCATGCAGTCGCGAAGCAGAGTGAGGTTCTCGCGCGGCTTAAAGGCAACTACACCCGTGAGCTGGCGGCGTTCAATATCGAGGCCAATCTCTCCCCGCAGCCGCTCACGGGTAAGTGCCTCTCTGACATGCAGGAGGAGCTCGATGTGCTCATTCGTGATGCACGCGGCGCGGCCCAGGCCGAGGACGCGCGGATCTTGATGTGCGGTATCCTCCCCACGCTGCACCAGTCCGATCTCTCGCTGAAGAACATGGCGGAGAGCGAGCGCTACCACCGCCTCAATCGCGTCATGGTGGAGATGCGCGGCGGGCACTTCGAAACGCTCATCAAGGGCCTGGACGAGCTTCGCGTCGTGCACGACAACGTGATGATGGAGGCGTGCAACACGTCCTTCCAGATCCACTTTCAGGTCCACGACGACGAGTTTGCCAATCTTTACAACCTCGCGCAGCTCGTCACCGGTCCCGTGATGGCCGCGGCGGTGAATTCGCCCGTACTGCTGCAGCACAGGCTTTGGCACGAGTCGCGCGTCGCGCTGTTCGCGCAGTCCCTCGACGTGCGTAACGCCTCGCAGCTCGCGCGGAATCAGCGCCAGCGCGTGACGTTCGGCGAGCGCTGGGTCAAGGACGGCGTGATCGAGATTTTCCGTGAGGACGTGGCGCGCTTCCGGTTGCTCCTTGGCGCTGACAAAATCAGCAGCTCGTTCGAAACGCTGGAGAACGGTGGAATCCCGACCCTCGATGCGCTTCGCATGCACAACGGGACGGTCTATCGCTGGAACCGACCCTGCTACGGGATTTCGGACGGCAAGCCGCACCTGCGCATCGAGAACCGCGTCCTTCCGGCAGGCCCGACGCCAGAGGACGAGATCGCCAACGCCGCGTTCTTCTTTGGACTCATGATCGCCTACGGAGAGGAGCTCGATGACGTGCGGCGCATCATGGAGTTCGATGACGCCAAGGGCAACTTCATGGCGGCGGCGCGCTACGGCTTGAGCGCCGAGATGCGCTGGTTCAACGGTCGACGCGTCAGCGCGCGGGATCTCATCCTTTCGGATCTGCTTCCGCGGGCGCGCGAGGGGCTGGCGTTCAAGAACATCGATTCGTCGGATATCGACAAGTACCTTGGCCTGATCGAAGAGCGAGTCTCTTCGGGTCGCACCGGCGCACAATGGGCCCTCGATTCCCTGGCTAGCATGGGCGATAAAGGGACCCAGGACGAGCGCCATCGCGCGCTCGCTTCGGCCACCTACGCCCGCCAGGCCACGGGCCTGCCGGGCCACCGCTGGGCGCTGGCGGACCTCGATGACACGACGGACTGGCGCCACAGCTTCAAGACCGTGGCTCAGATCATGAGCCGCGACGTCTTCACCGTGCACCCGGAGGATGTGATTGACCTTGCGGTGAGCCTCATGGACTGGGAGCACATCCGTTACGTCCCTGTAGAAGACGGTGACGGCAAGCTCGTGGGCCTGCTCTCTCAGAGGATGCTGATGCGCCTTGTGGCGAGACGTCACGGCAAACGAGCTAGCGATGCGCCCCTTGCCGTGCGAGAGGTGATGGCGAAGGACCCTGTCACGATCTCACCGGGGGACACGACCTTGGCCGCTATCGAGAAGATGAACGGGATGAAGATCGGGTGCCTGCCCGTCGTGGAGAATGGTCGTCTCGTCGGAATCGTGACTGAGCATGACTTTGTGGATGCGGCGGCTAGGCTTCTCAGGCAGACCCTTGAATCCCCCAAGGGGGGCGGCATTTAGATCGACGGGATCTTCCTCCAAAACTTCCTGAATGGGGGCGGGGCTTCATCTCTTCTTTATCCGATGATACCGGGAGATGACGCGTTTCGAATCCAGCTCCGAGCCCCTGGTCCCCGCCGCCATTCCGCAAGCCTATTACCCTGACCTGGACGGGCTCCAGCGGGAGATCGGTATCAAGGACGACGGGCGCCCGGGTCCATTGGTGATCATCACGGCTGGCCTGCATGGCAATGAGCCCGCGGGGGTACGCGCGGTTCGTGAGGTGCTTGAGAGCCTTGAGGACACGCCGACCGGTGGGCGGATTGTCGCGTTGGCCGGTAACTTGGCGGCGATCCAACTCGGCCTCCGCCACCAGGGGCAGGATCTCAATCGCCTTTGGAAGCCGGAGAACCTTCAGCCCCTGGGTGGTCGTTCACCTGAGGACGACCGGCCGGACGAGCGCGAACTCCGTGCGCTGTTCAGCACGATCGAGGCAGAGCGAGACGGTGCTCGGGCTAAGGCTCAGCGCGTGGTTCTGATCGACCTGCACTCGACTTCTGTTGATGGTGGCGGTTTCTCGGTGGTGCCGGACTCGATCCCCAGCCGCCGACTGGCCCGGGATATTGGACTGCCGGTGATCCTTGGACTGGAGGAACGCATCGAAGGCCCGCTGCTTACCTGGCTGGTGAGCCAGGGTGATACCGCGGTGGTGATCGAGGGCGGGCAGCATGATGCGGCGCTTACGCAGGAGATCCTGCGTGATGGTCTTTGGGTGGCGCTCAATCACTTGGGGGTGCTGCCTGAGCATGACGAGCGTGTTGATCGCGCGCGTGTGTTGATGAGGGCGTCGTGCGATGACGTTCCAGAGGTGCTGGACCTTGTTTATGCCCACGTGATTGATGTGGACTCGCACTTTCTCATGGATGCCGGCTGGACGAACTTCATGCCGGTCAATCTCGACCAGCAGTTAGCACATGAGGGTTCTACGCCGGTGCCGGCGCCGATTGGTGGCTTCATGCTGATGCCGCTTTACCAGGGGCTCGGCAGCGAGGGGTTCTTTCTGTGCCGAGAGGTCGGTGGAGCGTGGCTGTTCTTCTCCAGGCTTTTGCGAAGGTCCTGGTTCGAACATTCGCTGCGCCTTCTGCCGAGCGTGAAGGCGTTGGATTCCAGGGCGGGTCACGTGACGGCGCGCCGCGGGGCATCGGCTTTCACGACGAGTCTCCTGCATCTTTTCGGCTATCGAAAGCATGCGCCGACGGGTGAGACAACGGTCTGGACTCGGCGGCCTCAGTAGTTGAGTGGCGGCGTTTTCGGGGTGGGTTATGTGGCTGCTCGCCCGCATGGGCGAGTGTTGTGGTTTGTGACGTTGTGACGTTGTGACGTTGTGACGTTGTGGGCTTGTGGTGCTGTGCTGGAGTCGACTAGTCCGAAACCGTCCCACGCGTCCGCAGGACGCCCGTGCCATAGCGCGGTGCCCGCAGGGCTCCGTGCGGCGCGCGCGAGGCTCGCCCTCGCGGCCCCTCCGGCGAGGAGGCCCGTGCGGCAGCACGCCCGTCCGGCGAGGACGCCTGCGCGGCGAGCGCACGGGGACATAATCGCTCCAGCGCCGTCAGGCGATGGGCGCATAAATACAGCGCGGTGTCTCAGCGATCGGGCGGTTTGGCATTCACTGCCTTGGTAGCAGTCTTGACGGGTACCGACGTGTCCGGTGTCGACTTCCCGGTATCGACCTGCTGCCGTCGGCGCGCAGCGCTCGACGCGTGGGCTGTGTCACGGCCGGTAGCGACCAGGCCGGTAGCGACTGGGACGGTAGCGGTTGCCTGCCGTCGGCGCGAAGCGCTCGACGCGTGGGTTGAGGCTTGCGCGCTACCGTCTTGGGTCCTGCCGACGGGCGGCCCGACGCGAGACGTTTTCGGTCAAGACACAGCCCACGCGTCGAGCGCTGCGCGCCGACGGCAGGCAGTCGGTGCCGAGCAGTCGGTACCGGTCAAGACC
The DNA here is from genome assembly GCA_047635895.1 of Paracoccaceae bacterium. Lineage (GTDB taxonomy): Bacteria > Planctomycetota > UBA1135 > UBA1135 > Saltatorellus. The sequence continues at coordinate 308 of JBLIHL010000138.1, read as the reverse complement.
CAGCCCACGCGTCGAGCGCTGCGCGCCGACGGCAGGCAGTCGGTGCCGGGCAGTCGGTACCGGTCAAGACCCAGCCCACGCGTCGAGCGCTGCGCGCCGACGGCAGGCAGTCGCTACCGTCCCAGTCGCTACCGGCCTGGTCGCTACCAGCCGTGACACAGCCCACGCGTCGGGCGCTGGCGCGCCGACGGCAGCGGGTCGGTACCGGGAAGTCGGCACCGGGCACGTCGGTACCCGTCACGACTGCTACCAAGGCAGTGAATGCCGAACCGCCCGATCGCTGAGACACCGCGCTGTATTTATGGCAT